>JAAUQT010000089.1 GCA_012033495.1 Cyanobacteria bacterium RM1_2_2 | reverse complement strand
CTCCCCCTTCAAAGGGGGACTTCAGACTTTTGGCTCGGTTCCCTCCTTTCTAGAGGTAGGGTAGGAGCAAGTCTTGAAGCCCGTTTCAGCCTCTTCAAATTCATTTACAAACAGTCTCTTAGTGATCACATCGTTTTGCAACTCCTTAATATGACTCGCAACTTTTAGAATGCTTATGATATCTCCTCATACCAATCTGCCAACGCTTGCTGATCTAAATGAAATTGCGTTTATCAATCCAGAAGGGCAAATCACCGATCAATTTGATGGCAAAGTTGGAATTTATGCCATTTTTGATCAAACCAAAACGTTGCAGTGCGTTGGCTATTCCCGCGATGTTTCCCTTAGCTTAAGGCAGCATTTGATCCGCAAACCGCAGGAGTGCCATTGGCTAAAGGTGCAAACGATTGAGCGCCCCAACCGCACCATTCTCCAAGAGATCTGCGATGCCTGGATCGCTGAAAATGGCACGACGCCAGCAGGAAACGGCACAGACGCCGAGCAGTGGAATCAGCCGATTGACGCCAAAGTTCGCATGACTCCTGAAGAGCAGGCTACCTATGCTGCGAGTGACGATTTGGGTAGAACGAAAGCCTTGAAGCAGGTCGCCCGCCGAGTAGAAGCCGAAGTGTTGGCAGCCTTAGAGCAGCGAGGCGTCAAAATGCCGATTCGCTTTGATCCTAAATCGAAAGAAGAGGGCTTGCTGGACTTGAAGTGATTTCTGAAGCATAGCAGAGGGCAGAGGAGGCAGAAGGTCTATGACTGACAGGGGGACATTGCAACCGTTCAGCCTGTCCTAAACCTGATGGCTACAGCTACTCAACGTTCATCATTCAACGGTAACAATTCAACGGTAACAGGCAACATGCTCACCAAACGCTGAATTCTGAGTGGCAGGATGGGAAACGTTCTTTTACCCAGTGCCCAGTGAGGTTGGTAGGTTAAGGGCAGCCGAAACTCACACCACAGCCAGCTTATTTTTGGCACTTACCTGAAAGGCGAGTTTGTAAAGAACGCCATTCTCATTTTTTGGATGATGCTCTATTATTTTTTCAACAGAGTTTTCTGTTGTCAGCAAAACAGGTGAATTATCAGGTGAACAAGGAATTAATCTCATGGCAAGACGCAGAGCAACTGGTTTTTTAAGAGACTTCCAGGAATTTATCAAGCGTGGCAACGTGGTTGATCTAGCAGTTGCAGTCGTGCTTGGAGGTGCATTTGGGCAAATTGTTGATGCAATTGTCACGCTAGTGATGGATGCCGTCTTAACTCCAGTCTTAAGCAACTTGGGGATTGACAGGGTCAAAGAATGGCCAGCAGGCAACTTACTGATTGCCATCATTAACTTTTTAATCATTGCCTTTGTCGTCTTCCTAATTATTAAAGCGCTAGAGCGATTTAAGCGCGAAGAAGAAACTGTTGCCCCTCCTGATCCACAGCAGCAACTAGCCGATGCAGCCAATCGTCTTGCCGCCGCACTAGAATCTCGTCAGCTTTAGGGAGAGAAGGCAGAGGGGCTGAAGGCTGAAGAAGTTCCATGACCTCAAGTTTTTGCCAAGTCTATCTGAAAATTTGTCTCAATTTAGCTTCCTAGACTGGTTAGCTTCCTAAACTGGAGTCTCCTAACCTTCCCCCTGTAACATTCTGTCTTCTACCCCATGAATGCCTTTGCGATTCGCCTGAAGCCCCAGCAAGATTTGAAGTCAGAGCTTGATCAGTTCGTGCGTCAGCAGGCATTGATGGCAGCTTGCATCGTGACCTGTGTGGGCAGTTTGACGCAAGCCACTCTTCGTCATGCCAATCAGCCTGGAGGAACGGTTTATCAGGGGCATTTTGAGATTGTGTCGCTGACGGGCGTTATGTCTACCAACGGGTCACACTATCACCTTGCAATTGCCGATTCTACAGGAGCGACGATTGGCGGCCATTTGCTAGAGGGCTGCCTCATCTACACCACTGCCGAAATTGTGATTGGCGTTTTGCCTCAACTTCGGTTTGAACGAGAATACGACGAAACTACGGGATTTAAGGAATTGGCGATTTATCCCTGCTCATTCAGCTAATGGGATCGGGGTGTTCATCTTGCTAGGGTCTGTCATCCCTTCCAGCTCTAACCCTGACGATGGCAAGGCGACAGCCCGTCACCTGTTTGGGGGAACGGGCGCGATCCGGCGAATGCGGCAAGTGTTTGACCCTGATTTGACCCTGATTGGATGACGCGCCCTATTGCTGGTGCCTAGTTCAGCTTCGCAAAATTCTCCGAGCTGCTGCCCAAAACTGATCGCAAAATAGATTCCAGAAATAGCCGTATTGAGGAAAGCGTTTGACGAGCAGGGCATCGGCTGGCAAAATCAGCCGAAATTCTCGCTTTAGCTCTTGAGGCATGACGACATATCTGATTTGAGCGGGTGCAGGCATCCAATGTCCGACTATTTTTCCTGGCTCAAAGTAGCGCGCCTGAATAAACAAACCTAGGAGCCGATCCAAGCTCCAGAAAGGCATCCAGCTTAATGCCCCGACTAACCGCATGGTGTTGGATAAATCTGCTAGGGCGGGCTGCACATAGTCGTTTCTCCACACTTTGTTGTTGAAGTTTTCGATGTGGGGGCCGTGCATATCGCGTCGGTCGAGCAGCGGAGAAACAAGATACCGCCAGTCAAACGGATTTTGTAAAGGCGCAATAGGGATCGTCTGCAAAACGGTCAGGTCAGACGCACTGCGACGATCAGCAACCGTTAGAGGGTTGACGGTTGGTAGGGCAGTCCAGGGTCTGCGGATCTGATCTTGCGCTTCAAAGTCTAGCTTTTCCATGGCTAGCCGTAAAACCCAACTGTCGGGAAATCGCTCGAAATATTCCGCTATCACCTGCATGGCATCGGGATGGACAAAATCATCATCGTCGAGCGCCATCACATATTGCCCGCTGGCGTTCAGCAAGCCGGTGAGCCGCTGCATCACTTCACCCTTGGCAGGACTCACTACCGTTTTGACCCTTGGATCAGAGACTGGCTTCACCACCGCGCCGGGAGGGTAGACCAAAACAAATTGCACTTGTCCCTGAACGGCGAGCAGTTGGCTAAACCAATCGTCGCTAAAGTTGCCGCGAGTCGGTGTGACAATCGATAATATAGGCGTTTCCATCGGTTAATGTAGGACAAGCTAAATAAGCGGGTTCTGACTTAAGAATCTGACTTAAGAATCAGTGTTCCCAGGTTTGATGGCAAAGTTTTGGAGCGGCTCACCGATGAGTTCAGCCCTGAGTCCGTAACTGAACTCGAAATTGATGTAGCAATTGCCAGAATGGGTTCAATCTCATCCCAATCTCACCTGGAAATCGTCTGGTTCTGACACTATGAAACTAAAGTATCTAGTCGCCGTCACAGTTGTGGGGATGTTCGTCATTCCTGCTTTTCACTATAGTTCTCGTCATGATGCCCAACGCCATTTGGTGCAGCAGTTACTCGACAACAAGGAATGTGTTGGCTGTGATTTGCGCGGTGCTAATTTGGCAGGGCTTGATCTGAGGGGGGTAAACCTCGAAGCAGCCGATTTAAGGGGCGTCAACCTGGAAGGCACGAAGCTAGAAAACGCAATTCTCATAGATGCTGACTTGTCGCAAGCGAATCTGACTAATGCCGAGCTTGGCTGTGCTACGGTGAATTTCAATTTGCGGGCTGATCAAGAAACTGCCAACGTAGATTTGACCGTTGACTCTGCTAGTTTGGACGCAGTGCAGAGCCGAGAACATCTTTTGGATTTCAACTTTGATGCCGATGGACGAGGCGCAACGATGAGCTTCAACTTCGGCGGCTGCACCAACCTTCAGGGCGCGACGTTGACTGGCGCTAGGCTGCCCGATGGCTCGATTTTTCAGTGAAGCGGGTTCAAGCTCTCGAAGAACTTTGGGGACTTGGGGGATCTGTCTCCTAAACGTGAGGGGCAGGAGAGGCTAAGAAGTCTGAATTGCGTCAGTCTGATCTCTAGGGGCTGTGATCCATTCCAACTAGCCCCCTGACGATGGCACGACAGCCCCTTTATTTTTGCGGGCGAGCGCGATCCGGCAGATGCCATCAACGGTTGACCCTGATTTGACCCTGATTTGACCCTGATTTGATCACGAATGGATGACGCGCCCTAAGCTTCCAATCGCTCCAAGCGATTAACTTCCGCCTCGAAAGATGACGTAGATCGCCAACAGAGCGGCTGCGCTAGCCACAAGGGTTGACCAAATCGGGTGATGACTGCGGAGAGTTTTGCCGGTTGGGGTTTGCAAGGTTTCTACATCGATCCAAGGGGTAGCGCCGCGTCGGAACCAGCCTGTTACAACAATGGACTGGTTAATGAGGGCAGGCGGACGCATGGCTTTGGGAAACAGGTCGCCCAGCCAACCCCCGCGCGAGGTGTAGTGTAGCCGAATCACTCCTGTTGGCGTTTGGAGCATCAAGTCTTGGTAGAGCCAGTTGAGGAAGCCGCGCCGTCCGAGCAGGGTTCCTGGCAGCCGCACGGGGTAACTGTCTACCGGCAGCGCTTGCGGATCGGTGAGCAAAGTTGCCAAAACTGGCTCAGTTTCCAGGGTAGAGCGTTTGATATCGGGGAAAAAAGGATTGATCCGCAAGAACATGCCGATGCTGAATCCGAGCAGGCAGCACGCTACGAGAATTGACCGATCGCCGGCTAACCAACTCAACCCTGCCCAGCCCAGTCGTCCAGCCAGCCAGCCTACCATCCAGAGCAGGAATGCTGCCATCAAACCCACCGGAATTCCGAAGAAAGGCGCGCCTTGCAGGAGGAGGCGACGATGCAGCGATTTTGGATTTTGGATTTTGGATTTTGGAGAGGGGGAAAGACTTGGCTTGCCGATGTCCCAGTTTAATTCGGGTGGGAGCCGCCATGTTTGAGCGTAATGCATGAGCAAGCTGCATCGATCGCCGAGGGGCGGATGGGTGTTGTTGATGATGAGCCAAGCGGTATCGGGATTGAGCCGATCCCAGTTTAGTAGGGTAGGGTCGCCTGCATAGAGGCTGCCAAGGGTGAGGGCAGTGCGATAACCGACGGGCATTAGCATCTCGAAGCTTTCCAGCAGGGGGCTGGTGTGTTGCTGCTGCTGAATGTCTTGGGCTATGCCGATGGCAGATTTTAGCAGGGCGCGGGTGAGTCCGTTGGGGTTGCCTGTGAGTTCTGCGGCCCATCGATCGCTGTAATAAAGCCGCACCCGCGACAGCCACAGAGTCGGCAGGCGTAATAGCCAAAACAGCCCATAGGCGAGGGACGAAACAGCCGCTGCCACGGTTTGCAGAACCCGATCGGGCTGGCGATTGCCCCAGTTGGCGACGTGCCAGTAGACCAGATAGGGCAACTGAGCGATGAGCGTTAAGGCAGACATGATGCCAAAATCCCAGTAGCGGAGGTGCGCCAGTTCGCCTGCCAAAATCGCCGCAATTTCGTCATCGTTGAGTTGGTCTAATAAGCCCTGGCTCAGCACCAGACGGGATTGCTGCGATAAGTAGCCATAGGTGAAGGCAAGGGGGGCAGCAGTGGGCAGGAGGTGCAAGGTGGGGACGGGCTGGTGACGTTGCCCACAAACGCGCTTCAGTAAACGGCTCGCCTCTGGAGCACTCTGCTCTAACTGAGCCAAACTAAAGGGCTGTCGTTTGTACTGTCTCAGCACGACATCCAGCAGCCAAGGAGAAGCCGCCACCAGTCCGAACAGGATGACTGCAATGGCTCCGCTCAAGTTGGTGGGTAGAAGTAGGCGTGGAATGCCAATCAACACATACATCCAGATCGAAACGCTGTTCCATGTTGCCAGCAGCCACCGAGTCAGGGTATCGAGCAACCAAAACAACAGCGCCACCGAGCCGACTTGCAACGCCCACAGCCCTGAAGCATCGACGGCTCCTAGAGTAGACCATTTTGAGGAGCGGCCGGCGTTGCGCCAGAGGGGTGGGGTGGGGATAAGAGATGGGGGAGATGGGGGGGTGGCTTCAGGGGGGGATGACCGGACTTGAGGGGGCTGCGGGCGGTTGGTGAAGCGGGTTTTCTGGCTGGGAACTGCTGGGGATGCGCTGGCTGGTGGTGAATGGGTTCGGGATGAGTGTGGCACACCAACGCGAGACGCATCTGCTCGCGCCACAAATCCGGTGGGGTCGGGTTGAGGAGCGATGCGAGGCTCGGAAGAACGCGGCACAAATCCAGTTATATCGTTGCTTTCAGCGTCACGGATGGGAGGAGACACTGAGTGCAATTCGGTGAGGGTTTGTCTGACCCATGCTTGCACTTGCGGGTTGGGGTGATCTTGAAGCAGTTGGCAGAGGGGAATCGCGGCATCGTTTTGATGAGTGCGGACGTAAGCCTTGACTAATCCCATCTCAGCTTTTAAGCGGGTTGCGGCATCTGGGCTGGTTTGGCAAGCTCGCAGATGGGCAATGGCCGCCAAGTAATTTTTTTGCTTGAGAGCGGCTAATCCGGCTTGTAGAGAAGCTTTCAGCGGTTGAGATGAATCACGATCCGCGTTTTGGGGAGCATCCATAGGAAGGTGGGCGTATCGATGGCAGAGGATTGCACCGCGATCGGGTGTTAGGAGGTAGGATACCCGATCTGCACTTTTTGCGAACTTTTAGAATTGGCGATTCCCTGAATATCGGGTTAATCTCCAAAAATATCAAGCTGATCGACGGCGTTGTTTTGGGTTTTCGGTTCTGGTTTAGATGGATAGCGCTCGGTTTTCTCTTGGGCTTTTGTGGGGTTGACTTTCGTGCCGCCGTGGCGCAGCCCAACCGCAATTTTAGAGTGCTGTTCGATTTGCCCCATCACTTGCTTGGCTCGCTGGATCACGGATGCAGGCAAACCCGCCAATCGTCCGGCTTCAATGCCGTAGGAGCGGTCAGCTCCACCGGGACGCACCTGATGCAGAAAGATAATCTGATCGGGCAGTTCTTTCACCACCACCTGATAGTTGGCGATATTCGGCAAAATTGACGCGAGTTCGTTTAGTTCGTGATAGTGGGTGGCAAAAATGGTGCGAGCTTGAATTTCTGTTGCCAAATGTTCTGCCACGGCCCACGCAATCGACAATCCATCAAATGTTGCCGTTCCTCGACCAATTTCATCTAACAGCACCAAAGAGGTCTGCGTTGCATGGTTGAGAATATTCGCAGTTTCATTCATTTCTACCATAAAAGTAGATTGTCCAGTTGCTAAATCATCAACCGCTCCCACGCGGGTGAAGATCCGGTCGCAGATGCCTAGCGTTGCGGCTCTGGCAGGCACAAAGCTGCCCACTTGCGCCATCAGTTGAATCAGCCCAATTTGCCGCAAATAGCAGCTTTTTCCGCTGGCGTTTGGGCCGGTGAGGATGATTAAATCTGGACGGTTGTTCGTGTCCGCAGGTTTGCCCAACTGGGCTGAATTAGGCACAAAAAATCCGGATGGCAAAGATTGCTCTACCACCGGATGGCGACCATCTAGAATCGTAATTTCACGAGTGGGCACCATCTGCGGGCGGCAGTAGCCCTGATACACGGCAATTTCAGCAAACGAGCACAGCACATCCACGGCTGCAATCGATCTCGCTACAGTCCGAATCTGATCGGCATACTCACCAACTTCCGCCCGCAGATTCACAAAAATGTCATATTCTAGTTTGCCAAGCTCGGTTTGGGCTGTGAAAAGCGCTGACTCTTTCTCCTTCAATTCGGTGGTGATGTAGCGTTCCTCATTGGTTAACGTTTGCTTGCGCGTGTAGCCTTCTGGTACTTTCTCCGTGGATTTGGCGCGAGTGATACTAATGTAATAGCCAAAAGTTTTGTTATAGCCGACTTTTAAGCTAGAAATTCCTGTTCGCTGCCGTTCACTCGTTTCTAAATTGGCAATCCACTGTTCGTCACTGCTAATTTGCTGCCGTAGGGCATCGAGTTGAGCGTTCACCCCCGACCGAATTAAATTGCCTTCCGTCAAATAAATCGGCGGATGATCGACTAAATGGGCTTTCAACCGTTCTCCTAATTGGGCTAGCTCTGGCGAAACGGTTTGCAGCGGCGTTAGGTAGGGCGAACGCGCCAGAGATACTAAGGCAGCCAGTTCCGGGAGTTTTTGCAGCGAATCAGCGAGGGCAACCAAATCGCGGGCGTTGGCTGTCCCCGATCCGGCGCGTCCGGTCAAGCGTTCAAGGTCATAAATTTGCTTGAGGATTTGCTGAAGCGATTGACGCAGCGAGCCGTTTTCCACTAATTCTTGCAGGGTTTCTTGTCGCTCCTGGATGGCAGCAATCTCTAGCAACGGCTGCAACAGCCAGCGCCGCAAAGAGCGTCCGCCCATGGCCGTGACGGTTCGATCGAGCGACCACAGCAGCGAGCCGTGATAAGTGCCATCGCGGGCAGTTTGGGTAATTTCCAGATTGCGGCGCGTCTGATGGTCGATCACCAGATATTCGGTGAGCGTGTAGGTGCAGAGTGGTTGCAGCAAAATTCCCTGTGCTGAAGGGGAAGTGGGCGGCAGGGGGTGCTCTCCACCGCTTTGCTCTTTACCGCTCTTGATCGTATCTTCCAGATATTCCAACAGTCCGCCTGCCGCCCGAACCGCAAGGGGCAAATGCTCGCAGCCCAAACCCTCCAGCGAGCGCAGCCGAAACCGCTCTAAGAGACGCTGCCGCGCTTCACTGAGGGTAAACGGCATTTGAGATCGCAAGGTGTAGCAAAACTGAGCCGGCAGGCAGTCAGGCAAATCATCCGCTATTTGCGCTCGTCCGTTACGGTCGCCCGGACGCAGCAACCGCCCCAAATCCGGCGCATTCGTCGGCACGAGCACTTCAGACGGTTGGAGCCGCATCAATTCTTGCGTCAGTTGTTCGAGTTGGCTCGACTGCGTGGTCAGAAACTCCCCAGTTGATATATCCGCGTATGCTAAACCCCAATGCGTTCCAGCAATGACGACTGCCGCCAAAAAGTTATTCCGTCGGGCGTTCAACATCCCTTCTTCCAGCACGGTTCCTGGCGTAATCACCCGCGTTACTTCGCGTTGCACCAGTCGCCCCTGAACGTCCGCTGCGTCTTCAGTCTGATCGCAAATTGCCACCGCATAGCCGCGTTCAACTAACAGCGCACAGTAGCGATCGAGCGCATGGTGAGGAATGCCTGCTAGGGGCACTTTCCCGACTTCTTTGCCGCCGTCTTTTGCCGTTAGCACTAGCTCTAGTTCGCGGGCAACCGTGATGGCATCCTGGAAAAAAGTTTCAAAAAAAGTCTCCCACCCGATACAGCAGTAAAGTGTGAGGATACTGATCCTTCACTTCGACATAGTGGCGCAGCATCGGCGTAAGTTGCGCGTGATCGACCGACCGATGATCGGCATAGCGAACGGTATGCTTAACCAAACGCTCAGGCAAATCTTGCGGCAGATCGGAAGAGAAAGTGGGGTGATCGATCATGGAAATGCAGGGGAAACCGTAAAACAGAGCGAACAGATTTTTGCTTCAGTCTCATATCTTGACGCAATTTGCGAATTTCTGCTGTATCTCGGCTTCCATTGCGGTTGGGAAGTGGAGCATTCGCAATGGCGCTGCCACAGAGCAGGCTGCGGAGGCAGGCTTCGACGGTGTTGGCTTCGTTGAAAGGGTTCATAAAGAGGAGTCTGGTGATTCTTCAACAGGAAGTAAAGGCTGAATCCAGTTGAGCAGGTTGGGAATGTCGATCTGGGTAACTTGCCAAATGATGTCTACATCCACTTGTCGATAATCGTGGATTAATTTGTCCCGCATTCCAGCAATCCGTTTCCAGGGAATGGTTGGGTGTTGTTCCCGAAATTCAACTGAGAGTTTTTGGTTGCCTCTCCAATGATCGAAAGAGCATACAGCACAGCTAGCTGGGTTTTATAATCTGCTGCAAAACTGACTTCGTCTAGAGGCTCCACGAATCGCAAGATCTCGGCAGCAAATCTGCAAAAGTCATTGAGATATGACTGATCGCGATTCATAAATCACCTGTGCACTGGCTAAAATTGCTTTGCGGCGAATCCAATTGTGGTCTTTTTCAACGGCAGATTTTTGCACCAAATCAACTTTTCGATGCAGTAAGTCCTGAAGCTGTTCTTCTAAGCCAATGAACTCTAGCAGGCTAATTTTGGAGTTGGGGGCAAAGGTAACTAAGCAATCAATGTCGCTGTCGGGGCGGAAGTCGTCACGCAGGACAGAGCCGAAGAGAGCAAGCTCCTCAATGTGTGATTGCTGACAAAATTCAGCGAGTTGATGGTAAGAAATGCCCAATCGTTGATAAATGGTTTCGTGATTCATCGTTTCTTGGTTCAGGTGTCAGTTTCTTGATATCGGAATTTTGCGGAGAGTTTTTCGCGGTTTTACGGCACAGCAGGCTGCGGAGGTAGGCTTCGACGGTGTTGGCTTCGTTGAACAGAGGCATGACTTCTACTCTCCTTAACCTTACCTACGGTGTACACACAACTCCTCTCAGCCCGCTAAATCCCCTACCAGTGGGAGACTTTGAAGACACAATCGGCTTGGAGAAGTCCCTTAGAATGGGAAATTTAGGGGGCGAAATCTGCAACGAAGCGAATCTCAACTTGTGTGTACACGGTAGCCTAACCTTAGTGAGTGAATCAAAAAGTCCCTAAGTTCCTTAACTTTCAAAATCTTGAGTAGCAACAGGTAGAATGCCTTCATCTCCATCACCTTCATCTCCATCAATTGGATATCAATGTGACCCTGGGATATGCAGTTGAGGTGTGGGTATCGAAACAGAGTATTACCTCACAGGTCGCTAAGTTACGGTAGCCAGCTTTTCTGGATATTCTTACTATGATCAATTCTCGAAAAACCAATATTATGCCTAACGTTATCAATTGATAGGGTGCTCTCTGCTTGGAATTGCGAAGTCTGAATGAATATAATCTGCCTGAAAAATGAGAATATCAGCAGAAGTTAGCTCAAACGCGGAACGCCGACTATGCGATTGATTCTCTACAGCAAACCGGGATGCCATCTCTGTGAGGGCTTGCAGGAAAAGTTGCAGCAAATCCAAAGCCTCTCTTTTGATCTAGAAATCCGTGACATTACGACTCGTGAAGATTGGTTCGAGGCTTACCAATACGAAATTCCTGTCCTGCTGCTTGATCGCTCCCCTATCTCCTCATCTCCCCAACTCCTCCGTCTTCCTCGCCCTTCGCCACGAGCAAGCGTGCCCCAACTGGAACGGATGTTACAAACCTATTGGACAGAATTTGAGAAAAATGAGACACAATAGGCGCAAACAGATCTGCTGAGTTGTATCCTGATTAGCCCAAACCATTCCATCCATAGGTGCAAGGAGTGTCGAAATGAAACTGAAAGAGCTTTTGGCTGCTCTATCCACTCAAATAACGCTGTCTGATCATCCGGCTTTGGAGGCGGAGGTGACAGGAATTTCTGCCAATTCTCACGCTTGCCAACCGGGAAATCTCTTTGTTGGGATGCCGGGAACCCGTGTTGATGGAGGCGAATTTTGGGCGAGTGCTATCACTGCTGGAGCCATTGCCGCATTAGTTTCGCCAGCCGCCGCGACCAAAACAGCTAAGGCGATTGAGTCTCAGCAGGCTTGCGTCATTGCCGCCTCCGATATGGCTCAGGCTTGCGCTCAAATTGCTGCGGCCTTCTATGACTATCCTGCTCAGAAGCTAAAGCTAGTCGGCGTCACAGGAACGAATGGCAAAACCACCACCACTCATTTAATCGAATTTCTGCTGCTGCAAGCCCAATATCCAACTGCCCTGTTGGGCACGCTCTACGCGCGGTGGTCAGGCTACCAACAAACGGCAGTTCATACCACTCCTTTTGCCTTGGAACTTCAGCAGCAGTTGGCGTCGGCAGTAGCAGTATCAAGTCATGCCGTGATGGAAGTTAGCTCTCATGCGCTGGCTCAAGGACGGGCTTGGGGCTGTCCGTTTGAGGTGAGTGTGTTTACTAACCTGACGCAAGACCACCTAGATTATCACAAGGATTTGGAGGACTATTTTGGGGCGAAGGCGCTGCTGTTTAGCCCAGCCTACCTGAAGGGACGCGCCATCGTTAACGTAGACGACTTGTTTGGGCAACGGCTGATCGAGCAGTTAGCACAGTTCACACCCCAAATCTGGTCATACAGCGTCAGTGATGTAACTGCCGATTTGTGGACAAGCGATTTAGTCTACGAGGCGGATGGGGTGCAAGGAATGCTGCATACGCCCGTCGGTGCTATAGCTTTTCAGTCGCCGTTGGTGGGTCAGTTTAACTTGTCTAACTTGCTGGCAGCCGTCGGAGCCGCCCTCCATCTGGGAGTCGATCTGCCGACCATTGCTCGCGCTTTGCCCCACTTTGCAGGTGTTCCTGGACGGATGGAGCGGATTCAAATTCAGCCAGATCAAGACATCAGCGTGATTGTAGACTACGCCCATACCCCTGATAGCTTAGAAAATATGCTGCGGGCGGCTCGTCCGTTTATTGAAGGTCGAATGATCTGTGTGTTTGGCTGTGGCGGCGACCGAGACCGCACCAAACGCCCCAAAATGGGAGCCATTGCCGCTGAACTATCAGATTGGGCGGTTGTTACTTCCGATAATCCTCGCACGGAAGACCCACAGCGCATTCTTCAAGATGTCGTTGCTGGCATTCCTGAAGCAGTCAATCCCACGGTGATCGGGGATCGGGCAGTAGCGATTGAAACTGCCATTTTGCAAGCTCAACCTGGCGATGGCGTCCTGATTGCTGGCAAAGGGCACGAAGATTATCAAATTTTAGGCACTGAGAAAGTGCATTTCGATGACCGGGAACAGGCTCGTGCTGCCCTCGCTAAGCGACTTCAGCCATAGAAACCGTAAGTTGGTTTCGTCTACAGTTGCAGCACTTTTGACTCGAATAAGCTACAAAGGGGGGCAGGGGATTGATCTCTACCCCCCCTCAAATCTAGATGAAATTTGCTGTAAACCGATGAAATCGGCGATCTGCATCGGCATAAACGGTATATACATAGTTAGGCAGATAGATAGGTAGATTGTTCCTTTCCTCATGCGCACGCCGACTCAGGCATCATCAAATTTTGATTTTGTACTCAACCTCATGAATCCCTCCCACTCATCGGATGTGTCCCTGTACGAACTAGCCGCTAATTCAGAACAGCCGCCGAATGCCCTGCAACTAAGCCCAACCACGTTCAAATCCTTGGTGGGGCTGCTACTCGACTTTTTAGTTGAACAAAACTTGCCAGCGACCATTTGGCTGAAACTACCGCGAGGAGACGCTTGGCAAGCCGAACTCGATCGATTTTGCCAGTCGTCAACCGCCGTCTATTCTATCTACAGTCTGCAAACTTATCAAAAACTATCCACTGTTGATACCTCCTGCCCCCCTTCAACCGCAGAAAACCTTAGCCCCAAAATTACCAGAATTGGTCTGGAAGAGTTCAACCTAGAAGATGTCACCATCGACGATCTGCCCGACCTGCCCGGCCCTAATCTCTTCACTCCTCCTGCCAACGCTGCCTCCCGCGTTCAAACCTTACCCCTCGCTGCCGAAAGCCAACTCAAGCGGGAATATTTTTTGCTAGTTGCCGCTCCTGCTTTCTATGGTTTGGTTTTAGCCCATCGCCCCCGCTCTGTGCGAGGGTTCACCGACGGCGCAGGAAAAAAACTGCCTGAAGTCGAAGATCACCCCGACCGCAAACATCCCCTGCTCGGCATTTGCTCTTTTGATCAAGCTGTGATTCAAAAGGTGCTAGAAGAAGGCATCAACGCCGCCATTTGTTTCGGTCAAGCCAACACAACCTCCAGCACAGAATTACAAGACCTGCTGGTTTCCTGGGACAACCTCAAACAGCAAAATGTTGTGAACACGCTTGATCCAATCCTGATGGGGGATCTGTTGACCAAGCAAATTCAACGGCAGGAAGAACTCTGGCGCACGACGGCAGCCCAACGACGGCAGGTTGAAGCGTTGCCGGTTTTACAACAAGAAAATGTAGAACTGCAAGACGCCCTCCGCAGCAGAGATGAATTTGTCAAAACCATTGGGCTAGAGCTGCGCACTCCGCTTTCAACGATGAAAACGGCCCTCTCATTGCTCAACTCTTCTAGTCTCAGACCACCGCAGCGACAGCGATACATGGACATGCTTAGCCAACAGTGCGATCGGCAAAGTTCGCTCATTAGCGGCGTCCTAGATTTGGTGCAGCTTGAAAGCGAGGTGGAACAAACCCTCACAGAAGCAGTGCGGCTCTCTGAGGTGGTTCCGGGTGTGGTGAGCACCTACCAACCCTTGGCGCAAGAAAAAGGCGTCATGCTCGGCTATGTCGTGCCAGAAGACTTACCCGCCGTTTCGTGCTCCGTCCCGTGGGTCAAGCAGATTGTGATCAACTTACTGCATAACAGCATCAAATTTACGCCCAAAGGTGGACAAGTCTGGGTGCGAGCACGGCAGCAAGGAGAATTTATTCAAATTGAGTTTCGCGACAGTGGCATTGGCATCGCTGCGTCCGACATCCCACGCATCTTCGAGCGCTTTTACCGAGTGCGTAGCGCCTCCATGGATGACTCTAACGGCGTCGGGCTAGGGCTATCCATTGTGCAACAGCTTCTCCTCCGATCCGGCGGCTCCATTTCGGTCAAAAGCAAGCAGGGAGAAGGATCGGCATTTACCGTCCTGTTGCCGATTCACCAATAGGGGCGGGTTTAGCAATCAGTCCATTGTTGCGCCAGCAAAGATTCCCAAAAATCTACCCTAATCCAGCCAATTAACCCACCGTTTGAAAGGTTTTCACCGAAAGGATTTCAAAGAACACACTTAGGGCACGTCATCCATTTAGGGTCAACCGTTGACGGCATCCGCCTGATCGCGTCCGTTCCCCAAAACAGGCTAGGGGCTGTCGCGCTGCCATCGTCAGGGTTCTCGCTGGAATGGATGACACCTAGAAACCTCCCTAAAGCACCTCTCGTCCCAAATAGTCCTGCAAGGCTTCTGGAACCTTCACCGTCCCATCGGGCTGCTGATAGTTTTCCAAAATTGCCGCCATTGTTCGACCCACTGCTAGCCCTGAACCGTTGAGCGTGTGGACAAATTGCGTTCCCTTTTTGCCCGCCTCTTTGAAGCGAATATCACCCCGTCGCGCCTGAAACTCTCGACAGTTGGAGCAGCTTGAAATTTCTCGATACTTTTCAGCAGAGGGCAGCCAAACTTCGAGGTCATAGGTTTTGGTGGCAGAAAAGCCCAGATCGCCAGTGCAAAGCTCAATCACTCGATAAGGTAACTGCAATGCTTGTAAGATCGCCTCCGCATCTTGCAGCAAAGTTTGGTGCTCTTGCTCAGAGGTGTCGGGATGCACGAACTTAAATAACTCCACCTTATCGAACTGGTGCAGCCGAATCAGCCCACGGGTGTCGCGTCCATAGCTGCCCGCCTCACGACGGAAACAAGGCGTGTAGGCGCAATAACGCAACGGCAACTCTTCTGCCGACAAAATTTCTTCCCGGTGCAAGCTGTTGATCGCCACTTCTGCTGTTGGAATTAGCCAGAGGTCATCATCTTTGCAGCGAAAGCTTTCTTCGGCAAATTTGGGCAACTGACCAGAAGCCGTCAACGATGCAGTGTTTGCTAAAAAGGGCGGGCTGACCTCGGTGTAGCCTGCGGCCGTTTGGCGATCGAGCATAAACCGGATCAAGGCTCGCTCCAATGCGGCTCCGGCTCCAATCAAGGTCACAAAACGGCTCTGAGCAATTTTGACCGATCGCTCGAAGTTAAGAATCCCCAGCTTTTCGCCAATTTCCCAGTGCGGCAAAATTTCGGTATGCGTCGGCAAATATTCATCGCCCCAGCGCTTAATCTCAACGTTTTCTGCTTCATCTTTGCCTACAGGTGTCGTTTCGCTCGGCAGGTTAGGAATGGTGAGCAAAAGTGCTCGAAGCTGCTCTTTAATTTCCTTTTCTTGGGGTTCCAATTCGCTCAATTGCGCTTTGACCTGGTTGCCTTCTTCGCGCCAGGTTTGCACCTCTGGATCGTCTTTGCCACCCGCTTTCATTTTTTGACCCACCAGTTTGCCAATCTCGTTGCTGCGGGCTTGAAGCTGCGATCGGGTAACTTCGAGTTGCCGCTGCTGCTGATCGAGATCCAAAATGGGCTGCAAATCATACTTTCCACGCAGACCTAATTGCGCCTGAAACTGCTGTGGATTTTCCCGGAGCTGCTTGAGATCAATCACAACTTTCCCTTTATGCCGCTAACACTGCCACCAAAACGCCACAAACCACGGTTGACTGAATCGCATTGCAAAACTCACAACTGAATGGTTCGTGATCCGCCAATAATTTACCAATAATCCAGAATACCGTCTAATTTCAATTCTTCAAAGAACAGCAATAGTCTCTATGATCCAAAAGGAATGAGGCAAGAAGACTCAGTTTGCTCATTTTCACTCCCTCACCGTTCGACTGGCACTTTCGACTGGCACTCGCAGCAAAGCCCACTTACTCATCTCTGCATCCTCACTATCTGCCCATGCACCCCACCTTCGCCCCGCTAATCGGACAACCCCAAGCCGTCGAACTGCTGCTTCAAGCGGTACGGCTGAATCGAATCGCGCCCGCCTACTTATTTGCAGGAGCACCCGGAGTTGGGAGAGGCTTAGCTGCGCGGTGTTTTGCCGAACTGCTGCTAACTACCCATCCAGAAGGCGAAATTCCGCAGGCGCTTCGACAGCGGATCCAGCAGGGCAACCATCCCGATTTGCTTTGGGTAGAACCAACCTATCTGCATCAGGGCAAGCGAATTTCTGCCGCAGAAGCCACAGAGCTAGGAGTCAAACGCCGCTCTCCGCCAGAGATTCGGTTAGAGCAAATTCGGGACGTGTCGCGGTTTCTCAGCCGTCCGCCATTGGAGGCTCCCCGCGCAGTGGTAGTGCTAGAAAACGCCGAAAGCATGGCTGAATCTGCCGCCAATGGGTTGCTAAAAACCTTAGAAGAACCTGGAAGAGCCACACTGATTCTCATTGCCCCTAGCCCAGAATCCCTGTTGCCAACGCTGGTGTCACGCTGTCAGCGGATTCCGTTTCAGCGGCTAGGCTCTGAGGCAATGGCGCAAATTCTGCACCCACTCAACCCAGAAATTTTGGCTCATGCAGAAATTTTGGCACTAGCGCAGGGCAGCCCAGGAGAAGCTGTCACCCATTGGCATTATCTCCAAACCGTCCCAGCCGATTTGTTGAATCGGTTGATCCAATTGCCTTCTTCCTTACGCGACAGACTAGAACTCGCCCGCGATATTGACCAAGCTCTCGACCCAGAAGCCCAGCTTTGGCTAATTGACTATTTGCAGCAAGCCTACTGGCAGCAAGCCCAACCCAACCGCCTCCCCCTGCTAGAAACAGCAAAACTGTATCTCACTAGATACGTGCAGCCGCGTTTAGTGTGGGAAGTGACGCTTATGGCAATGCATTCTCCCTGCTTGGCTTAGGGGCTGTCATCCATTCCAGCTAAAACCCTAATGACCTCAATTTCAAATTGGATAAAGTCAAGTTAGAGTGTTTGAGCTTAGAGTGTTTGGGCTTAGAGTGTTACAGTACCCGATGAACCCTTCTATCTGCTTTTGCTTGCCGCTGCTGAAGTTATGCCGCTTCCCACAATCATTCTTCCTGGATATCTGGCAGGCGCTTTGCCTTATGGTGAAATGACCCAAGCTCTACAAACCTTAGGCTATCCAACGGTGACAGTGCCGCTGCGTCGCCGTGACTGGCTGCCAACCTTGGGTGGACGTTCAGTGTTGCCTATTCTCCGTCAGCTTGACCAAACCGTGAAACATCTGATCCAGCAAACCGGCAGTGAAAAGGTTAACCTAGTTGGGCACTCGGCAGGCGGCTGGATTTGCCGGATCTACTTAGGTGAAGTGCCTTACAACATCCATCCCAACGATACGGAACCATACCTCTGGAAGGCTCACCCACAGGTGCAGACCCTGATCACGCTTGGCACTCCCCATGTCAGCCAAGAACGCTGGACAAAGCGCAATTTAGATTTTGTCAAAACCCACTATCCAGGCGCGTTTCACCCTACCGTGCACTATGTCTGCGTCGCTGGAAAGTCAGCCTATGGAACGCGCCTGAGCAACTGGTTTACCTACAGCAGCTACGAAATGACAGGCGGACAGGGCAATTGCTGGGGCGACGGCATTACGCCCATCGCAGCGGCTCACCTCGATGGGGCAGAAAACCTGACTTTAGAAACATCTGGCATTCTCCCCGTCCGGGCAGATCCTGGTATGGTTCACCGGAAGCTGTGCAGATGTGGAGCAAGTATTTGAGGTAAAAGAAGCCTATTTTTTTTCTACTAAACCCACAATCTCCAGCGCTTTGACCACCTGCGGATGCAGCGTACAGTACCAAACATCTTCTTCTGTCCACCTAACAATCATTCCTGTAGGAAGCAAGAGGCCATTGGTGCGTTTGGGCAGAGGCCAATTTAGATAAGATGCGATCATTTTGCCAAGCCTGGCATATTGCAGATTAGCTCCACCGTAGTTCTCATAACCAGCAGCTTTGGCTAATTCGGGAGTTGTCATAGTGTAGTCGGGTGCTTGGTAGTGAGCCGATAACATCGCTCGATTTCCATCTGTCAGTTTCTCCTGAATGGCACTAAAAGCCGCCACGTATTCATCAGCAGAAGGAAGCTCTGGAGTTACGTCAGAATCGGGAGCATCAAACATTTCTTCAGCCTCATCTAGCGCAGCAGAAATCAATTCACTGCAAAAGGCACTTTTTGAACGTCCCGTTAGTTCAGCGAGTTTTTCCAAGCGGACGTTGTCAACCTTTGAGAGGGTAATCGAAAATCTCACAGGCTCTTCGTTTTTCTGCATCATTTTATAGACCAATTTTTGAACCTTGCTTTGCACCATTTATTGAACCAAAATCTGAATCGAATCTAACACCACGCTTTTCTAAACGTCAAGCTCTCGATTCTAGATCTGCAAAACTTCAAACAACGTTACAATCAGTAAAACAAATGGCAAATCGTTGGGGGTTGCCTCATGCTGGTTGAATTCCTTCCTTTCTCGTTTAAGTTAGATACTACCTTGCTGGCAGGAGTGAGCCTGTGGTCGCTAGCCCTCTACTTAGGGTTCTTCCCCATTAGTGAACAGGTGATGGAACGCCTGACTAGCTGGATGAATTTAGCCGATCAATCACTCTACACTTCTAAGGAAGAATTTGAGCGCACCCGCAGCAGCCGAGAATCGCTCAATGCCTTCTATGCATCTCTTCTCAGCATTCTGCCGTTTTTGGCGGCGGGCGTTTTCTGCAACTGGGGCGTCGAAGCTAGCCTAGGACGCAGTTGGACAATTAGTATGGGTATCATTGCCTGCATTGGCTGCGCCGTATATGAATTAGGGCGGCGGGACGGGCAGTCGGTGGAATAACTTTTCGAGAAATAAACTCCTCGAAAAAGCAGTGGTGAGCGTTGAGCGAGATAGAATCGCCTCATGACGCATTCATGCTAGAGACAGATGCTAGAGACAGATCGACTAATTCTGCGTCCCCTCACCCCAGCGGATACTCCTTCTATTCAGCGCTTTGCCAGTGCTCGTGAAATTGCGGACACGATGATTTCTATTCCGCATCCCTATCCTATGGGTGAAGCAGAGCGATATGTTGCAAAAAGAATTGCCGAATTTGAGCAAGGGCAGTCTAGAGCGTTTGCAATTGAACGCAAATCTGAAAACCAATTTTGTGGCGTCATTGAAATTCGAGACGTTGATCGAGAACACTCTCAGGCAGAGCTAAGTTTCTGGTTGGCAGTTGAAGCGTGGGGGCAAGGCTACATGAGTGAAGCGCTGAAACCGCTGCTCTATTTAGGCTTCGAGAATTTAGACCTCAACCGACTCTACGCTTACCATATGGTTAGAAATCCGGGTTCTGGTAAAGTGTTGCAGAAAAACGGGTTTACGCAAGAAGGAATCCTGCGGCAACGAATCCGCAAGTCGGGAGTATTTGAAGATGTGAAGTTGTGGGCACTGCTGCGGCAAGATTGGCAGAACAATAGCACGGGCGTGGCAGCTACGAACTAGAACAGCGAGGTGGATACTCCTCAGAGTAGCTGAATAATGCTTGCGCGAATCTTGCTAAGCTGCTTTGCGGAGCCGAATTTTGCGCTGTGCCAATAGAGTAGAAGCTTTTTGTTGCGGATCGAATTCAAAAATGCCAACGCCGTCGAGCAGGTCGGTAAGACCTTTATAGCCGAATAACTTACAGGAGAATCCTTGCTTTAGCTTCTCTAGGCACTGCTTTTGCAGATGAGTCATGAGCTTGTCGCAAGTTACCCAACCTCCATTCGCGTTAAGCGCCATACACGCAGCTTGTGCCATTTGTTGAAGCTCTTTAGCATGGGGTTTGGCAGTCGTTTGATTCGCCCGCGATTGGGTTTGCTGATTTTTCTGAGTCTGCTTGGTCTGCTTTGTAGATTGGGCTGCTTTACCCTCAATGACTTGCAGCGTCGGTTGAGTTGTGGACTCAGATGGAGCAAGTTCCTCTAAGCTAATAAACTGATGATAGGCATTTTTCAAAATCGATACGGTGTTTTTGCGTCCATAGCCGATTACCTTAGCGCCTGTTTGTTTCAAGTAGCGAATCAGTGGCGTGAAGTCTCGATCGCTACTGACGATGCAGAAGCAGCCAACCTGTCGGTGATGTAGTAAATCCATCGCATCAATCACTAAACGAATATCTGTAGCGTTTTTGCCAGATGCGGTTGGCAAAGAGTGGATCGGTTCAATCTCATAGTTCGTCAGAATCGATTGCCAATTTTCAAGCGTTCGTCAAACCAATCTCCATAAGCTCGTTTGAGCAGCAGATTTCCCTCTGACGGTAAATGAGTCAACACTAGATTAATTTGACTGGCACTGATGTTATCTGCATCAATGAGAAGAGCCGTCGCTGTTCTCGGTGTGTTCATGATGAGTTGTGATGAGGGGCTTAGCGATGGATTATTTTTTTCGCCACCCTAGCACAAGAATTAATGTCTCACCACAGAAGTTCTACTGTCCGTTATTAATAGCTGTAGCCAGGTTGCTTAGGAGATTTCTGGGAAACCCTCTACCCAGGTACGGGCAGGTTTTGCAGATCAATCCTCTGGGCGACGCGAGACTGAGTCCAAACCTGCCCCAACGTGGCAACAACTTTTTTCCTAGAAATCTCCTTAAGACATTGGTA
>JAAUQT010000315.1 GCA_012033495.1 Cyanobacteria bacterium RM1_2_2 | reverse complement strand
AACAAGAAAGTGCCACCAAAGTTTAGGGCTTTCGCACAAGACTCAACAGATGGTATGTTGGGTTATTGTGATATGACAAATGGCGTGGTTTCTCTTCACCAAAACCTAGCCACAAAAACTGTCATTTTGCACGAATTGGGTCACTACATTACCAACTGTGAAGATGGTTCACGTGACTTTACTAACTTCTTTGAGTATGGTATGGCCAAGCTTCTTGGGCTAACTGAAAAGGATGACGATGAATGAAGAAATTTCCAACATTATTCAACAAACGATCAAAATGAAATCTTGCGTGGCTTGTGATTTGAGCAATGCTGACTTTCGGCAACTTGACCTCAGCCGCGTTAATTTGTCTAAGGCCAATCTGATTCAAGCCGATTTTGAAAAAGCAAAATTAGTCAATGCTGTGCTTACAGAAGCGGATTTGCGACTGGCAAATTTGAAGCTCAGCCATCTCTATGGCGCTGATTTGAAGCGGGCTAACTTAAACCAAGCGAACCTGAGCCAAGCTGAATTGCTTCACGTCAGCCTCTCTCATGCCAACCTCACCCAAGCTGTTTTGCATCAGGCAGAACTGCGAGATGCCGATCTCACCTTTGCCCAACTGAAGCAAGCCGACTTACAGGGAGCCAGTCTCTACGGCGCATTGCTCCAAGAAGCCGACCTCTCTGGGGCAAATTTGCGGGGCGCCGATCTGCGCTATGCCAACTTAACAGGCGCTAATTTAGACGGCGCAGATCTAACGAATGCCAGATTGGATTTGGCTATTTTGCCGAATGGAGAACAAAGTTATACAGGCAAATTGGAATATTAATGGAAAATCAATGTGAAAAATTATATAGAAGGTTAAAACATAATAAAACCAAACGAACGCCAGAAAAAACGCTAGATTCCAGGCTTTCCCAGTCAGTCTCATTCTCAGTCAATCCTCTCTAGAACAGGTAATTTTGCGGCGATTCAACTAGACGAATGTTCAATAAATACAGCACTGTGTTTGCCGTACTACCACCTGAGATGATTTTCTGCCCTATAATGCCAGAAACCTTAACCACACCTCCTGACTGATTAGAGTCTAGGGATTCGCTGTCAAATTCTCTAGTAGGCGATTCCCAATAGTTCTGTTCTGTTTAAGCTTCTTTCAAGACGGAACGACAGCGAAAGTAAGTCTAATAATTCTGCGTAGGCGTTTGGAATACTATGGTAGCAACTCCCCAAAGACCAACCATTGACACAGCCTCGATCAGTACGTTTGGGCCAGCGCGATCGACGATTGAAGGCGCACCCCTATCGGACGAAGAATTGCGAAAGATGCACGCTTTTTGGCGAGCAGCCAACTACCTCGCAATCGGCATGATCTATTTGTGGAAAAACCCGCTGCTGCGCGAGCCATTGCAAAAGGAACACATCAAACATCGCTTACTGGGACACTGGGGTTCTAGTCCTGGCATTTCTTTCCTGTATACCCACCTGAATCGGATGATCAAAAAATACGATCAGGACATGCTATTTATGGTGGGCCCAGGTCATGGCGCACCCGGATTTCTCGGCCCCTGCTATTTAGAGGGCAGCTATTCCGAGTTCTTCACCCAATGCAGCGAGGATGCAGAGGGGATGCAAAAATTCTTCAAGCAGTTCTCGTTTCCGGGCGGCGTGGGCAGCCATTGCACTCCCGAAACTCCGGGTTCGATTCATGAAGGCGGCGAACTGGGCTACAGCGTCTCTCACGCCTTTGGTGCAGCCTTCGACAACCCAAACCTGATCGTTGTCACCATGCCCGGAGACGGAGAAGCAGAAACCGGCCCCTTAGCAACCTCCTGGCATTCCAACAAGTTTCTCAACCCAATTCGGGATGGCGCAGTTTTACCCGTCCTGCACCTCAACGGGTACAAAATTAATAACCCGACCATTCTGGCTCGGATTAGCCACGAAGAGCTAGACGCACTGTTCCGGGGTTATGGCTGGACGCCCTACTTTGTCGAAGGTTCCGATCCCGAAAGTATGCACCAGGCCATGGCAGCTACTTTGGATCATTGCGTCACCGAGATCAAGAAAATTCAGCATGAAGCTCGCAGCACCGGCAACGCTTTCCGTCCACGTTGGCCGATGATCGTGATGCGGACGCCCAAAGGCTGGACTTGCCCTTCCGAAATTGATGGTCACAAGGTTGAAGGCTTCTGGCGGTCGCACCAGGTTCCAATGTCGTCGATGACCCCAGAGCACATGCAGGTACTAGAAGCCTGGATGCGCAGCTACAAGCCAGAAGAACTGTTTGATGAAAAAGGCGCGCTGTTCGCTGAGATCAAAGACACTGCCCCAACCGGCACAAAGCGGCTTGGCTCAACCCCCTATGCCAACGGTGGCTTGCTGCGGAAAGACCTGAAGATGCCAGACTTCCGAGAGTATGGGCTGGATGTGCCGCGTCCAGGCATGGTGCAGGCTGAGAACACTCGTCCACTGGGCGTTTTCCTGCGAGACGTGATGAAGTGCAACATGACGAACTTCCGCGTTTTTGGCCCCGACGAAAACACCTCCAACAAACTTGGCGCAGTTTACGAAGTCAGCAAAAAATTCTGGATTGCTGAATTTCTGCCCGAAGACCTCGACGGTAGCGAACTGTCAATGGATGGTCGGGTGATGGAAATGCTGAGTGAGCACACCCTAGAAGGCTGGATCGAGGGCTACCTGCTCAGCGGGCGTCATGCCTTTTTCTCCACCTATGAATCGTTTGCCCACGTGATTGACTCCATGGTGGGTCAACATGCCAAGTGGTTGGAAATTTGTAACCACATTCACTGGCGGGAAGAAGTTTCTTCGCTGAATATTCTGATTACTTCGACGGTTTGGCGGCAAGACCACAACGGCTTCACCCACCAAGATCCGGGCTTCCTGGATGTGATGCTGAACAAGAGTCCAGAAGTCGTGCGGATTTATCTGCCCCCGGATGTCAACACGCTGCTGTCGGTTGCCGACCATTGCCTCCGCAGTCACAACTACGTCAACGTGATTGTGTCGGATAAGCAGATGCACTTGCAGTATCACGACATGGATTCCGCCGTCAAAAACTGCACCAAGGGCATTGACATTTGGGAATGGGCCAGCACCGATGCAGGCGAAGAACCGGATGTGGTGCTAGCTTCTGCGGGTGATATTCCCACCAAAGAATCGCTGGCTGCCTCGGTGATGCTGCGGGAAGCCTTCCCTGACTTGAAGATCCGCTTTGTCAACGTGATCGACCTGTTCAAACTTCAGCCTGACACTGAGCACTCACACGGCCTCAGCGATCGGGACTTTGACAGCCTCTTCACCGTAGACAAGCCGATCATCTTCAACTTCCACGGCTACCCCTGGTTGATCCACCGCCTCACTTACCGTCGCACCAATCACCATAACCTGCATGTGCGTGGCTACAAGGAAAAGGGCAACATCAACACCCCGCTGGAACTGGCGATCAGCAACCAGATCGATCGTTTCAGTATTGCGATTGATGTGATCGACCGCGTGCCTAAGCTCAAGGTGGCAGGTGCTCACATGAAGGAACACTTCAAAGATGAGCAAATTGCTTGCCGCAACTATGCCTTCGAGCACGGCACTGACCAACCTGAAATGCTCAATTGGCACTGGCCTGGTCTGGAACCAAAGGTGATTCCTCCTCATGAGGATGCTGCTCACTAACCGCGATTGCTCAGAGGATTGAGGTCTAACTGTCGGTTGCAGCACGATTGAGATTCCCCTCTAGCCCCCTGAAAAAAGCGACGGTGTACACACAACCCCTCTCAGCCCCCTAAATCCCCCACCCGTGGGGAACTTTGAAGACACAATCGGCTTGGAGAAGTCCCTCAGAAT
>JAAUQT010000314.1 GCA_012033495.1 Cyanobacteria bacterium RM1_2_2 | reverse complement strand
GGGGATCAGCCCAGGTTTTAGACTCCTACGCAAGATGTGTGTACACAGTAGCCTTACGAAAGGGGGGGAACCGAGCCAAAACAGCTTCAAAGTCCCCCTTTTGAAGGGGGATTTAGGGGGGATCTCAACCGTTCTGCAAATAATAGGTAGACTTTGCAAACAGGTTTTAAGCTCAAGTTTGTCTTAGCCTCACCCGCTACAGTGTTGCTGCAAATCAAGTGAAGTTTAGGATACACAGATCTGTTACATTGCGTAATGAAGGAATTACAAAAAATTGCCCCAAGCCTTCGTTCGGGGTATGTCTTCAAGGTTTAATTTCAACTAAACTTTGAGCACGGTTAACGCAGTGATGTTTGCAGAGTGGGACGAAATCTATGGCTAAGCCTCGTGTGCTTTCTGGAATTCAGCCAACCGGAGAACTGCATCTCGGAAATTATTTAGGGGCAATCCGCAACTGGGTTGAGATCCAACAAGCGTATGACAGCTACCTGTTTATGGCTGATCTTCACGCCATTACGGTTCCCCATGATCCGGCAAAGTTGGCTGCCAACACCTATCAGGTTGCGGCCATGTATCTGGCCTGCGGGATTGATCTCGAACATGCCACGATTTTCGTGCAATCTCACATTTCTGCCCATAGCGAACTGGCTTGGCTGTTTAGCTGCATCACACCCCTCAACTGGCTGCAAGATATGGTGCAGTTTAAGGAAAAGGCAATCAAGCAAGGGGAAAACGTGGGTACAGGGCTGTTGACCTATCCGGTGCTGCAAGCCGCCGACATTTTGCTCTACGAACCGGATAAAGTGCCGGTTGGCGAAGATCAAAAGCAGCACCTCGAACTAACCCGCGATATTGCCGCCCGCCTGAACTACCTCTACGGCGAAGAAAAACAGCCCGTCCTGAAGCTGCCGGAACCGATGATTCGGGCGGAAGGGGCGCGGGTGATGAGCCTGACCGACGGCACGAAAAAAATGTCGAAGTCTGATCCGTCTGATCTGAGCCGGATTAATCTCCTCGATCCGCCTGATCAGATTCAGTACAAAGTGAAGCGCTGCAAAACCGACTCGGTTCGCGGACTTACCTTCGATGATCCAGAGCGCCCAGAATGCAACAACTTGCTGGGGCTGTATACAATTTTGTCGAACCAAACCAAAGCCGCCGTGACTGCTGAATGTCAGGATATGGGCTGGGGTCAGTTTAAGCCACTGCTCACCGATACGCTGATTGCTAGCTTGCAGCCGATTCAGGAAAAATATCATGCGATTATGGCGGAGCCGGGCTACCTGGAATCCGTGTTGCGGCAAGGGCGCGAGAAGGCGGAAGCCATCGCCAACCCCACCCTTGCTAAAGTGAAGGCAGCGCTTGGGTATTCTATGCCTGTCTAATCGATGCGTTCGCAGACGAGTGGCTGACGATGGACATTGCTCTCTATCCTTGAATCTCCCATGATGAACATTTCTGCGGATCTGCTGGATATTTTGATGCCTTGGGTGTTCGCGCTTGCCATTAACCTCGTTTTGCTGCTGATTGCCTGGTTTGCGCCTAAAAAACTCCTGACTCCGGCAGGCTTGGTTCATGCGGGCATCTTGGGCACGATTCTGTGGGGAACGCTCGGCTGGCGGGGCTACCTCGTGATGATGTTTTACTTTCTAGTTGGGTCGGCTGTGACTCGGATTGGACTGGCACAGAAGGAAGCAGCAGGCATCGCGGAAAAGCGCTCTGGTGCTCGCGGCCCAGAAAACGTCTGGGGATCGGCACTGATTGCCACCCTATGCGCGTTGGGCACTTACGGTTTTGCGAGCTTCCCGTCTGTCTGGACGCCCACCATTATCTCTTTGCTGCTGTTGGGCTATGTCGCCAGCATGAGCACAAAACTCTCGGATACCTGCGCCAGCGAAGTTGGGAAAGCCTATGGTAAGCGCACTTTTTTGATCACCAATCTCCAGCCTGTCGCCCGTGGCACAGAGGGGGCAGTCAGCCTAGAAGGGACGTTGGCAGGCGTGCTGGGATCGGCGGCACTGGCTTCCTTGGCTTGGGGGTTGGGGCTAATTATGCCGCTGGATATTGCTGTTTGTGTGATTGCGGCTTTTGTGGCTACCAATCTGGAAAGTCTGATTGGCGCGACTTTGCAAGCCAAAGTTGACTGGCTTACCAACGAAGTCGTTAATATCATCAATACGCTGATTGGTGCGATTGTAGCGATTGGAGTTGCGGCACTCATACAAGTTGCTCTGCACCCGTGAGCCTGAGCAGCCTGATCTGTGAATCAGCGAATCAGCGAATCAGCGAATCAGCCGCTCGGAGGCTAACTAACGACAGTCGATTCAACCGCTGTATCGGGGTGGGGCTCCTGTCCGTTGACCGATTCTGATATCGCAGTCGCCAACACCGGCAGCGCCACCTTTACCGTTGTGCCATGCCCCAAACCAACGCTATGCAGGCTAATCTGCCCGCCCATCATTTCCACCAAGTTGCGCGAAATCGCCAGCCCTAGCCCCGTTCCTTCAAACTTGCGGGTGGTGGAACCGTCAACCATCACAAACGGACGGAACAACTTGTGCTGCTGCGCCGGATCGATGCCAATGCCAGTATCCTGTACGGCAATCACGACCCAATGCTCTGGCTCGGTCACGGCTTCCAAATCAGGACGATGCCCGTTTTGTCCCACTGAATTAGCAGGACGGGTCAAAAAATCTTGGGCGTTTTCTAGCCGCGTTTGAATGGTAATACCGCCCTGCTCGGTGAACTTGATCGCGTTGTAGATAATGTTGAGGAGAACTTGCTTCAGCCGCGCCGGATCAGCCCTGACCATGATTGGCTCTGGTAGCTCAGTGATGTGAAGCTCCAGTCCTTTTTGTTGAATGGGGATGGTTTCTAAATCCACCACATCTTTAAGGGCTTGGCGTAGGTCGATGGTTTCAATCGCTAGCGGTAACTTCTTCTCTTCAATCTGCTGGATGTTGAGCAGGTCGTTGATGATTTGAAGCAAGTGAATCGCTGCTTTGTCTGCCTTCTCTAGAAAATCGACTTCTTCTTCGCGGCTGTCACAGCAGTTATCTTTCACCAGCCGAATGCAGCCAATAATCGCATTCAGGGGAGTCCGCAGTTCGTGGGAGGTGCTCGCTAAAAACTGGCTCTTCAACTGATTCGCGGCTTCTGCCTCTTGCCAAGCCGACTCTAGCTCTTTAGCCCGCTCCTCCAACCGGATCACCATATTATCCAGCACTTCCGCGAGGTGGTTGAGTTCCCGAATCCGAAAGTTTTTGGGCGCTCGCTCTTTAGGGTTACGCTTATGAATCCGCAGCGCATACTTGCCCAATTGCTCGATCGGCAGCGCCAAATCTCGGGCCATGTACAGCATTGCCAACAGGTGGGCCGCCAGTAGCCCCACCGTTAAGATCAGCAGAATTTGAGTGATGTCGTCTAAGCCTTCTAGGGCGCTATCAACGGGGGTGACAGCCAGCACTGCCCAAGTCTCTTTAGGGTCAGAGTTTGTCACCACCTCTTTCAGAGGGCTGAACCCAGCGATCCACTCCGTCTGATCATTGCTGAGCTTAAACAGATGGCGCGAATCAGCCTCGCCTCGCCCAATGTTGTTGAGAATGTCTTGAAACCGATCGCTATCGCCAGACTGCCCGATATTCAAGCCGACTTGACCGGGTTGGGGATGGGCCAAAAATGTCCCTTTGTGGTCAATCACAATCGTGTTGCCTTGCAGCAGGGAAGGGGCTGACGTTTCGGTTTCCTTAATCACCGTCTGAGCCGTCAAACTGTAGCTCAACTGCCCCGTCGTGTTGTAAACTGGCGTACTCAGCAGCAGATTGAGTTGGCTAATATTTTCATCTTGAGC
>JAAUQT010000088.1 GCA_012033495.1 Cyanobacteria bacterium RM1_2_2 | reverse complement strand
GCGAAAAACATTGTCGTTTTCTAAGGATTTGAACAATCATATTGCTGCGATCTGGAACTTCATCCATCACTACAACAAACAACGACGACAAGCGATGGTACTCAATCAGCCCATTTCCTCTATCCTTCCTAAATAGCACTACCGAGAAATGCTATTCAGAAATCGCTTCGGGAAGTCTGCATCCCAACTTTACGAGCTTTTCTACTCATCCTTCATCTCACATTCACCCATTGAGGGATCTGTGAATGCGTCTCCTGAAAGAGGGTTATTATCCTTGCCGTGAATAACTTAATAAAGAAGCGACTACAGCAATCCTTCATAGGATCTGAACCGGGTGCAGGGGTTTTACCCCTGCGTGAGGGCGAAGCCCCCACCCCCTTATTCACAACCAACTTGTGAACGCTGTAGAAGCTAGTTAAGGATGCTTCGTAATCTATTTTTTGGGGCAAAGCTATTTTTTGGGGCAAAGACAGTCCATCTGCCTTGCTGCAACTGCACTTAAAGCAGCAGAGTTCGCAGTCCGTATTGCTGTTGCAAGGAGAAATCGCTGTAACAGCTACTTCATAAATCTTTATAATAGAGTTAACTGCTCTGATTTTTTAGCCTTTGCTTATGTTTTAATTGACTTCCCTTTTTATTCTGCTTCATTCATCAGATTCATCTCTTTGCTTTTTATTTAATGTTTCAGGTGCTCAAACGACCTGTCTGCTTATTTGCGGCACATCACTCAAACTGCCAACTTCTGAAAGAAACGGACGAAGGAGAATAAAATTGGTCGGATCTAACATTAGCTTTTCCCATCCTGTAGGAGCATCTACAACTACGGGATCTGCGCTAGCTAAAGGCATGACTGGGCTTTTAGTTGCCGTCTCTATCATTGGTTTATGGGCAGCCAGCTTAATGATTTTGCTGCACCTCAATATCACTGAACTTCCTGGATGGTTGCTTCCCATTCTTTTGCTTTGGCAAATGTTTTTGTATACCGGACTCTTTGCTACGGCACATGATGCAATGCACGGTTCAATTTGTCCACAAAACTCTCGGTTAAACCACTTCATTGGTACAGTGACCGTATTCTGCTACGCAACTTTCCTATACCGAGAACTTTTGTCCAACCATCGGCTACATCATCGCCATCCGGCTAGTGAACAAGATCCTGACTTCACGATGGTGAACATAAGCATCCTGCATCCTGGTACTTTCACTTTATGAAGCAATATTGGGGCTGGAGGCAGTTCACCATATTGTCAATTATTTTTCAACTTGCGTATCACTTCCTACATATCCCGGCAAGCAACCTCTTCCTATTTTGGGTCACTCCACCTATCTTAAGTTCCATTCAACTCTTTTATTTCGGTACCTTTCTAACCCATCGAGAATCTGAAGCAGGATATACCAATCCTCATCGCGCTAGAACAACCTCATTTTCTACGTTTTGGTCATTTATAACGTGCTATCACTTTGGTTATCATCAAGAGCATCACGAATATCCTCATCTTGCTTGGTGGCAACTTCCAGCGGCACGTCACATAGATGTTTACCCTTCTAGGGGCAACCAATAGTTTTGAATGCTGGTAGAACTCCGGCTCATTTTTAGATGAATAGAAAGATGAATAGTGGATATCTTGATCCATAGTCTAAAATACTGGCTTTGGATAATCTCTGGTGTCTAAGACTCCGGTGGCCAAAACGGTGGTTTTAGAACAGTTTGGGCATTCTAGGTTTGAATCGTTCATGGCCAACTGTTATGAAACCCATCGCAGATCGGATCGCCCACAAACTAGAACGCTTATTGTTGCCTTGGCTAGCACAGCAGATAGAAGCACTGCGCGCTAAGCTCAGACAATATGAACATCAGGCGCTAAAGCGACGACTCAAATTCTGTGGCAGTGGAGTACGGTTTCGACGAGATATTAGAATTGATTGTCCACAAAATGTCTCTTTAGGTGAACGTATTTATATTGGCGATCGGGCAGTGCTAGATGGTCGGGGCGGCATCACAATCGGCAATCACACGACGCTAGGCTTCAATGTGGTGATTCTGTCAGCAAATCATGATTACCAAAGCAATGCTTTACCTTACGAGCATAACGTCTACATTTATAAACCCGTAACTATCGGGCACAATGTTTGGATTGGAGCCAATGCGCTGATTGTGCCGGGAGTTTCAATTGGCGATGGGGCAATTGTAGCAGCGGGAACTGTCGTGACAGGCAACGTAGAACCGATGGCAATTGTGGGCAATCAGCCGATGCGAACGCTGAAATATCGAGATCGAGCACACTACGAACGCCTTGCCTGTGAACAACGGGCAGTTCCCGCATCCTAAACCAAAGACCCTACATGTAGGGGAATTAATGCTCGCCACTCCCATAGGTTTGCCACAGATTTGCCAACCCGAATTCCTAACGGTGACGCTGACCTCTGGAAGAGCAGGAGAAGCCTAAAAGCAACCCACTGCGCAGCTATCCGCTAATCGACACCTTACCGTGCCCCAATGGTTTTCTGGAAAGCCGGACGCTCAGTTATCCGCTTCACATAGGTTTGTATCGCTGGATAGCCCGCAAAATCGATTTTGAGCATGAGGGGCATATACGCCAACATTGAGCCGACGGCTGCATCTACGACCGTAAACGTGTCCCCCATCATAAAAGCTTGATGATCCAGACGCTCATTTAAAGGCGCAAATAGGCGAGGCATTTCCTTTTCGCGGCTGCTTTCTACAAAAATGCCGGGGCCCAAAGTCGCGTTGGCAAACATTACCCACTGAGTAAATTCAGCCCGTTGTTCTGGCGTTAATAGAGTGCTGCCATACTTTTCTGCCAAGTAGAGCAAAATTGCGCCCGATTCCCAAAGTTGCAGGTCGCCGTCTACAATCGCCGGAACTTTCCCCATAGGGTTAATGGCCAGAAAAGCAGGCTGACGATGCTCTCCCGCCATCATGTCTAACAGGACAAACTCATAGGGCACGCCCAATTCTTCCAAGTACCACTGCACAATTGAGGCACGACTCCGCGCACCGCCATAAAGTTTTAGCATGAGTGATTTCCCTCCCACGACCTGATGATGAACCACCCTCAGTAAATCACATCCGCCCTGAAATTAGTTACAAAACTTGATGCGTATAGGCGTGCTGCTTCACGTTATCTTCTGGCTTCACAATCCGATCAGAGTTAAGCACTCGCTTGCGTTCAGTGGAATAATTGAAGTCGGTTTTGGTTGTGCCAAGCGGAACATGGGCTTGTGCTTCAGGGCGGCTTTTGTAGGTGCGAGCCGCAGCAATGGCACGGAAGGCAAACTCATCGCAAAACTGCGCATCGGGCGGAAAACCAGGCGGCAACTGAGGTTGGTTCTCTGGCAAAACGGCGCTGAGGGTTGTCGCGGTTGCCAGTTCATAGGAGGTGGCAATCCCTTTCACAAGGGCTTCTAGGGCCGCAGAAGGAATTGGCTCTACGACTTTCACTTGAAAGACTTCGCCATCCACTTTGATGAAGCAGGTCGCTAAGCCCAGCAGGAGATAGTCTTCAGCCGCGAGATCAGGTGCATTGAGATAGGAGGTTGTCATTACGAGATTTTTATCAGATTCAAAACGGTTTGCTCTCTGAATTTTAGCGTGAGTTCGGCATAGCGCTGATAGATTCGTAAGCTCGGTAAGGAGGCGCAATTAAACACAATGCTGCAAAACGGCGGCTGTGGCCTCGGCGGTTTTTGCCCAGCTAAACTGCTGTGCTCTGGCTAGCCCTGCTGAGCACATCTGAGCGCAAAGGTTGGCATCGGTGATGACCTGCTGCATGGCGGCTGTGATTTCGGTGACGCGGTAAGGATTCACCAAAATTGCCGCATCTCCGGCAACTTCAGGGAGAGAAGATAGGTTTGAGGTAATCACCGGAGTGCCGCACGCCATCGCCTCTAGTACCGGAAACCCAAACCCCTCCCATAGCGATGGATACACCATTGCCACCGCTCGATTCAGCAGAACGGGCAACTGATCATAAGTCACATAGTCGAGAAACTTCACCCGATCCGCCATGCCCAATTCGATGACCTGTTGCTGTAGGCTTGGCGTAAAGCGCGGATCAGCAGCCCCGGCGATCCAAAGCTCGTAGTCTAAATTCGGGTCTGATTTCAGCAAGGTGGCATATGCCTGAATCAAGCGGGCCAGATTTTTGTAAGGATCATGCCGACCAACATAGAGAAAATAGGGGCGATCAGGCATTTTTTCTCTAACTAGCGGCAAAACTTGAAAATGGTCGGCATCGTGAGCGAGCGGAATGGCGGTAATTTTGGCGGCGGGAACCTGAAAAAAATTGACTAAATCCTGAGCCGTAGCTTCCGAGTTGCAAAGAATCTGCCGCGCTTGTTCTAGCACCTGCGGCACATAAAACCGAAAATATTGCGTGAGGGGCGAGGTAAACCGAGGGAAGCGCAGCGGAATCAGATCATGCACCATCACGACAGACGGACAGCGCAGCCCTAATGGGGCTTCCGGCACGGGAGAAAACAACAGGCTGGCTTGGAGACGGTTACAAATTTGCGGTAACTGGGTCTGCGTCCAAATCATACGGCGCAAATGTCCGAGTTTGCCTTGCTCATAGGTGAGATTCGCCGGAACTTCATGGCAAATCGCGTGGGCAGATAGGCGAGGCTTAAAGCGCTCAGAAGCCAACAAAACCGCTTCTGGCAGGTTCAACTTCGGCATCAGATTAATCGCGTAGGTGGCCAATCCGGTCGGCTTTTTACCGACAAACGCCAGATTAATTGCTACGGGATGCATCGCGCTCATGCCTCAATCCTAGGTGCTTCCGGTTGGCTGCTTGAGATGACGGTAGCGCAGCGGTCTGAAGGCTTTAATCATGCGGCGTCTGGCCGAATCGACATAGAGCGACTTCACATGCGGCGACAGATAACTGATGGCAGGCAAATGGTTGTGCAGGGAAAACACCACAAAAACATCGTTGGCATAGACCGGCGTGTATCTTTGCATCAGCAAGGGCAGCAGCATCGCATCCACCGATTCCACCATGCCTTTGTGGACAACAACCCAAGACGGCTTGCCTTTCTTCGCAAACCCGCGATAGTCCGAAATGGGATTCCGCAGATGAATCTTGAACACCAACGGTGCAGTAATTGGCTCTTGGGGCTGCACATGCTGCTTCAAAAAGTCTACGGTTTCAATCCAAAACGGCGAGTCGAACCGGGAAGCCACAAGACTGCACTGATGAGACATATCTGCCGGAAACAGATGAAATAGATTAAACGCCAGCCCAACTAAGCGCAGATCGGGATTTTTGGGATTGATCGAGTTCAGGACAAGCGTGCGGTTGACTTGCAGTTTCAGTTGGGTAAACGGACGATCGCTACGCATCACCTCTGCTGGAATGTAGGCTTGCAGTAATCGTCGATCCTGATCGCCTTGCAGTAGCCCATAGGAAACAGGCTGTTGGTTAACTTCCAACGTCAGGCTGTTGACGATTTCGGGCAGGGTGGCGGTGGTGCAAATCAACTGAAACTCTAGGCAGGCATCGACAGCAAAACTGGCAGGCAAATCCAGCGTTGCTATCGGATCGGGGCCAATCCAGCGGTAGGAAACCGGATCATCTTGCGGATATTCGCGTCGCTGCCAGCCGTCACCCCGCAGGGGTTGGTTAAAGTCATAAAACACTTTTTGGGGCAGAGTAGGATGCAGTTCTCGGTAGCGTTGGTCATAGTGTTTTTCCAGCAGGGCGGCAAGCTGCTCAGATGAGAGCTTCGCGTCTGACGCTACTTCAAGCTTCGGATTAACCCGATCGCCGTACTTTTCTAGCAAGTCTTGCTGCATGGCGGCAAACCGCTGCTCAAAAATTTCGGCAGCATGGCGGTAAATTTCGGCATCAAGCTGGCTGTTTTCTTTGATCACCGCTATCGTTTGCTCAGAAATTTCGTTGATTGGCTTCTTGACCTTCGCGGCGTTCTCTTTGCGGCTATTCAAGATCGGCTTCCAGCCAAAAATATAAGACAGCAAAAACAGCGAATCTTGAAACCGCTCTACCAAGCCAACGAAGCCAAAATCGTCGAGGCTATTTTTCGCTAATTCCAGCGTTTCAGACACCGAGAGCTTGTCAAGATTGAACTGAGTTGTTTTAGCAACGTGATAGGTCTGAATATTTTTCCCTAGCTTGCCTGCGGTCAACCGTTGGGCGAATTCCTCCAGCGTCATGTCTTTCACTGCCGCATAGTGCGGATCTCCCGGCATCCGGCGAATGTAGTCGTAGTGCGAAATCACGCGGGCAACGGGTTCACGCAAGATCGTAATGTTAATCACTCGCTGATTGACCAGCAAATCGGGCAGGTTACTGAACCCCAAATGTCCCCGAAATAGGCGATATCGCTGCAAATCTGTGGGAGACAACTTTGCTAACTGCGCATTCAGCGTCGCCGGACACACATCGTCACAGTGAAACTGATCTTCGATGATCGTCCGAAAGGTCATGCCTGCGGTCTTAGGAATATGGCAAAAATACAGAACGTTATCTGGTTGCAGGTTATATTGCGCGGGAAAGTTTCTCATGCGTAAACGATGCGGTAGGGAGACGGGCTTCGCCGTGAGTGCTCAGCCAAACGGGAGGTGGAAGGGGGTGGGGCTAGAGGGCAGATTTGTTAACGGCGCGGGTGTCGATGGAGACTCCATTAGCGGCAGCGTAGGCTTCTACGACTTCGGTGGGGTTGCCCATCATTCGCACCTGATGGTTGTCGATCCACATGGCGCGGTCGCAGATGTTCATGACGCTGGCAACCGAGTGAGTCACCAAAACCATCGTGACGTTGCTTTCTTTGAAACTCTTCATTTTTTCAACACACTTGCGCTGAAACCGAATATCGCCGACGCCCAACACTTCATCAATCAGCATTAGCTCTGGATCAAGATGAGCCACCACCGAGAAGCCCAACCGCGCTACCATGCCGCTGGAATAAACCCGCGTGGGACGGTTGATAAAATCGCCAAGCTCAGAGAATTCGATGATTTCGTCCATTTTGCGGCGAATTTCGCGGCGGGTCAGCCCCAACAAAACGCCGTTTAGCTCGACGTTTTCGCGTCCAGTCAGTTCGGGGTGAAATCCGGCTCCGAGGGACAGCAGCGGAGAAACGCGCCGCCGCACCACCACATGCCCGCGATTGGGAGCCAAAACGCCTGCAATCAGCCCCAAAGTTGTGCTTTTGCCAGCCCCATTTCTGCCAATAATGCCAAATTTCTCGCCTTCATAGACATCAAATGAAATGTCTTGGAGCGCTTCAAACCGCTCTCGTTTCATGGAAGTGAGGTTGCGCGGAAAATCGAACAAGAAGTTTTTGACGCCGCGAATGTGTCCATACAGCGGGTAGGATTTACTGACGTTATAAAAACTAACAACAGGTTCTTTCATAACACTTCTGCAAATTTCCAGGAAAGCCGCCGGTAAACGAAAGTGCCAATGGTTAAAAACAGCGCTCCATAGCCCGCGCAAATCAGCCAGTAGGCCCAATTAAAGCTGCCATAAATAAACAACTCTCGCCAACTGATGATTAATGGCGCAAACGGGTTGAGCACCAGCAGATGCCTGATCCGCTCAGGAATGGTTTCTACCGGATACAAAATCGGCGTCAGATAAAAGGCGAAGTTGAGCACAATGTGAACTAGCCGCTCTAAATCTCTAAAAAACAGGTTAAGCGATGCAAGCGTTAGGGCGATGCCGTAGGCCATTGCAAAGTGAACCATCACCAGCAAGGGAACGCCATAGAGCCACGTTAAAGTCGGAGCGCGACCATACATGAACAAAAACAGCGTAATCACTGGAACCGACATCAAAAAGTGGATCATGTGATTCGACACCATACACAGCGGCACGATGTTGCGAGGAAAGTTGACTTTTTTGATGATCGAGGAATTTCCCACAAACATATTCGGGGAAGAGCCAATCGAGTTGGACATCCACTGCCACGGAAAGACGCTAGAAATCAGAATCAGCGGATAGTCGGGAACGTTGATCCGCATCAAAATCTTAAAGGCAACAAAGTAAACAAAGGCAGAAGCCAGCGGGTTGGCAATCGACCACAGATAGCCCAAAAGCTTGTTGTTATACCGTACCTTTAGCTCTTTTTGCAGCAGCACGAACAGAATATCGCGCTGATTTTCCCAGTTGCGGGCATTGCCAAAATGACTGACTGTGCCGCCTTTTTTTTCGCTGAGCCGTTGACTCACACTCACACTGCCCCTCCCAATGGTGCTGTTGTAACAAGCGGGTCTAACAATAAGCTGCCTGCTTGCGGTTTTTGCACTAAGATTTTCGCACTAAAAAATTGAACCGATCTCGCTAGATGCGCCAGCTTTCACCCTCACTTAACTGAGTCGCACGATCGACCCAAAAGGTTGCCCATTCGCAAACTACTTCAAAGCAAGATAATACTGCACTCTGGCAAGATGCAAAATAGCCTGCTGGGTGAGGTGGTAAAGTTTGCTAGCTTAATTTGCTAATTTCAATGGATCTCTGGTCGGGCGTACTGTTGATTAGGGGAGTACATTGGTTCCTTTTTAATAATATTTTATATAGTGAATATCAGCCTATTAACGAACTGTTGGTTATGTCTATTTCTTCAAGCAAGCTTGAGTTCATCGAGAAATGGCGACATGCCCTCGCGCCTTACAACATAGGGTATAGGCTCAAATTAGTGTCACAACTGATGTACCGTGACTTCCTAGAACGTTTAGAACCCTATGGACTCACACCATTCCACTATCTTGTGCTGTGCTGCCTGTGGGAGGAAGATGGGCTGTCCACATCTGGGATTGCCGAAAAGCTTGGACAATTAGGAGCAACCTTGACAGGTGTAGTAGACCGCATGGAAGAGCGCAAACTCGTGTATCGAGAGCGCGATCCAGCAGATCGCCGGGTGGTAAGGATCTGGTTAACCGCCGCTGGTGAGGAACTGAAGGAGGTTTTGCCTGCCATTGGCGAACAAACGATTCATCGAGCCTTGGAGGGCTTTTCAAAAGAAGAACAGGAAATGTTTTCGCTGCTATTGGATCGCATCGTCTCGAATGTTTCTTAAGTGCAAAGACATTGCTACCCTGCACTCCTTGCATTTACTTAATATATTGACTATATATATATTAAGTAAGTTGCGTAGTCTTGATGCCATCAGACTGCGTTCATTGAAGGAGAATTTCATGCCTAGACTCACTGTGAAACAGAAGAATTGGCTGCTCTCTGCTCATGTTGCTTTTGCTGCACTCTGGACAGGAACAGTGCTGAGCATGTTTTTGCTGGCATTGAGAAATCAACATTCAGCCGATGCAGAAGTGTTACAAGCGCTCAACTCAGCCATCAATCTACTAGATGATTACGTCGTCATTCCCTCTGCGATAGGTTCCCTCTTGACTGGAACGTTGTTGTGTTGGTTGACCATTTGGGGCTTTTTCAAGCATTACTGGGTGATTGCAAAATGGATTGCTACAGTAGCTCTCATTGTCTTTGGGACGTTTTGGCTGTTTCCTTGGGCAAATGCTGCGACTGCTATTTCCGAAGCTCAACGACTGCAAGCGTTAGAAAATCCACTCTACTCATTTGATGCTAAAGGCGTGCTGATTGGAACCGTCATGCAAGTGGTTTGTTTGCTGGTCATTATTGCAGTCTCTTTGCTGAAACCGTGGGGTAGACGGACTGTGAAAGAGCAAAGTCAGACAAAATCAGCGTCCGCTAGCTAGCTTTTTGCGGACTGAACGCAATAGCAAATAGCAAGTTTCAGTGGTTGAATAATTCAACAAAAACACTCATATCCGCAATGATCATTGCCGTCCTTGCTGGTGTTTTTCGTCTAAATAATCTGCAATGAATGCTCTATAACTTGCTGCAAAATCGAGATCGATATGCTCTTGGTCTGCCATTGCCCTCTGTTGCCAGTCCCACAGTTCTTGATTCAGCATCTTAGGGCAGGGTTCTGATAAGAGTTCTCTAATACAGGATTAGGTGATCTCTCTAAACTAAAAAGAACGACTATCCCAAATCTTCCTCCGTCAGACCCACATCTTTTAGAAGACTTCTCAAAGTGCCAGTGGGCAAATCCCGGTTTCCGTGAACGGGAATGGAGAGAAGAGAAGAGCGTTGACACCCTGCCTAGCATAAATGTGATGGCTACCTGTAATCCGTTTCGATTCGGTAATCTACGGCGTTCTTTCTAGTTCGGCTTTCATCCGTTCAAGGGTGAGGTGCATTTGGTCGAACATTTGTTGGGGCGTCACCCCAAACTGACTCAGTTGGGTTTTTAGCTGCTCAACCGTCATTTGCGCCATGAAGTCTTCCGATAGCTCAAAGCGCTTCATAAAAACGCGATAGCGATCCATCATCGCTTCCATTTGTTCAATGAAAATCTTTTTGCCGGCTCGGTCAAATTTGCCGTAGTCCGAACCAAGGCGCATCAAGGATTGGTAATCCTCAAACAGTTGCTTTGCTTCCTGCTGGACGATTTCAGAATCAAAAAATCCCATCGTTACCTTCGTTTGCTTTCTAAGCTTGCCTATGTTTACGGTTGATCAAATCAGATTGAAACCCAGATCATTTGCTGTAGCCGTTGCAATGCCCCGCAACTTGCAGCCTTAAATCTGCATTCGGTTGTTTGTGGCGAATAGAGGGGATACCAATCCGGAATTCGCAATGAGCAAAAATGATCGAAATTGAGCTACCCGCGTTTTTTCAAAGAATTGGTACTAATCTGCTATCTGCCAATCATTAAATTAATTTTAATCCAGTCTTTGATTCAACCAGAGATCGGATATCTCTACCTGGCTTCATGAGCTTAAAAACCTTTGTGATCCTCTAGGCAGACGCCTTGAGCCAGACTTGAGCCAGAAGATTAGTCCAAAAGAAAGTTGCGCTTTAACAAAGAAACATGGAACCAATGTATAAAGATGTGCAAATCTAGGGTAGGGTTGCATGAAAAATGAAACAAACAGGTAAAACAATTGGATGCAAAAAGGTTGCCCAATCATAGGGTGGCTGGAATTATGTCTTTTTGCTCAGAGGATCAACAATGAGTTTCATGCAGCCCATTCTTCATAACAATTCTTTGAAATTTCCTGGTGGGCCAGTTCCTCTAGAGTCTCCGTTTTATATCGAACGTCCCCCAATTGAGCAGTTGGCTTATGCTGAGGTCGAGCAACCTGGGAGTTTGATTCGGATTAAAGCCTCCCGGGCGATGGGAAAAAGCTCCCTTTTGAATCGGGTGTTAGCTCATGCAGAAGGTCGGGGCTGTCAGATTGTCCATTTAGACTTTCAAGAAGCCGATGAACTGACTTTGAATGCGCTGAATCCTTTGCTACGTTGGTTTTGCGTCAACGCAAGTTGCAAACTTCAGATGCCACCTCGACTCAGCCAATATTGGGATGAAGCGGTGGGCAGTCGAGTTAGCTGTAGCCTTTACTGGCAGGGCTATCTGCTGAATCAGAGCGATCGTCCGATTGTGCTTGCCCTCAGTCATCTTGATTGGCTGTTTGAGTATCCGAGGGTGGCACGAGAGTTTTTGTCTTTGCTGCGGTCATGGCACGAAAAAGCCAAACAGTCAGATGGGTGGCGCAAGCTGCGGTTGATTGTGGATTATTCCACGGATGCCTATGTTCCGCTAGATGTGACTCAGTCTCCGTTTAATGTCGGCTTATCGCTCAGATTACCTCCCTTTAACTTGGAGCAAATTCATGCCCTTGCCCAACGTTATGAACTGAACTGGGTAAACAGCGAAGCAGAACAATCCCACCTTGTCGCCTTACAGCAGCTAACGGGCGGTCTACCTTATTTAGTCAATTTGGCGCTATACCAGTTGCGACGAGGCGGTTCACTTGAAGATTTTTGCAGCATACCAGCGAGCAAGGTATCTACGGAGACCATCTGCGGCGATTGCTGAACGTGCTGCAAATGCAGCCAAACTTAGAAAATGCCTTCAATCAGGTGATTGCCGCTGAAGATGCGATCCACATTGAGCCGACCTTAGCCTACCGACTGGATGGGCTAGGCTTAATCACCATGCAGAACGATCGAGTTTCGGCAAGCTGTGACCTCTATCGGCATTACTTCCGGGAATTGATTTCCATTGAAAAGACGGGGGCATAAGGGGCGGGGCGAGGGCGATCCACAACATGCTTTGCCCTGACTCTTCAGGAATTTTCTTAGGACACGTCATCCGTTGACGGCATCCGCCTGATCGCGCTCTTTCCCCCAATAGGCTAGGGCTGTCAGCCATCTCGGACAGAATCTTGACCATGACAGAGAGACAGCCCTTAGTGCAGTTAAAGAATGGTAGGCAGTTCCGCTAAGCCGCTCACGTTTTCTAGCGTTAATTCTGGGCAAGTGCGCTTCAAAATGCCAGTGAGTACTTTGCCTGGGCCGATTTCGATCACTCGCTCCACGCCTAACTCCGGCAACTGAAGGCTGATTTCCCGCCAGCGCACCGAACCTGTCATTTGGCGGCTGAGCCGATCTTTTAGGATTGCTGCATCGGTTGCTGCTGTGGGGTCAACGTTTGAGAGTACGGGAATTTTTGCTGAGTGAAACGCCACCTGATCCAGTACGGTCTGAAATTCTGCCGCCGCCCCTGCCATCAAAGGCGAATGAAACGCCCCGCTGACGTTGAGCTTCACGGCTCGCTTCGATTTCACCGTTGCCATCACGGACTCAACCGCCTCAGCGGTTCCCGAAATCACGACCTGTCCGGCGTTGTTGTCGTTAGCAAGCACCACATCTGGAGTTTGAGCAATTTGCTGTTCTAGCTGCGCTCGGTCAAACCCTAGCAACGCTGCCATCACGCCTTCAGAGGCACTATCCATCAATTCGGCTCGCCGCTTCACAAGCCGCAGCCCTGCCTCGAAATCAAACACGCCTGCCGCATACAGCGCCACATATTCCCCCAAGCTGTGTCCTGCCACAACATCCGGCGACTGCCCGCGCTCGTGCATCAAGTCGGTTAAAATGCTTTCGATCACATAGAGGCAAGGCTGGGTGTAGAGCGTCTGCGATACCTGATCGTCTTCCTGCTGACACACCGCCGGAACCGACCAGCCTAAAATCTGTGCGGCTTGCTCAAACTTCGGCTGGGCTGCGGGCAGATCGTACAAATCGGCTCCCATGCCAATCGCCTGAGAACCCTGCCCTGGAAATATCCACGCTGTCTTCACCATCGCTCTAACCTAACAACTGTCTTGAATCTGGCAACTCGGTTTTGCGATTACGAATTGCGAGTTACGAATTATAAAGCAGTTCACCTAATCCGCAGCCAACTGCCTACTTGCCCCAGCGGAAAATAGCGGCTCCCCACGTGAGTCCGGCTCCGAATCCGGCAGAAGCAATTACATCACCCGGTTTCACTTTTCCGGCTCGCACCACTTCATCCAGCGCCAGTGGAATGGAAGCCGCCGAGGTGTTGCCATGATTCGCCATATTGCTAATCACCTTCTCAGATGGAATGCCCAACCGCTCAGCCACGGCATCCAAAATGCGCTGATTGGCTTGATGCAGCAGCAGCCAGTCCACCTGATCAACGCTAAGGTCGGCTCGATAAAGCGCTTTTCCAGCACTTCTGGCACTTTTTTCACCGCGAATCGATACACTTCCTGCCCGTTCATGAAAATCGGCTGATAGCCGCCCTGCCCCACCGTAATTCCATCCACCAACTCGCGGGGCTGAGGCTGAAACGCGAGAGTCAGACAATCATTTTGAGTCCCGTCACTGCGTAGCTCAAAGCCTAACAAACCGTCGCCTTCCGGGTTTGCCTGCATCACAATCGCGCCTGCCCCATCACCAAACAGAATGCAGGTGCGCCGATCGGCCCAATCCACCCAGCGCGACAGCACATCTGCGCCAATCAGCAACACCGTTTGATAAGCGCCCGTGCGAATAAACTGCGCCGCCGTCACCATGCCAAACACGAAGCCCGAACAAGCTGCCGTCAGGTCAAAGGCCACCGCTTTCGAGGCTCCTAACGCTGCCTGAATCTGGCTAGCGCTGCCAAATAAATCATCGGCTGTGGAAGTTGCGAGAATAATCAGATCTACATCCATCGGCGTCAAACCTGCCATCTCCAGGGCATTTTGGGCCGCTAGTATGGCAATGCTTCGGAGCGATTCGTCGGGAGTAGCAAGCCGCCGCTGCTGGATACCCGTCCGGGTTGAGATCCATTCATCCGAGGTTTCCACCAGCCGACTGATACCGTGGTTGTCTAAAGACGTTACTGGAACAGCAGAACCGCTTCCCGTGATGGCAATTCCCGATTGTTGTGACATTATTCTCCGTCTGTGGCGGTTGCTTCCGTCTTTTGGTACTGCACCCGAATCCGGTCAAGGACGCGATTATCGACCGCTTCTTTGGCCAACCGCACGGCATTGAACACCGTCGGCGCTTGAGAGCTACCGTGACCGATAATGCAAATCCCATCTACGCCCAACAGCAGCCCGCCACCATGTTCCGCGTGATCAATCCGCTGCTTCAGCCGTCGCAAGTTGGGCTTCAGGAGTGCGGTTCCCAACCGACCGCGCCAACCCTGCGGCAATTCTTCGCGCATAATATTGAGCAGCACTTCCCCGATTGCCTCCGCGAACTTCAGCAGCACATTCCCAGCAAAGCCGTCGCAAACCACCACATCAAACCGTCCCGACAGCACATCGCGCCCTTCGGCATTGCCAATAAAAGAAATGCGGGAATTTTCTTGCAGCAGTTGATAGGTGCGCAGCGCTAGCTCATTGCCTTTAGAAGATTCTTCGCCAATGTTGAGCAGCCCAACTTGCGGATTGTCGATGCCCAACACATACTGCGAGTAGGCCGACCCCATCACCGCAAACTGCTCTAAAAACTTCGGGCGACAGTCTACATTTGCGCCCACATCCAGCACAATCACAGGTTTCGACATGATGGTCGGGAGAACTGCCCCAATCGCCGGACGGTCAATGCCCGGTAGCCGCCCCAACCGCAGGAGGGCTGCCGCCATCGCCGCACCCGAATGCCCTGCCGACACCACTGCATCTGCCTGCTGCTTCTTAACCAAGTCCATTGCGACATTGATCGAAGCCTTGGGTTTACGCCGCAACGCGCCCAGCGGTTCTTCGTGCATTTCCACGATGCTCTCAGCCGGAACAATTTCCAACTGATCTAAAGCATTGTGCTGCTTCAGAATCGCTTCGATGGGATGCGGATCACCCACTAGAAGTGCCTGTATCCCCAGTTCTGCTTGCGCTCTGATGGCGCCAACAACGATTTCAGCGGGAGCATAGTCTCCCCCCATTGCATCAATTGCAATCCGTGCTTGAGTCGATCCCATTGATCCCATTGATCACAGTGATAGAAGCCTCACAAATTTTATCAGATGGACTCTACCCGTAGGCGGAGAGAATCAACGAGATTGAATTATTCGGTGAATTATTCGATCTCGCCGGGGGGAACAATCCGCTGAAACAGATAGCCCGTACCGCGAGCCGTCAAAATTAGCTCTGGATTGCTGGGGTCATCTTCCAACTTGGCCCGCAGCCGAGAAATGTGAACATCCACCACGCGCGTATCCACATGGCGTTCAGGCGTGTAGCCCCACACTTCCTGCAAAATTTCTGAGCGGGAGAACGGTTCACCCGATCGCCCCACCAGCAGTTCTAAGAGGCTAAACTCCATGCCCGTCAGCCGAATCCGCTCGTCGCCCTTGTAAACCTGGCGTTTGTTGGTGTCGATGCGAATGCTGTTGATTTGGATCACGCCGGAACTGGGAATGCCGGAAGTGCCGACTTTCTCGACGCGGCGCAGCACCGAGCGAATCCGGGCTTCTAGCTCTTTGGGTGAGAAAGGCTTTACCACATAGTCATCCGCGCCAAGCTCTAGTCCGGTGATCCGATCGGCAACATCGCCGAGAGCCGTTAGCATGATGATGGGGACATCTGATTCCTTGCGAAGCTCCTGACAGACACCATACCCATCCAGCTTGGGCATCATCACATCCAGCACCACCAAATCTGGGCAGGCATTGCGGAAGGTTTCCAAAGCTTCTTCGCCGTCTGCCGCCGTCACCACGTCATAGCCAATCATGGAAAGGCGCGTTTCGAGAATGCGCCGGATGCTGGCTTCGTCATCTACGACCAGAATTTTTTCTTTATGACTTTCCAATCCTTACACTCCTTAAAGTTGATATTTCTTAGTTAATTTTCGTCACTTTATCATTCTTTATCATTAAAGATATTAGCCTACTTAGATCAAGTTAGAACGCTGGACTGACTGTTACAACTACATTTCAATGTTTCTTAAGATTCCTCTTCTAACCTAAATAATTCTGAAGCGGCTCCCCAATTTAACTTAAAGATTTCTCCGATGCCCAAACCTCGATCTCTGTATGTTTGCAATCAATGCGGCGGCGAATTTCCTAAATATTTAGGCAAATGCCCGGCCTGCGGTGAATGGAATTCGCTCGTTGAGCAAGTAGCCATCCCGGCGGGTAGTGCCAACCGAGGAGCAGCCCTCGCCACGCGCACCGTCAGCAAGGCTCGATCGGCTCCGGCTCAAGCGCCCCAACCCCTGGCCGCGCTGACCTTACCTCAAATTGTCGATCATCCTCAAATCCGCTTTGCTTCTGGCTACACCGAACTCGATCGCGTGTTGGGCGGCGGCATTGTGCCCGGTTCGCTGGTGCTGATAGGCGGCGATCCAGGGATTGGTAAATCGACGCTGCTGTTACAGGTTGCCAATCAGTTAGCCACCCGCTACCGCGTGCTTTATGTGTGCGCTGAGGAGTCAGGACAGCAGGTGAAGTTGCGCTCACAGCGGTTGGGAATTGGCAAGGAAACCAGCAGCAAAGCCACCGGGAAGCGCAGCAAAGCAGCCTCGAAACCGCAGGATGAAACTCAGGGTGAACTAACAACCACCAGCCAAACCCTGCTGAAAGCTCACGAAGATGCCGATTTGTTTTTGCTGCCCGAAATTGATCTCGAAACTGTAATTCGTGAACTCGAAGCTCTGCGCCCTCAAGTTGCGGTGATTGACAGCATTCAGGCGCTCTATTTCTCCGCCCTGAATTCGGCTCCTGGCTCAGTAGCGCAAGTGCGAGAGTGTACATCAGCGTTGATGCAGGTGGCTAAACGCGAACACATTACGCTGTTTATTGTCGGTCATGTCACCAAAGAAGGCGCCATTGCGGGGCCAAAAGTGCTGGAACATTTGGTAGACACCGTTTTGTATTTTGAAGGCGATCGGTTTGCCAGCCATCGCTTGCTGCGGTCGGTCAAAAATCGGTTTGGCGCAACCCACGAACTCGGCGTATTTGAAATGGTGGACGTGGGCTTGGAAGAAGTGCTGAACCCATCGGAGCTATTTCTCAGCAACCGGGATGAGCAATCTCCCGGAACGGCAACGATCGTGGCCTGCGAAGGTACGCGCCCGCTGGTCGTAGAACTGCAAGCCTTGGTCAGCCCCACCAGCTATGCTTCGCCGCGTCGCTCCACAACTGGAATCGAATACAACCGGCTGCTGCAAATTTTGGCAGTGCTAGAAAAACGGGTCGGCATTCCGCTTTCTAAACTCGATGCCTACGTCTCCGCTTCCGGTGGCTTAAATGTAGCCGAACCCGCCGCCGATTTGGGCGTTGCCGTTGCCATTGCTGCCAGCTTCCGCGATCGAATTGTCGATCCGGCGACCGTGCTGATTGGCGAAGTGGGCTTAGGCGGACAGGTGCGCTCGGTTTCGCAGATGGAGTTACGGCTAAAAGAAGCCGCCAAGCTGGGGTTCAAACGCGCCATTGTGCCCGCCAGCCAAGCGATTACAACCTCTGAATTAGAAATCATCCCCGTGGCGCGAGTCATGGACGCGATCACGATTGGGCTAGTAGGCGGGAAGACTATGGATAGAGAGGAGGAATAAGAGGTTCCCTGGAGAAGATGCAGAAAGGCAAACTGATCGTGTGGAAGGATGATCGAGGTTTCGGTTTTATTGAGCCTGTGGGTGGAGGGCAGCGCGTGTTTTTACACATTTCTGCTATCAAAGACGCGAACCGCCGTCCGCAAGTAGGCGATGAAATTCACTATCAGGTCATGCTTGGCAAGGCTGGTAAAATTCGAGCCACAATGGCTTTTATTAAAGGCGCAACGGCTCGCCCTGCCCCAGTGAATACTACTTATTTGAGTCAGCCTGTCATCGTTCAAACTTCTGCCTATCCGCCTCAGTCTTGGCTACTCGAAACGCTGCTTCTATCTTTGATTCCCCTCGCCGGATCGATTCACTTTACCTGGACACTGGCAAACCCAATTCCGTTAATTGTTTACCCATTAATGAGCGTCATGACTTTTCAGCTTTATGCAAATGACAAGTCCCGCGCCCAGAACAAGCAGTGGAGAACCTCAGAAAGAACGCTGCATCTTTGTGAACTGCTCGGCGGCTGGCTGGGGGCATTTGTCGCCCAACGTCGATTGCACCACAAAAATCGTAAGACTTCTTACCAGACTGTATTTTGGGGCATTGTTGTTCTGCATCTGGCATTTTGGATAAATTGGTTCCTGCTCGGCAGAAATTTACTCAGATAGTGACGCGCCCTAGCAACATGAATTCCATCAGTAACAATTGCCATATTCAAGTCTGCAAGAACCAGATCCGAGTGATGCCCATTCACAGAAGGAACCTCGAACAAGGAGTAGGACATATACATTCCTTGTTTAGCTGCGACAGATCCAATCGCCCCAAATAGCCCCAGATAGCAAACGAGTAGCTATATGTTGCCAGTGATAAACTTGGAGCAAGACATCTCATCGCCGTGGCGAGGTCAGCATGAACACAGAGTTCACTCAAGTCTTTGAGCTAACCCTCTCGGAGAAGTTGCAACTGTTGGAAGATTTGTGGGACAGCATTGCCCAAGTTCCAGAGCAAATTCCGATGCTTGATTGGCAAAAGCAAGAACTTGCTGAAAGAAAAGCTGCTTATTTGCAGAATCCTGACTCAGGTAGTTCATGGGAAGCCGCTAAAGAGCGCATCCGCAGCAGGCAGCATGGCGCTTAGAAATCTGATTATTCTGCCAGAGGCGGAACAGGATGTAGCCCAAGCTTATCTTTGGTATGAAGAACAGGAACTTGGTTTGGGCGAAGAGTTTCTTCGCTGCGTTGATGCTTGCATTCAATTCGTCCGACGCAACCCAGAAATGTATCAGGTAGCCCACGAAAGCTATCGACGGGCGATCGTTCGACGCTTTCCCTACGTGGTCTTCTATGAACATTACAGACCCAACCGTTATTGTTTATGCCGTTTTTCATTGCTCTCAAGACCCAAAGAAATGGCGCAGTCGGTTGTCATAGGAGTAGCTGAGCGCAGCAGCAGAAATGATTGGAGCGGACTGTTGAAGTGAAAGGTTGTAGGCATCGGGTTATCTGCGGCGGCTCAACTCAAACGTTTCATTAGCTTGTAATTGCCATGTTTCCTATCTTCTATTCCGATCAGTTTTTAGACCACGACACAGGCTTTTACCATCCTGAGAATGCGGGTCGTCTGACGGCTGTGACGGCGGCACTGAAAGCAACCCCTTGGGCAAGTCAGATCGATTGGCGCACTCCAACCCCAGCAGATTTGGCAGATCCGCGCCTTGCCAATGCGCTCTATGCAGTGCATCCAGCCAAGTACGTCAATGCGGTTCAGCAACTCGCCGCTGCCGGAGGTGGACACATCGATCCGGATACAATCGTTTCGCCGCGCAGCGATGAGGTGGCTCTGCTAGCGGTTAATGCTTGGCTAGATGGCATTGATGCCGTGTTGCAGATGGGTCAGCCTGCCTTTGCTCTCACCCGCCCGCCCGGACATCACGCCTTAGCCCAACGCGGCATGGGGTTTTGCATCTTCTCGAACGCGGCAATTGCGGCTCACTATGCGCTGAACCAACCCAACGTCGAGCGGGTGTCCATTCTCGATTGGGATGTGCATCATGGTAACGGTACGCAGGCAATTGTGGAAGGCAACCCGCAGATCGCGTACTGCTCGCTGCACGAGTTTCCCCACTATCCGGGCACAGGCGCAGCCCACGAACGCGGCAAATTTGACAACGTGCGGAATTTTCCGATGGCGGCAGGCAGTACGCTAAAAGACTATCAGCCCTTGTTTGAACAGCAAATTCTGCCGTTTTTGCAAGATTTCTGCCCCGGTTTGCTAATTGTTAGCGCGGGTTATGATGCGGCTCAGGCTGACCCACTGGCACACATTTCGCTACAACCAGAGGATTATGGCATCTTGACTGATCTTTGCTTTCAGGTCACGCCTAAAGTCCTGTTTGGTCTAGAAGGCGGCTACGACTACACAGCCCTCGCTGCCTCTGTAATCAGCACCATCGAGCGGTGTCTGTCCCAACAGCAATCAAACCAACTGCATCAAAATGATCGCCTGAATGCACCCACGAAGCCGTAGAATAGAGAACGCATCTTTCTTAAGCTGTATAGAATTGGTTGAGATCCCCCGTGCGTAAGGTCATCATTGCTGGCAACTGGAAAATGTACAAAACCCGTGCGCAAGCACTGGAGATGCTGCAAAAGTTTCTCGATCAGGTCTACGAAACGCCAGAAGATCGAGAAATTGTGATTTGTGCGCCTTTTACGGCTCTAGAAACTCTGTCGAAAGGCTTGCACGGCACGCGCGTCATGTTGGGCGCGCAGAACGTCCATTGGGATGAAGAAGGCGCTTACACCGGGGAAATTTCGGGGCCAATGTTGACTGAGCTAAACGTGCGCTATGTGATTGTGGGACACAGCGAGCGCCGTCAATATTTTGGCGAAACCGACGCCACCGTTAATTTGCGGCTGAAGGCGGCTCAAAAATATGGCTTGACCCCTATTCTTTGCGTAGGAGAGTCAAAACAGCAGCGCGATGTGGGTGAAGCCGAATCGGTAATCTGCGATCAGCTAGAGGAAGCCTTACAGGATGCCGATCAGAACAACTTGGTGATCGCCTATGAGCCAATCTGGGCGATTGGAACGGGGGAAACCTGCAACGCAGAAGAAGCAGACCGGATTATTGGCATTATTCGCAAGCAGCTTAAAAATGCGGACGTGCCCATTTTGTATGGCGGCTCAGTCAAACCTGGCAACATCGACGAAATTATTGCCAAACCCGAAATCGACGGCGCACTGGTCGGTGGAGCTAGTCTGATGGCAAAAGATTTCACGCGCATCGTCAACTACAGCCCTGCTGCGTAGGAGTGGGCGCGTTTCGGCTACGCTCAACGCTCGACATTGGGGGGTTGGCTGGGGGTTAGCTGGGGGGGTGGCTGTAAAGAGGATGGCTGACCAGTCCGACTTGGGGTTGTAAATCGACTGAGATTCCCTAAATTCGCTTTCATAAAGGCTACCGTGTAAATCGTGGCCTCCAAAGGGGCACTTCAATCCAGTTTTAGGATGGGTTTTGCCCACGCTTCGCAAAGGGTTCCCCTTTTCGGAAGGGGTTAAGGGAGAGCAGGAGGAGCTTAAATGCACAGCAAACCGCTTCTCAGCCATCCTCTAACCTGGATTATTCACGAAGGGTCAAGATAGACACAGGAAAGAGAGCTTGAAACGGTTTAGAATCAAGCTCTCTCGGATTTTAAGTGTCTTCATTTTGCCATGACAGAGTGTAATGTTGCGTTGCAGTA
>JAAUQT010000087.1 GCA_012033495.1 Cyanobacteria bacterium RM1_2_2 | reverse complement strand
ACAGTGAGATTGTCAAGCGATATATCCAAGAGCAGGGGAGTGAACAAGAGAAGGCTAGAGCTAAGCAGTTAAAGCTGTTTTCTCTCACCTAGATACCCCGCAGCTTGCTGCGGTTGGGTAATTCATTCACGTTCAGCATTGACTGATGCGCCAATAGCCAAGGCGCACCGGGAAGCATCGACTGCATGGTGTTCTCCGTTAAGTGTAGAATTGTGAGAAAAATTGTGAGAAATCTGTCGTGTTTCTAAAATATGACAAATCATTCGCGTTCGTCAAGCCGTTTGCGTCGCCAGCCCAAACAGCAGCGGAGCAAAGAAAGGGTCGAGAAAATTTTGGACGCGGCGGCGGCTGTGTTCGATGAAGTCGGCTATGAAGCGGCGACGACTCACCTGATTGCGGCAAAAGCAGGAACGGCGATCGGCTCGCTTTATCAGTTCTTTCCCGATAAAGCTGCCATTTTTAACGCGATGGAGTTGCGCCACATCGAGCGGGTAAAAACGCTGTGGGCAGAGGCAATCACACCTGAAATTACCCATCTACCGTTGCGCCGGATGATCGGTGCTCTTGCAAAAGCGGTTGCTGAATTGTTCGAGCAGCCTGTTTCGCGTGTGGTCTTTGTGCAGTTTTACACGTCCCGCGAGATGTTTCAGTCGATTGATGAAAGCATGACTCAGGAGGCGATCAACTTCATGGCAAACCTGCTGAAATTGCGGAATCCGGCCTTAAGCGAAATACAGCGCAGCCTCCTAGCAGAAGTCTGTGTGCATAGCAGTAATGCGGTGATGTTGGCAGCACTCCGAAGCTCAGATCCGGAACATCAGCAACAGCTAACCCAACAGATTGAGGAATTGCTGGTGTCATATTTGGAGCCGTATGTGGGAGATAGGCGGTTGGGTGATGTAATGAAAGTAATGATATGCCCTCACTGCCGCTCAGAGCAATTATCCAAAAACGGGCATCGTCGGGGAAAACAGTGCTATCGCTGTAAAGACTGTGGCAAACAGTTTGTGGTTCAATGGCCGGATGGCGACTGAAAGCCGTCGATAATGGCATTGAGTTTGTACACGCCACAGAAATGGGCAAGCTGACGCACAGAACCTGCAATATCGTTGCTCAAGTCCAATGGTGAAAGTCCGGATGCAACTGCCGCCGCACTGCCTCCAGAACTGCCGCCAGCAGTACATTCCAGATTCTAGGGGCTATTCACTCGCGGAAACAGAGAGTTTGTACTTTGAAAATCACCCGCTAGTTCCGCCATGTTGGTCTTGCCCAAGATGATCGCTCCTGCTGCTTTCAGCCGCGCCACAACGGTAGAATCTTGGGGCGGTACATAGGCTTTGAGCGGAAGATAGCCTGCGGTGGTGCGAAGCCCTGCGGTTTCAAAAATGTCTTTAGTCGTGACCGGAACGCCATGAAAACCGCCCCAATGCTCACCTCTAGCAAGCGCCTCATCTGCCTGTTTCGCTCTAGTGCTGGCATTCTCTGCATCAAGCGTACAAATTGCTATTTAGTTTCGAGTTGTGCTGAGCAATTTGGGTAAGGTGTTGAGTAAGGTGCGCTTCCAGCACTTCAACCACAGAAAGTTGGCGATTACTGATAATTTGGGCAAGCTGATGAACCGCAACAAACATGAGGTTCGTCACCATAAAATTATTCTCAAATTCATTGACTGCCAATCATCAATGTAGTTCATCGACGTAATCACAAGCTTCATGTTACAAAGTAAGCTAGCGATGATAAGTAAGAGTCTCTCAATGTTGACAGCTTACAAGATAATTGATGTCAAGCAGAGTTGCAAAGCAGTATGACCATTAGCAGCGTTGTTGCATTATTCGGCGCTATGGTTATCTTGTCCGCAGTTCCCAGCGTCAGCGTGTTAGCTGTTTCCACCCGGTCAGCCACCTCTGGGTTGATTCATGGCGTTTTCACAACTTTAGGAATCGTTGTCGGGGACATCATTTTCATCATCACAGCGATTTGGGGATTGTCATTTCTGGCGGAAACCATGGGCAGCCTATTTGTCCTAATCAAATATTTGGGCGGCGCTTATCTGATAGTTTTGGGCATCGGGTTATGTCGGTCAAAATCCCATGATCTGAAACCCCAAGAGGTAGTTGAATCTTCTTTGCTGTCTAGTTTTTTGACTGGATTATCGATTACGTTAGGCGATCAAAAAGCGACCTTATTTTATCTTGGTTTTTTCCCAGCTTTTGTTGATCTGACTCAAATATCGTACTTCGATACAGGCATCATCATCGCAATTACAATCGTTGCGGTAGGCGGCGTGAAACTAGGTTATGCATTCATGGCAGATAAGGCGAGATTGCTGATTGGCTCCAAAATTAGAAAAGGGATGAATGTTGCCGCTGGCTGTGCCATGATTGCCGTCGGAATATTCCTGATTGCAAAACCCTAACAATCAGTTGCATCTCGATTGTCCAAAAGTGATACAAAATTGCGAATTATAAAGTATATATAAACACAAATAGGATTTGCGTTTAGAAATAAATTTGTAACTGCATCTGTCAGGATGGGTTTAGTCTAAACATCGTCTACATTACAGCAAGCTTACTCAAAGCGCTATGCAGACCTAGGGAAAAGGTGTGAAGGCTACGCTTCAGAAAACTCTTTTCCCAAAACGCTAATTCTGCACAGGCAACTGAGGGCATTGATTTGCAGGCAGTCTCAGATATTGGCTGCATTCTTCTGGGGTTAACTGCCGCGAACTTCTCTCACGAGCCAGTTGAAGCAGCATCTCCCAAGTTGCTCCCCATAGATGCACTTTGCCGCTCTTGGTCAATGTAGCGACATACTGACCGTCCGGGCTGAAGGCAGCTTGTAAGATACCTTCTCCTCCCTGTGAGCGCAGTTGAGATTGCTCTTCTCCGGTGACAGCATCCCAGAGGCGGGCGGTTCCATCTAAGCTGGCCGTCACCAACAGCCGACCATCCGGGCTAAACTGAGCGTCTAAAACAGACTTTTGATGTTTGTTGAGCAACACCTGTGGTTTGTTTTTGTTTAGTTGCCAAATTTGAGCGGTTCCATTCCAGCTAGTCGTGACTACTTGCTGCCCATCAGGACTGAAACTGGCGCTGCTGACTGCATCTTCGTGAGGGAAGGTTCTCACCGTTTGTCCAGTTGCAGTTTGCCAAATTCGAGCCGTTCGATCCCAACTGGCGCTCACAATTGATTGTCCATCTGGGCTGTAGCGAACTTGTCGAATCGTGGCTTCATGTCCTTGAAAAACTTGGATCAGTTTACCGGATGCAGTTTCCCACGAGCGCATGGTCAGATCATCAGCGATGCCCAAAATCTGTTTTCCATCTGGGCTGAAGGTGAGATGGCGAATCGCAACTGGATCACCCACTCCTTCTGGAGCCTGCACCAGTGATGTAGCCTGAGTGCTCTGCTGCTCAGAGGTCAATGCTGTATTACCAACTGCTTGGCTGGCTACTTCCTGGTTTAATCCCTGGTCTATTTTGCTCACCGGATGGGTTTGTCCTTCGACTCGCCGCCAGTTTTGCACTCGATACAGCAGTTTCAGCGGTTGTTCTGCTTGAATTTGATAGACTCTCACCCAACCCTCAATGTCAGCCGTTGCGAACAACTTACCATCTGGGCTGGTGGCAAAACCGCTCAGTGTCTCTGTTTCGGGCACTGCAAAGTTGTTGGGCAAAGGGATGGGCTTGCCAGATTGGGCGAAGGTTTGCAACGAGGGAAGCTGAGCCACAGTTGCAAATCCTGGTGTGATAGACGGTGCAGTGTTTCGCCAATTGAAGCTGCGAGTCTGCGCGAAAGTGATAAGTTTGCCTTTCAACTCAGCAATGGCTTGGGGGCGAATGGATGCCAAGTAATGATCCGTTTTTGCAGGAGCATCAGAATTGACAGGTGGGATGGCAGGTTGGGTAGAAGTATCTGTCAAAATTTGCCATCGCTGCAACTGACCGCCCGCGCCAACGGTGAGCATGTGAGTGACGGCTGTTTCGGTTGACTTATCTTGTTGAGCAACAGAGGTTTGTCCAAATTGCCTCGCGTGCTGGGATGGATCAGATTGATTTAAGTTCAGCGCTAAGCCAGAAGCCTGATCCGTTGAGAGGTGGGAGTTAATGACGCTCGCATCAGCAATCGCAGAGTTGAGGCGACCAGAAGCCTTCGTGGAATTCGATGAGGCTGAACTTACCGTTGAGTTGGGCTTTTGCAAGCTACTCGGTAAGAAGGAAATCCACTCTACAGCGTCATTACCAAGATGTACCGCAGGCAGTTCTCCGCCCAGTTCTGTTGCCCACAAACGCACCTTACCGTCTGCACTCGCAGTCACAACATACGTTCCATCGGGACTAAACTGAGCCGCAGTAATTTTGCTTTGATGCCCGGAGAGCTTGCCAATTCGTTGCCCAGTCTGGCTATCCCAAAGGTAGGCTGTATGCCCTTCGTTATTTTTTGCCGTCGGTGTAGTTGTTACTACAAGCCTTCCATTCGGGCTAAATTCCAAGCGCCCAACTGTGCTGTTGCCTCGGTCTAATCTAGCTGCATTTTCACTGACCAGCTTTGCCTGAAGCTCTCCCGACTGCATGTTCCATAGCGAAACATGATGATTGAAATCGAGGGTTGCCAGCGTTTGTTGATCGGGGCTAAGCCACATTTGTTTGATCAACGGTGATGCTGTCGCACTTTTCACTGGTTTCTGAGATCGATCATTGCTGAGCTTTGCTGATTCAGGACTGGCTGTTTCAGGGCTGGCTGATTCAGGACTGGCTGTTTCAGGTAAGGTACGCCGCACTTGTCCCGTTTGCCTGTCCCACAATCTAACTTTGCCATCCTTGCCTAAGGTTACAACCCATTGATCATTCGCAGCGAACTTAGCTTGGTAAACCACATCGGCATGGATGAAAGCTTTTTCCTGATTGAGGTTCAACGTTCCAGAAGCATCAACCGTCAGTTGCCGCAGTTGGGCTGTACCATCTTCTCCACTCAGAAGCAGGCTGCGGCCATCGGCACTAAGCTCAAGGTGATTGATCGCACTACTGCTTTGCATCTGCGCTTTCAGAGTGCCTGTCTCTGCTTGCCAAACTGAAATGCTTTGATCCTTCCCTAAAGTCACGAGCCATTCTCCGGTGGGGCTGTAGCTAATTTGCTTTACAGCAGAGGTGTCCGCTGCTGAACGACCCAATTGATAGCGAAGTTTGCCCGACTCAACAGACCACACTTTAACCATCGGCGAATCCTCTACGGTTGCGGCAATCTGCTGTCCATCAGGACTGAACACAATCGAGCGAATCATCGGCTGGCTGGCTGATGGATTAGATGCTGATGGGTCTGCCTCACTCCAACTCAACACTTTTTCTGCTGCAAAGCTAGTGTTGTAAATCGTCCCAGCATTGACAGTCCACAAACGAATTTTGCCATCTGCCCCGGCTGTTGCCAGATGCTGACGATCGGGGCTAAAAACAACTTGCGGAACTTCACCTTCATGCCCTTGCAGTTCGGATTGCAATCGCAGATTTTGTAAAGCGGCTCGCAGGCTAGACTGCGCTTCATAACTTGCGTCTCCGCTCTCTGCTGCCAATCGACTAATCAGTAAGGCCGTCATCGGGTCAGCGTTGGCATCTTTTAAAACTGCCTGCACCACTGCTGCTCGTTCACGCACCATTGCCTTCTGAAGCTGGTTGTCTTGCTCGGTTCGGGTTCGGAGCGTGCCGTAGTATTGGTTAAGAACAATTGTTAAAGTTGCAACCAGCACTGAAGGAATCGCCAACTGTAGTCGCTGGGAGCGTTGTCTGGCTCGGCGACAGTTGGCATAGCTAACATCAATGTAATGGTGCGCCACATCCGAGAGTTCTTGGGGGTGCTGCTTCAGAAAATCCTCTGCGTCTCTGAGGCGAAATCCATATAGCAAATATTCCCCGTTTATCGGTTGTCCAACATGATGCCATTCTTGGGCGGCTTGTTCGATCCGCCGTTGCCGACGCAGCATCTCTCGGCTTTCATCCAGCCAGGTTCGCAACAGCGACCAGTTCCGAATTAAGGCTTCGTGCGCAACATCGACAATTTCCTGCGAGAACTGTTTGGCTGGTGTCGATGCAGGGCTGCCCGATTGCCCTTCTGATGCTGCAAGTTCTGAAAGTTCTGTGCTTTCCTGACTCGTCATCACCAGTTTTGCAGCGACCAGTTTTTCTAAGACTTGATTCACCAGACCCATGGGAGAAGTGGGGCTAACCAGTTCAGATTTCACCACTCGTCGTCGAGTGTCTTCTGTGCCTTCGCCAAGCTGAGTCAACGCCAAAAAAATCCGCCTAGCCACTGCCTGTTCTTCCACGGATAAATTGTGAAAAACTTCAGTGGCTCGTTTCTGTAGGGTTCCCCTAACGCCGCCCAACCCTTGATAGGCATCTAGCGTCAGCCGCGACACGCCCCCTCCTGTTCCAACTCGGCGTCTCCGCCAAAGCTCGGACAGCGTATATTGCAACAACGGCAGTTCACCCGGAGCACCAATAATATCAGCCATCATCGTATAGACCAAGTTTGGCTCACACACCAGCCCTACTTTTTGAGCAGGCTTAACGATAGTTGATTTGATTTGCTCATACTTCAGCGGGGCAACCATGACGTGATTCTGCGAAATCTGCTGCGTTAATCCTTCATAGTTCGAGCATTTGTTGAGAAAATCCGCCCGCAACGCAATCACCACGCTAAACACTTCTTTAGCAGCAGCTAGTGCCCCAACTAGACAGTCAAAAAACTCTTGACGCTCTCTTTCTGCCTGAGAACCGTGAGATAGAGTGAAGACCTCCTCAAACTGATCCACGACTAACAGAAAGCGAGGTCGCTGTTCGCTTGGTAGTCCTGTAGAGTTGGCAGTGATGGGCAAACTGGCTCGAATTAACTGCGCTAAGCCTACTCCGCCATCTTGTAAAAAGGTTTCGGCTCGTCGTAGCTGCTCGGCTCGCTCTAAATCGCTGGAATCAGGATCAATGAAGGCGGCCGCCAAACTTTTGAGCGGTTGGTGAGTTGGAGTAATCAGTTTAATTTTCCATTGATCGCTGCCCGCCACTTTCTTGCCTTGGCGCAACTGAGCGATGAGACCAGCCCGTACTAGCGATGATTTGCCGCTACCTGAAGCGCCCACAACCGCAACAAACTGCTTTTTGCTGAGTTTTTGCAGCAGTTGAGCCGTTAAGTCTTCGCGCCCAAAAAAATATTCTGCGTGGGTTTCATCAAAAACTTCTAACCCTCGGTAGGGGCAGATATCCTTGGACTGTGCGGCAGAAGGATCAGGACTAGAGATACTTAAAGCTTCTGGATTTTGTCGCGTCAGAATGATTTCACTACCAGAAGATTCAAACAACGGCTGCTGAATTTCACCCTTGAGCGCATGGTTGACCCAGTCGGTAAGGGAGTGATTGGTGACAATTCCTGAAGCTAACCGATTCGGATCAAGCCCTGTGACAAGCGCCTCAGTGAAAACGCTGTACGGACTTTCCAGCGATTCGTAAGCCGTTTCGTATTCTCTGGAGGCAGCCATGAAAAGTCGATCGGTGCCCGGATGTGCGCCGGGGTCAGCTTCCAGGAAGTTAAGCAGTTCTCCGCTATGGCAGCAGTCCAACACAATAATGCGTTGGCGCACCGGACTTTCTTGCAGCAGACGCCGCAGCCAGAATAAGGATAATCCAAAAAAGCCCTTGTCTGGATTGGAGTCACTGAGGGCTAAATATCCTTCTCGAATGCCTGCCTCTCGCTGAATCCCATGCCCGGAGAAGTAAAAAACTGCCGTTTGTGGAACCGAACTCCCTTTTGGTTTAAACAGATTGATTAAAGCGGTCTCCAACTCTCGTAAAGTTATCTGAGTTTTTTGCCCCACCTGCGGTTTTCCAGCTTGAATCACCTCTGGTAGACGCTGAACTCTAAACTCACCGTAGGTATGAAGCTGCTGGGCAATTGCCTCTGCATCCCTAGCTGGAGCTTTCAAGCTGGGCAAATACTGATATGTATTAATCCCTACTACTAAAGCATCCCGTGACATCGATACACCCTCTACATATTTAGACTAGCTGCTGCTGAAAATCCTCAATTGAGAAAATGAGGAACTGATCTGAAGCTCATTCTGAAGCTCATAACGATTTGTGACTCTCACAGGTTGATTTAGTCAGGGAACAAATGTTTTGGCTGCACTGAGAAAGCCTAGGAACTCATTGAAATTGTTTCAAGGCAGCCAAGAATCGACGAGCATGGTATTAACAATCTTTGAAAGTGAATCTTAAACTGATGACTGAAGTCCTTCTTGGAGGTGATCAGCATCACACTTTTTTGTGACAGATAGACTTTCCTTTTTTGTATTCAAAACCTTATGAAAGTTGTTCAAATCAGATCAGAAAAATCTCATGTTTTGGCTACTCCTCAAGACAGTTTCAGCATCGTAATCATGAACATAACTAAGTTTTGAGTTACTGTAAAAGGGGGTAAGAACCCCTGTATGCCTGTGTTCCACTCTAGAGAATTAGATGGAAAACCACCTGCAAAATGAAGCTTATTAAAAGTTAACCGTTAAAATACGGAAGTATAATCTTCGCTCATTTTAAGCCTCAGTATTTTTGCAAAGTAGAAGTTGAAATAAGTTAAAATCGCAATTTTCTTTCAGTTAGTTCAAAATCTCTAAGGATCTAAACTCGCCTTACTCAACTTAAAAAAATAGTAGATTTTCTTAAAATTCTTCGAGAAAAATCATCTATTAGCTATTTCTTACCTCCCGAAATCTAAAGATTAATTTAATAGAAATACAACCAGAGAGAATGCCTGAAAGCTCGATGGTGGCTAGATTTACCTACCGAAAGTCAAGTCGAAAACCTCAATTCTCGAAAGGCCAACTCTTGATCAACTGCCACCCATCAATACTTTGACTGAGACGATGGTTTTAAAGGTGCTTTTTTTATCCAGGACAGCGCAAAGCATCGGGCTAAGGATTCGCTGCAATTATCAAAGAAATTAGTCAGCCGATGATTTCGTGCCTACACTTATCGAGTTATTAATCAGACCTTTGAAACACTTTCTGCGATCCGTGATTTTGGATGCCGAATCGCTTTGCTCTAGATGCGGTTGGTAACAAAGCTCCCTCGCTGAAGTCCCAATTATTTCCGGTAAAATAGCCGTATTACAGTTTCAAGATGAGTTGAGAGTGCCTGAAGACATCATTCATGGACAGCTTCAAGGGCTGAAGCCCAGCCAAATTAGGCAAATACAGCGTCTTTATCACCAACGGCTGCCAATTGATCAGTTGGTTACACCTGAGTTTGCTCAACGAATTGCAGCGATTAGTGCTGAAATCGAGCAACCTGTCTGTGTATATATAAACCGCAGAGGGCAGGTGATCCGAGTGGGGGTGGGAACCGTTCGGCAGACTCAAATTCCCCCGCTAGAGTTGCCTCGGTATGGTGCAGAACGACTCAGCGGCATTCGCTGCATTGCAACGCAACTCAAACCCGATCATCCTAGCGACGCAACGCTAACCGCAATGGCATTTCAACGACTTGATGCGCTGATTGTGCTCAACGTCACAAGAGGTGGCTTCGAGCGGCGAGGCGGTGGCGCAACAGGCTATATCAAAGACTCTTACTTAGCTCATTTAGTACCTCATCCAGAAATTAAATGGACGGTTTCGCCTTTGGTTAGCCTCGATTTGCTGGCTGAGCAAGATTTTACCGATCTGACTAACAATTTAGAAGAAGAGTTTCGTCGGGCTTATGTGGCTCGGCAGGTCAGCGCTGGAGATGATCGTGTTTTGTTAGTTGGCTTAATGACCTCCAAAACAGAGGCTCAGGGCTTTAACACCGAAATGCTGGAGCTAGCGAGGCTGGTGGAAACGGCAGGCGGCGAAGTGGTGCAAGTGATTCAACAGCGTCGATCCTCTGCCCATCCGCAAACGGTGGTTGGCGAGGGGAAAGTTCAGGAGATTGCTTTGAGTGCCCAAACCCTAGGCGCAACGCTGGTCGTTTTTGATCGCGATCTTTCCCCCACCCAAGTGCGGAACTTAGAAGCGCAAATTGGGATTCGGGTGGTTGATCGAACCGAGGTGATTCTCGACATCTTCGCCCAAAGGGCCCAATCAAGAGCTGGTAAATTGCAGGTGGAGTTAGCTCAACTGGGGTACATGCTGCCTCGCCTGAGTGGACGCGGACGAGCCATGTCTCGGTTAGGCGGTGGTATCGGTACTCGTGGCCCTGGTGAAACGAAGCTGGAAACCGAACGGCGGGCGATTCAGCGTCGGATTGCGCGGCTGCAACAGGAAGTGAATCAACTGCAAGCGCACCGCTCCCGGTTGCGGCAACAGCGGCAGCATCAGGAAGTGCCTTCGATTGCGATTGTAGGCTACACCAACGCTGGAAAATCTACCTTGCTCAATTCTTTGACCAACGCTGAAGTGTACGCGGCCGATCAGCTTTTTGCGACGCTCGATCCAACCACGCGACGTTTGGTTATCACAGATGCAATAACGCAACAATCACTGCAAATTGTACTAACCGATACCGTTGGATTTATTCATGAGTTGCCGCCAACGCTGATGGATGCTTTCCGCGCCACGCTCGAAGAAGTGACGGAAGCAGATGCGCTGCTGCATGTGGTGGATTTGTCTCATCCGGCCTGGCAAAACCAGATCCAATCGGTGATGAATATCCTTCAGCAAATGCCAATCACGCCTGGGCCCATCCTGCTGGCGTTCAACAAAATTGATCAGGCAGATGGAGAAACGCTGAGGTTTGCCCAAGAAGAATTTCCGCAAGCCGCTTTTATTTCAGCCGCCAGTCGCTTGGGGTTGGAAACATTGCGTCAGCGGTTGGCTCAACTGGTGCGCTATGCCATCTCCATGCGGTGATCTCAGCGCAGGTGGGAAAATTGCACCTGCTGGTCTGCTCAATTTGAGTAGATCAGCGGATGAGTCCAGCCTCCTGCCCATCCAACTCCAGTTAGAACTTGGCAGAGACCAACTCATCTATCTATTTACCATGCACTCATGCACTCATGCACTCATGCACTCATGCACTCATGCACTTATCCCCAATTGCTCACAGCCCCTATTTCGTTAACCCATGCTCTAGGGCATAGCGCACAAGCTCAGTTCTGCTATTTGTGCCCGTTTTGCTGAATAGCCGACTGACGTATTTCTCCACATTACGGACGCTGGTTTCCAAACGACGGGCAATCTCTTTGTTCATCAGCCCTTCTGCCACTAGCTCTAAAACACTCTGTTCGCGGGGTGTAAGATCCAAATTAATGGGCGCAGGCGTTTGGGCAATGTTACTGCGCTGACTGAGCATGGCTTTAATTTGAGCAATTTGGCGCGCCATCTCAGCAATGTCGGGCGTTTCGCCGTCTCCGGGCACTTTTGCCGTAGCAGCACGGCGCTCCAACAAATTGGAGACAATGGCCACCAGTTCATCTGGATCAAACGGTTTAGAAAGATAGGCATCACAGCCTGCGTTATAACCTTGAATGCGGTCGGAGGTCATGCCTCGTGCCGTCAAAAAAACGACGGGCAATGCCTGATAGCGAGCATCTTCCCGTAACTGCTTCAAAAACTGATAGCCATCGACCTGCGGCATCATAACGTCAGAAATCACTAAATCCGGCGATGTTTGCTGCAATAGCTCCCAGCCTTGTTGGGCATTGCTGGCCACATGAACCTTAAAGCCTTCATCTTCCAAATAAGCCTGCACAGCTTGACGCAGACCTGGTTCATCATCAACAAGTAGTAGCTGTCCAGTTGCCATTCGTGATCACCTTCCTTGTTTGCCCATATTCGCCCAATCTAGCGAAAATTATAAGTTTTAGTTAGCACAATTGATCGTTGATGGCTTCATTTCAAAGCAGATCAAAGCAGAATTACCCAATCGAACTGGGCAAGAACAAGCAGGTAGACGACGGAATCTTCATAGAGGGGTATTCATATTACTAATGTAGTTTTTGTACTACAATCTAGTTAATTTCTAGTTAATTAATTAAACCTCCTACAGTCTTTCAGTCTAAATCTGCTCAGATTGATTGCTGGTCTACCTTCTAGTTTTTGAGGATTGCTCAGCAAGATTTTTGCCTGCCTCTCCATGCTGAAAACTTGCCTACTCCTCTGCAAACCGAGTCCATTAACCCCGCTTATTAGCCAACTCTGTGCATGTTGACTCCTTGAAAGGATTTTGTTTGTCATGGTATTTGCTTCCTCTGCTCAAGTTTCCTCTGAAAGCAAATCTGCTGAAATGAGCATAAGACACATTTTGCGGCGCAGTGTTGTATTGGTGCTGCGGTCGGCTCAGCGAGAAATTGTCAGTTTGCTGCTGCTAAACCTGGTGGTAGGGGCAGGCCCTTCGGTCGCGCTCTATTTTGGCAAAGTCATGATTGATGAAGTGACGCGATTGTTGGCAGTAAACACAACAGGTAATCCACTTACCGTTTTGCTGAACGATCAACTGTTGCTAACAGCGATTGTGACTACGATTCTGTTGAATATTGCTGTAGACTCGCTTCAACCGATACAAACTAATGTTTTCACAGCATTGCGCGATCGGGTCAAGGGAGAAGCCCAAGCTCAGATGATCGAGAAGGTCGCAACTTTCAATGACATTGCACTTTTTGAAAATCCAGAGTGGCTCAATCTGATTACGCTAAGCGAGGAGAAGAGCCTGAATACACTTCAAGAAATCACCTTCAAGCTAGTTGAGATTATTACAGGTGGGCTACGGTTTATACCCTCAGTGCTGCTGTCTGCGTCGATTGCTTGGTGGATTCCTTTGGTATTAATTGTAGGGTTTGTGCCTACGATGTATTTCGATGTCAAGCATCACGAACAAAGCTGGCGGGTTGAAGAAACGCAGGCAAAGCTTTCCCGGCAGATGAAAATCCATGCCAAAATTTTGACTGAAGACATCTATGCCAAGGAATTGCGGTTGTTTTCGTTGCAATCTATTCTGCTTCAGCGATGGCGCAATTTGTTTGAACAAATTTTTGAGGCAATGCAGCGTGTGCGGCGCACAGGAGCAGTTCAAACCATGAGTTGGTCGCTTGTAAGCGGTATTGGCGCAGCGATTCCCTATGTCTATGTTGTGCTTGGTGTTTTGGCGAGGCGGTACACCTTTGGCGATCTGGCACTGTTCACTGGATTGATTCTTGAATTGCGACAAAGTGTGTTTTTCCTAGTCTATGCACTTACAGGAGTGTACGATGCATCGATTGGCACTCGCTCATTTTTTGCACTGCTGGATTTGCAGCCTCAAATCATTAGCGGAACCACGCCTGTTTCATCGCTTCATCAACCAACTCCATTACACTCAAATAAAACACACTTACATAGAATTGAAGTCAGGATTGAAGTCAGGGATCTTAGCTTTACATATCCTGGCAGCGATAAGCCTACCTTACAAGATATCAATCTGGTAATTGAGCCAGGAGAAATGATCGCACTAGTGGGTGAAAATGGAGCCGGGAAAACAACCCTTGCAAAGTTGCTCTGTCGCTTGTACGACCCGACGAAAGGAGCAATTTTGTGGAACAATTGCAACTACCGAGATTTAAATCTAGACGAATTTCGATCGAAAATTGCGGTCGTAATGCAGGATTACGCTCGCTTTCCGGCAACGCTGCGTGAAAACGTTGGCTGGAGCTACTTATCCAAACTGAATTCTGACCGCGCTATTCAAACTGCGCTAGAGGAGGTTGGAGTTGCTTATCTGACTGAAACCCTCACCCATAGGCTTGATACTCCTTTAGGCAAACAACTTGAGGACGGGGTAGATTTATCTGGAGGTCAGTGGCAGCGTGTCTCAATTGCTCGATCACTGTTGCGCTCTCAGGCAGAACTGGTGGTTTTAGATGAACCAACTGCCGCTCTCGATCCAAAAAACGAATACGAGATCTATCAAATCTTTCGCACACTTGCTCAGGGCAAAATTACCGTCGTGGTCAGTCACCGCCTTGCCCTAGCCAAACTTGCCGATCGCATCATTGTTCTAGAGCAGGGTAAAATCCTCGAAACTGGAACGCACACGCAACTAATGGCAAACGGCGATCGATACTATGAGATGTTTACACGACAGGCAAGTAGCTATCTTGAAAACTGACGGTTCTACCTGAATTGAGTGATGGGTCGATAGGGTGATGAGCTAACGACCATGTTGCAGCAGAACTTATCGCCTCACTGACTGAGTTGTAGGTGGTCTGCATCTTTTGAACACGAAAATTAGATGGGTTAGACGAGGCAATGCTAAGGTTGGTAGACTAGAAATAGTTCAGGGGGATTGGCATTTCCCTGTACTTTCTGTAGGTTTTCGCCATTGCGATTCGCACTCATCCTGTATACCGAAGCATGTCAGATCACATCTCTGTGTTAACCACACCAATTCTAGGGGCTTTTTTACCTGCGCTGCCGCTGGACAGCCTGCTTTCGACTCAGGGTATTATGGTGCTTCTGCTGGTTGCCTACGCTGGGGCCATGTGGATGTTTCTCACTAGCGCCCCTAAGGTTCACACGATCATGGTGTCGGATCTAGAATTAGCCCGCCAGTTTTATGAAGGCTTGTTGGGTCTGCCGGTTGCAGATGTGCCGCTTCACTATTACTACAACTATGAGCAAACCTTGGGAACGGCTGGCATCGATCCGCTGTATGCTCCAACCGCAACCTTAGGGCGTCCGGCGACCACCCAAAGCTATGAGGCCGAGGGGCTGTGGTATCAGTTAAAGAAAAATACGCAACTGCATGTGATTTCTGGGGCAAGCCTAGGACACCGCAACCGTCAGCGGCATGTTTGCTTCGATCACGATTGCCTGGAACAATTGCTAATGCGGGTGCAGTCTTATGGCGTGAAACACAAAATTCGGCGAGATCAGCCTCTCAATTTTTTGGTGAAAGACCTTGAAGGGCGAGTGATTGAAATGGCTGAGGTCTCTAATTAATCAACGCCTCAAACTAGCAGGTGCTCAACCAGCAATCGGTTTTGTATCAAGTTCTGTATCGATAGTTACGGAATCTGGTTCTCAAACTGTTGTACCCCTCAGAGGCAAGCTTTTCATCAGCTTGCTTCTCCTGAATTGTGTCTATGACTTTTTCTGAGAGTTTTCTCAGATTTCTGAGAGTTTTCTTAGGAATAATTGGTAAGGGTTGAAGATTTAGTGAATCCCATGCCAAAACACAGGCAACGCTGTCAATTTTTGATAGGTTTCTGAGGGAAGTTCATTGAAACATAGCATGGTTAGAACCGTCTCAAACCTTAGAGTTATTTAAGATTTTGAGTCTCCCATAGCCCATAGAGTGCGAGATTGAGTCGTAAATAGTAGACCTAGAGCGGGTTTAGAGGTGACACTCTTGAATTTGCTTCAAAGCTGCAAGTTTGCTGGCTTAGATCTCATTCCAAGTAGCTGATAATCTCACCACAGTGTAGAGAACTAGAGGTTGCCGGGAACTCTAGGAGAGGTCTGGCTCTGCTGTGAGCAATTACCTGTAGTTACAGAGCGTTAAATTATGCGGATTCTAGTTACGGGTGGTGCAGGTTTTATCGGTTCTCACCTGATCGATCGATTAATGGAGCAAGGGCATGAAGTTGTCTGTCTAGACAATTTCTATACGGGTCACAAGCGGAACTTGCTCAAGTGGTTAAACCATCCCTATTTTGAGTTAGTTCGGCACGACATTACTGAACCCATTCGGCTGGAGGTCGATCAGGTTTACCATTTGGCTTGCCCCGCCTCTCCTGTCCACTATCAATATAATCCCGTCAAAACGATTAAAACGAACGTGATGGGAACCCTCAATATGCTGGGTCTAGCAAAGCGCGTGAAGGCTAGATTTTTGCTGGCTTCCACTTCCGAAGTTTATGGCGATCCAGAAGTGCATCCCCAAACGGAAGATTACCGGGGGAATGTTAACCCCATCGGTATCCGAAGCTGTTATGACGAAGGCAAGCGGGTTGCAGAAACCCTTGCGTTTGACTACCATCGCCAAAATGATGTAGACATTCGCGTGGCACGTATTTTCAATACCTACGGGCCTCGCATGTTGGAAAACGATGGGCGAGTCGTGAGCAATTTTGTGGTGCAAGCTTTGCAGGGTCAGCCGCTGACAGTTTACGGTGAAGGACAGCAAACTCGCAGCTTCTGCTATGTTTCTGACCTAGTGGAAGGGTTGATGCGATTGATGAATGGCAATCAGATTGGGCCGGTGAACTTGGGCAATCCTGATGAATACACCATTTTGCAGCTTGCTAAAGCCGTGCAAGAGATGGTGAACCCTGGACTAGAAATAGACTTCAGGCCTCTGCCACAAGACGATCCGCGTCGCCGTAAGCCAGATATCACCAAAGCAAAAACCTGGTTGGATTGGCAACCCACTGTGCCACTGCGAGAAGGATTACAGCTAACTATTGAAGATTTTCGGGCCCGTATGACCCATGTGGCTCCAGAGAGCATTGCTGACCCAGTTGCCTAACTCCTCGGTTGAGTTTAGCGCTAGAGCAAGCTTATCTTGGAGTGGAGCTTCTGTATGGGCAACCCTTTTGAGACTTTCTAACCGCAGTAACCGCAATCAACAGTTGTACCGTCTAACTCTGACAGGTTCAACCCGATATCAGGATTTAGAGTAGCTCAATTTTTCAGCTAGATTTCTGCACGGACTCTAGGAGTGCATCTGCCCTCTTGCGCCTGATATCCATTCGTTCATTTTAATGTCGTTGAAAGGAAAGAATCCTATGCGTGTTTGTGTCATCGGTACGGGATATGTTGGCTTGGTGACGGGTGTTTGCTTGGCACACACCGGACATGATGTCATCTGCGTTGACAATAACGAAGAAAAAGTGAAGCTGATGCAGTCTGGGCAATCCCCTATTTTTGAACCTGGACTGTCTGAACTGATGAAAGGCGTCATTGAAGCAGGGCGGATTGAATTCACCACCGACTTGAGCGCTGGTGTGAGCCACGGTGAGGTGTTATTCATCGCTGTGGGAACGCCTCCCCTACCAACTGGCGAAAGCGATACACGCTATGTAGAGGCTGTAGCGCGTGGAATTGGCGCTCACCTGAATGGGGGTTACAAAGTCATTGTCAATAAGTCTACTGTGCCGATTGGCTCTGGTGACTGGGTGCGGATGCTGGTGCTAGATGGTGCAGCAGAACGGCAGCAAATGTTGGTTTCTGCGGGCGGCAGCACAGCAACCGAAGTTGAAATCGACTTTGATGTGGTCAGCAATCCAGAATTCTTGCGCGAAGGTTCTGCGGTTTACGACACATTCAACCCTGATCGGATTGTGTTGGGCAGCAACAGTCCTAGAGCCATTTCGCTGATGAAAGAACTCTATGCGCCGATTGTCTCTCGTGAAATGGCTGAAGATAAGTCGCTGCCCACTGTTCCGGTGGTAGTGACTGACTTGAGTTCGGCTGAAATGGTCAAGTATGCCTCCAACGCTTTCTTGGCGACCAAAATCAGCTTCATCAACGAAGTGGCGAACATTTGTGATCGCGTCGGTGCGGATGTCACCCAGGTGGCGAAAGGCATCGGTTTGGACTCGCGGATTGGCAGCAAGTTCCTGCAAGCTGGGATTGGTTGGGGTGGTTCTTGCTTCCCCAAAGACGTGTCGGCACTGATCCATACCGCAGATGACTACGGCTATGAAGCACAGTTGCTCAAAGCGGCTGTCACCGTGAACCAGCGTCAGCGTTTGTTGGCCGTTGAGAAATTGCAGCAAGTGCTGAAAATCTTGAAAGGCAAGACCGTTGGTTTGTTGGGTCTGACCTTCAAGCCAGACACCGACGACATGCGCGATGCTCCTGCGCTCGACCTGATTGAGCAATTGCATCGCTTGGGAACCAAAGTGAAGGCATATGATCCGCTGGTGGCTCAAAGTGGAATGCGTCACGGTTTGTCGAATGTGCTGGTGGAAACCGACGCTGAGCGGTTGGCGGACGGTTGCGATGCTCTCGTGCTGGTGACAGACTGGGCGGAGTTCCGCAGCCTCGACTACGCGAAGATGGCAACCCTGATGACCCATCCTGTCATGATTGACGGTCGTAATTTCCTTGATCAGCAAGCGCTAGAGGCGATCGGCTTCCGCTATATGGGTATCGGTCGCTGCGGCTAGAATCGCCACAAATCCACGAATTCACAAAATTAAGGGGTGAGGGCGGAGTTTCTGCCTCCCCTCGCTAATTCAGAAAACAGGTAAGGTAGTCATATAGATGCCCTGCCTGTTTTTTATGAAAATTCATCGTCAGCACCAATGGGATTTAACCCCGCAGGAGGCGATTGCGCTGCAACAATCCTTGCGGCAAGAAATTATCACGACTGATCAATCTGATCCAATAGAGACTGACCTAATCAAGACTGACCCAATCAAGACGCTGCAAACGGTCGCCGGAATTGATGTTGGCTTCGAGGATGGTGGGAACATCACACGGGCAGCCGTCGTGGCATTGAGTTTTCCAACGTTGCAAGTGATTGAAAAGACAGTGGCGCGTCGTCCGACTTCTTTTCCTTATGTTCCCGGTCTGCTTTCATTTCGCGAAGTGCCTGCGGTGCTCGAAGCCTTGACGAGACTAAAAGTAACCCCCGATTTGCTACTGTGCGATGGTCAGGGAACGGCTCATCCGCGTCGGTTTGGCATTGCTTGTCATATCGGATTGCTGACCGATTGCCCGTCGATTGGGGTGGGCAAATCACGCTTGGTGGGAACTCACCCAGAAGTACCGGACGAAAAAGGGGCTTGGGTTGCGCTCAAGCATCAAGGAGAGATAATTGGGGCGGTATTACGCACACGGGTTGGTACAAAACCGCTGTATATTTCACCTGGTCATCGCGTCAGTTTGGAAACTGCAATCGATGTGGTAATGCGCTGTACAACTAAATATCGCCTACCGGAAACGACTCGCCAAGCACACAAACTTGCCTCAGAAACGCCGTCTGCTGTAGTTGATGCTGAACTGAATACGGAAACTGAGAGTGAACAACTGACCTTAAATTTCTAGATAATTTCTGAATACTTCATTGTTTTCTCGGATGCCGTCAAAAATGTGGCATGGGCAGCTTCCGTTTGGGGAGGAGGAAGTTGAAGCTCTGCATTCTTCGCAAAGCCATTCACTACGGCAGCTAGAAACAGCGCCAGCACACCAGTGATGATGTCAACAATTGGAGATGGAAGCTGTCTATCCTGATTCGATGAGAACTCAGGTGACAGAGAAGAACGCGAATCCTGAAATCGCTTATTGCAAGTAGCGCAAAAGCTTTCACCGAGACGATCTGGATGCTCCACCACATTACAGAGCTTTTGCCCCAAAGCATTACGAGGACAATCCATACAAATAAACCTCCTGAATGCGCTTCTGTTGGATGGTTTTATCGTATCATGCAAATTTGATAAATGATAGGCAAGAAAAGCTCTTCTGAGCTAATTTTAGCTAGAGGAAATTATTTTTACTCGATATACTCTATCCTTGATTGTGCTTGAAGAACTCACCAATCAGATACAGCGAGCCACATAAAACAAGTGTTCCACTCAAAGCATCGGCTTTGCTGGCGGCTGCTAAGCCAAGCAGTACATCTGAGTGGGTAGTGCAAGCGCATAATTCAGGACAAATTTGCTTAGCCAATTCAGCTAATTCCGCCAAATTGGTTTCAACGTGACCGGGAACCGGAACGAGATGCAAACTATCGCCCGGACGCAGCAACGCCTTGAGCACATCGGCGTGATCTTTCGTGCCAATCATGCCGATTACCCATCGAATCGGTGGTTTGACTTGCGGGCTGTGATCAACATAGCAACGCAGCATTTCGGCTCCGGCTGGGTTGTGAGCACCGTCAATTAAAATTTGCTGTCCCTGCCAGTTAAACCACTGAAGCCGTCCTGCCCACTGGGTTTTTGCCATGCCTTGCACGATTTGGTCTGCGCTAATCTGCCAGCCTTGCTGCTGCAAAATTTGGATTGCGGCAACTGCCACAGCCGAGTTAATTAGCTGATGCTGACCGAGTAATGGCAGCGGATAGCGGAACGGATAGAAAGGATTGGGCTGAAAATCGGGTGAGGTGCTGTCAAATTCTGCCCATCCGTTGGTTAGATCGCGGGCCGGCTCTACCCAAATAGCTGGACAGTTTAGCTCGGCAAGGCGGTTGTGTAGAACGGTGGCGGCTTCAGCAGGTTGGAGCGCAATTACGGCAGGGCAAGCAGGTTTGAGGATGCCCGCTTTTTCGCGGCTGATGTCGGCGAGGGTAGGGCCAAGTCGCTGCCAGTGTTCGCGGCTGAGGGAGGTAATGATGCTGACGAGCGGTTGGTTGCAAACATTGGTGGCATCGAGTCGGCCGCCCAAACCCACCTCAATCACGGCAATGTCGACCTGCTGTTGGGCAAAGTAGAGCCATGCAGCAGCGGTAATCACTTCAAATTGGGTAGGCGAGGAGTGGTTGGGATCAATTGCTGCCAAAACTTTCACCAGCAGGGAATGCAGTGCACTCGGCGCAATTTCTTGCTGATTGAGGCAAATCCGCTCACACCAACTCACCAAATGTGGAGAGGTATAGCGCCCGACTCGATAGCCCGCCTGATGCAACACCGACGATAGGTAGGCACAGACCGAACCTTTCCCGTTGCTGCCTGCCACATGCACGATGGGGACATGCTGTTCAGGATTGCCCAAAGCTGCCAGCAATCGTTCGATCCGCTCTAGCCCCAACTCGACGCCAAAGTGAGTAAAGCGATCAAGGATGGTTTCTACTTCAGTGAGGGCAGGATCGGAGGTTAGAGCGACGGCAGTTAGAGCGGCATCTAGAGCGGCATCAGGAGGCGGGTTCATTCCACGAAAAATTGATCAGATTGGGGCTGTGCTTCAAAATCTTACCGTTGATTTTTGCCGTTTGAGCGCGCGGACAAGGCGGGAACCGACTAAATAAATCAGCAGGATGAGATTCAGCCCGATCTCAAATTGCTGGAATTCTTGCCCATAGTAGCGATTATCCCAATAGCTCACCGCACTGCGAAAGCGGGTAGACCAATCGAGCGGAAACAGCAGCAGCGGGCCGTCATCCACGTGCGTCAAAATATCGATGATGGAATGTCCCAAACAGGCGAGCAGAAACCAAAAGAGCCAGCGCGACCGTGAGCCAATGTTGCGCCGCTTTCGCCAAACAACCGCCAGCCCGGTCAGTAAAATTAGCGGCGAGTGCAAAAATTGTGGGTCACGATCCAAAACGGGTTTTGGAAGTAGAGTTTGTCGAACATCAGAGTAGCGGTTTCGGACGCACTCCAGCCTAAGATATGGCGATAGTAAACAATGCCGCCAATCGACAGCAACCAGAGCGGCAGATCGGGCGCAACCGAGCCAAACAGGAAGGCGCTTTTGACAATTGGCACTCTGACCAAGAATTTTTCGAGTCCGGCAGTGATCAAAAAATGGGAAGGCGTATTCATGATTAAGGAAAAATCTTGGTGTTTTGCTCGATATTTTAATCTGCTCTTTAAGTTGAGATTCTAGGGTTGGGTATACCCCCATACACAGTGGTGCTTAAAATTCTAAGGAGATTTCTGGGAAACCCTCTACCCCGGTACGGGCAGGTTTTGCAGATCAATCATCTGGGCGACGCGAGACTGAGTCCAAACCTGACCCCAACGTGGCAACGAACTTTTTCCTAGAAATCTCCTAAGTTGTCTCCTGTTCTTTCCA
>JAAUQT010000313.1 GCA_012033495.1 Cyanobacteria bacterium RM1_2_2 | reverse complement strand
GGCAAATTCCGTTTCAGCATTTCGCAATTCCGATTGCAGCCGATCTACCGTCGCTCGCTGAGCCGCAATGTCGCCCCTGACGCTGAGCTTCCAGCCGCTCAATTTCTGCCTGCTGAGCCGCAATTTCTCCTTGCTTCGCTCCAGACTGCGTGATGGCTAGCCGAGCCTCTGCGGCTCTGACGGCTGCTTGGGCTTCTGCATAGGCTGCCTGAAGCTGATCGCGGCTGTCGAGAATCGCTACCACCTGCCCGGCTTTCACCTGATCGCCTTCCCGCACCAGCAGTTGATCGACCCGATTCCCGCGCGTCGAGCTAGGAGCCGAAAGCTGGACAATCTCGCCTCTGGGTTCCAAACGACCCAACGCCGTCACGGTTCTAATCTGGGGCATTTCAACTACGGTTTCTTGAGCTTGCTCAACCTGTAGCGACTGACGCCAAAAGCTATAGGCGGATACCCCACCGACCGAAATCAATAAAGCAGCGGCAATTCCAGTCCAGCGGCGGGGCTTGGCAGATTGCCTGGCAGTAACCTGGTGAGTAACCTGGTGCAACATTGGCGCACTCCTAAGTATTCGCTAAGTATTCGCCCAATTTCAATCAAAATTTCAATTAAATCGACACAAAACTAAACGGTTTAGTTCGCTGTAACTAAACTAGACTGTTTAGTATGGTAAAGTCAAGGGGAATTTTAAAAAAGTTAAAGATTGTTTGAGAAAATTTCTTTAGCTTGGTGTAGGCTTCGGGACTGATGTAACTGAAATGAAAAACCTAAACAGATTGAACGAGAGCTATCCATCGAGAAAACAGAAGCTATTTTAGATGGAGCGATGCAAGAATTTTTGGTGCATGGCTACGCTGCGACCAGCATGGACAAAATTGCAGCCGCAGCGGGAGTTTCTAAAGCGACGGTCTACAGCCACTTTCATGACAAAACTGGGCTGTTTACTGCCCTAATTCAGCGATTAGCCTGTCAAAAAGAACTCTTTGTGCTGCAAGAACTCCAGACTACCCAAGCAGAACCAACACTCGCTTTAAAGCACTTTGCGAATCAAATGCTCAACAATATCGCAGCCGATCCGCAAATTCTTACCTTCATTCGTCTTGTAATCGGCGAGTCAGGACGGTTTCCAGAGCTTGCCCAAGCATTTGTCAAAAACATTGAAAAACCAGGCATTGAGGTGCTAACAGGATACTTAGCTTCCCATCCAGCCTTGCAATTTCCCGATCCAGAAGTAGCTGCCCGCGCCTTCATCGGAACGCTGATTCATTTTGTCCTGGTTGGCAGAGTTCTACATGGAGAAACCCTTCTGCCAATAGAGCGAGAGCGGTTGATCGATCAGTTACTTGATTTAATTATTGGCAGCCATCAGCGGCAGATTCATCCGTCTTAAGTGATACCGAAAATGCTCACATCTGCCAGTCTTCTCTGTTATTTTTCGTCCTTAGGAAGGAGTTAGGATATAGGCTGTGTCGCTAAAGTGCAAATGATGTGCTGAAGGACAATATTTGATGAGAACAATCATTTCCAAAACCCTTTCGGTTGTTACAAACCTTGTGTCTAGCTTTAAGCAAATTCGAGTTGAGCAAGTTCTAAGTCTGGTCTTAGTAGGCTTCCTATTTCTAACCGCCAATGTCCCCTCAGAGCAAAGATCAGAAGCATTAGGTAAAGCTATCCGCGAGCGAATTGAAGCCACCGATCAATCTGACCGACCCAAAACCACAGGCGAATTTTTGGACGAAGCCCGTGGAGATGTGCCTTCAGATGAAAGAATTCAGAACATTACCAGAGACTCAGTGGAAGCTTTCAAAGAATTAGGCAAAGAATATCAACCTAACCTAAAAGCAGGTGCAGAAAACTTGCGAGACAGTCTCACTCAAACCAAATAGGCTTCATTCAACCGCTTGCAATCAGAAAAAACAAAAAACATACAGCTTGAAGCAAGGGGATGACTAGATAATACTCATCCCCTTTGCCTACGGCGTGTGATCCGATGAATCCAACAATTTGTACGAGTAGGTTTAGCAGATCATCCTATTACAGTGATAATCCCAATTCAAAACTTACCCCTTCACCGACTGTACAGTTGCGTTAGCTTCAATAACCGATCGCTTAGCCCCTGCGACAGCAAATTTGTGTCTGTAAATCGCCAGCGCCATTGTCCATCGTTATAGCGTGGATCATTCATACGAGCGCGTCCATCTAATCCCAACACATCCTGCATGGGTAGAATTGCTAAATCCGCGACTGAAGACAGCGCCACTCGAATCAATTCCCAGTTAATATTCTGGATTTGGTCTGGATGGGTATAGCCAAAATATTCACTAACATGATGTTTCTCGTGCTCACTGGCTGTATTCCACCAACCAATTGCCGTATCGTTATCATGTGTTCCAGGATACACCACACAATTCTGGATATAGTGATGCGGCAAGTAAGCATTATTTGGATCGCCACCAAACGCAAATTGCAAAATCCGCATTCCCGGAAAGTTGAACTGATCGCGTAGTCGCTCTACTTCGGGTGTGATGATGCCCAAATCTTCCGCCATCACAGGTAGGCGACCCACTGCGGCTTGCAGCACCTCAAAGAATTTGGCATCCGGCCCTTTGATCCATTCGCCGTTCATGGCTGTGGTTTCGCCGCCCGGAACTTGCCAATATGCCTCGAACCCCCGGAAGTGATCTACTCGCACAATATCCACATACAGCAGCGTTGCCTTAAACCGATTCACCCACCAAGCATAGTCGGCTTGCTCCATCTTCTCCCAGTCGTAGACCGGATTGCCCCAAAGTTGCCCTGTGGCGCTGAAATAGTCGGGCGGCACCCCTGCCATAAACGCCGGATCATACGTTTCAGGATCAAGCTTGAACATATCGGGTGCTGCCCACACGTCCGAACTGTTATGGCAAACATAGATAGAAATGTCGCCGACAATTTGGATGCCCTTGCCGTTGGCGTAGGCTCGCAGCTTTGCCCACTGATCAAAAAACTGAAACTGAAGAAACTTGTGAAATTGAATCAGGTCGTGTAGCTTCTCGGAGGCTTGCTGAAGTGCAGCAGGTTCGCGTCGCGCTAGTTCTGGCGACCACTGGTTCCAAGGCAAATTGCCAGAATCTTCAAACAGGGCGATAAACAACACGTAATCATCTAACCACCAAGCTTGCTCTCGGCAAAACTTTTCGTAGTAAGCATCGGGCTGGAATTGCGCAAACGCCTGCCTCAGGTAGTTGACCTTATGAGGAATAACAGCCGCAAAATCGACTTTGGCATAAGCAGCTTCACTAGTTTCAGGCAATGCGGTTAAGGCTGACCCATCGATCAAGCCATCGGCTGCGAGTTGATCCAAATCAATTAGCAGCGGGTTTCCAGCAAAGCTGCTGAAGTTCATAATATACGGCGAGTGTTCAAATCCAGTTGGGCCGAGCGGTAGCACCTGCCACAACTTCTGCCCGCTCCGCTCCAAAAAATCAATAAAAGCATAAGCCGACTGCCCCAAATCACCAATACCGAAGCGGCTCGGTAAACAAGTTGGGTGCAACAAAATTCCACTTGCGCGTTGAAAAGCCACAGTCCGTCCTTACAAATGAGGGTGAACAAATCAGGGGGAACACGTGAGAGAAATTTAAGAGCTTTTGCCTCCTAAATCGCCCAGAATGGGGGACTTTGACGAGTATGATCTTCAATGAGAACAAAGAAACTCTAAGTCTGTTTCTCCCTTTTTTGAAGCTACCGTGTACACACAAGTTGAACGATCCCTCTACCCCTCCTTACGAAAGGGAGGAACCGAGCCAGACAGGTTTAAAGTCCCCCCTTTTTCTAGACGCGAAGCGGCTTCCCAGAGGGTAGGGGGGATTTAGGGGGTCAAG
>JAAUQT010000086.1 GCA_012033495.1 Cyanobacteria bacterium RM1_2_2 | reverse complement strand
AACCCGCCCGTCCAGGTTACGGGTTTTGCGGTCAAATCGATTGCCGGATGCCCATTAATCTGCTGAACTTAATCTGCTAAACCCGCCCGTCCAGGTTACGGATTGATTCAATCCACGATCCTTAGCGCATAAAGGCTTCTAGTTTTCGCGTCAGGCTGTCCACTAAGCTACCTTCATCCTTTGAAGCTTCAACTTCGGCTTGGATCTGATGTACGGTTTCGGGGGACAGATCTAGCAAACTAACCAGCTTTTGATAGGCAACAGCTTCATCATCATTGATGTTTTCTTCTTCAGGGCTGCGAGCACTCGATCGGATAACTTCATAACCTAAACGCAACACAAACTCTTTTTCCTCTGGAGTTTGCAGTTTTGGGGTCAATTCTTCGAGCGGAATATTCTGCATCATGTAATCTTGCAGTTCTTGCCGCAAAACTTCCTGCTGAGGGGCGTCTGCTGCAAAAATGCCGCTAAAAGAATCCAACATCACATCTACCTCTTCGGTCGCTAAGCCGCCATCTGCCCAAGCCATCGCGGTTACAACACGCAGCAGGTTCATCTGTCGGGGTGTAATTGAAGGAGGAGGGGGAGTTTGTAAGGTCATAGGGAGTCTCCTACGAATTGGGAGGACAATTGGAAAGAAGAATATGTAGAACGATGTGCAAAATGCTAACGCGATTACACATTCTGTAGTTCGCTACATTTTGCTCAATCAAATCTACAGTTGAGTTGACAACAACCTACCATAAGAAGATTTGAGAACTCTTGAGCTTAAGCTTCTTCTTTAGAATGGATTACGGTTTATGAGGATTTATTGAGATGTTTAGCGTTTAGTGATCGTGTTTGCCGTTGGTCGAAAGTTGCTGAGCAGGCTCAAAGTGTTCTTTTGCGGTAAGAATCGTGCTAAAAATAGGCTAGGTGAAGGAGTGAGTGAGACGAAGTGAGAGTGTCGAATGAGACCAACGCTGTAGCTCCTTTGCTCAGTTGATTCTGAAATGATTGGTCTATAATGCCTACCTCGTCAGGGTGTTCTCCAATGTTGACTCGCGCCCCTAAAAGAGAATGAAGCAGATCAAAATCATCTTTGACAGCAAAATACCGCAAAGTTTCTGGGACTCTGAAAAGGTGCAAAGAATGGCTCCAACGCCGCTATTTGAGAACGGTTGTTTGATCAGATTGCCTGAACGCCGGGTGCATGTAGTGATTCGAGCACTTTCTGATTGGATGAATGAACAAGGCTACCAGAAATACTCGATTGAACAGGTGAAGTAGGGTGGCAGGTCTTTGGGCAAGACACACTAGTTGCAGCCGTTTTTGAGTTGGTGGAAGGTGCCATCTAATACCATTTTGGATTTGCGATTTTGGATTTGCGATTTTAGATTTTGGATTAGGGAAGCTTCGCGCAGCCATGGTTTCAGTCGGGGAACTGCCGCGTCCTCTGCTTAAATCGGTATAAGATTTGTCGTTTTGTCCATTTGGGCAGTCAGGTTTGCTTCTGCTAGGGCAGGAGTGGCTCGATGATTTCCCACTCTTTGTCACTTAAGCGACTGGAGTACGGCATTTATTTTTGATGCTGGCGCATTCCCCAAAAGATCCCAAATGGGTTCTATAAAATAGTTCACACTGGACACTGGCTAGACACTGCTGGACACTACTGAGCACTAACCAAGCGGCTTGCGATTGCATCCTTACCAACAAGATGAGCCGCGTAACTCAAACTTGTGCGGAAATAAAGGCTTGCACGATGTATGTTCAATAGGCTAAGACAAAAATCTGTCTAAAAGTTGATTGGCATTTTTAAGAAAGGCTACCGCAATCATGTCTATTAAACTGAACCCCTTTGCTTGTGTGTCCTCTGGTGTCCTGCTGCTCACAGGGCTATATGCAACCTTTCCTGTTCTGTCTGTCGCGTTGGCTAGCGAAGTTCGGATTGCTCAATCCCAACCTCAGTCTCGTGTGCGGCTCGCAGTTCTAAACTTTGAGTATTCTGGAACGGGCAACTACTACTGGTGGTATGGCAACACCAACGCTGCTGAAGGGGTGAGCGATTTGCTAACCAACAAACTGGTACAAAGTGGCCGCTACACGATGGTTGAGCGCAGTCGGATTGATGCTGTCCTGCAAGAGCAAAATTTGGCTCAGGCTGGGCGAATTGATCCGAGTACGGCTGCTGAAGTTGGGCGAATCTTGGGAGCCGATGCGGTTGTGATTGGGTCGATCACCCGGTTTAACCTAGACGAAAGAGGCGGCTCTGGTTCTGTGTTTGGGTTTGGTGGTAGCAACAGAAGGCGCACGGCTGAAGTGCAGCTAACGGCGCGTATTGTGAATACGACGACCTCTGAAATTATTGCCGCTGCCGAAGGTTCTGGCTCTTCTGGTCAGAGTTCGGGTGGTTTCTCAGTGCCAATCATTGGGGGCGGTAGCTCTAGTGCTGATAATGACAATGAATTGCTCAGCAATGCCGCAGAAGCAGCCGTTGACCAACTCTCAACTCAGCTTGTAGAGGCTTCTTCCCAACTTGCTGCCCAGCCGCAAGTAACGCCAGCGGTCGAGGCTGTGATTGCCGATATTGCCGGAAACACGGTGATCATCAACAAAGGAACGCAAGACGGTTTCCGAACCGGGATGAAACTCTCGATTGAACGGATTGATCGAACGGTGCTCGATCCGCAAACAGGTGAAGTCCTCCGTACTATTACCACCCCCATTGGGCAAATTGAACTGACGGAAGTGGACGCTCGATCGGGTGTTGGTCGGGTGATCAGCGGCACGGGCTTTCAAATTGGCGACCAGGCTAGAGCCGTTGAGTAAACGCAGTTTTGCTGCTGGTTAGCTGACAGAAAAAGTGTGTGAGTTGCCAAAGACTTCGGCGCTAGTCGTGGTCAGGGTCGTGATATAGGTTGGTTTCTGGCGGCAGCGAAAAAGGATTTTTACCTCCTGCATTGGGTGGCAGATCTTCTGGCGTCCGGTGCTCGCTTGTGATTCGGTGGTTCGTCCCACGCCATTGATCCAAAATATCTTTGATCAAAATTTCTTGAATAAATGTTTTGGCAATCACTGCTAAAGGCAGCGCCAGCAAAAGTCCCAAAAAACCAAAAACCGGGCAAAAATGAGTTGGGCAGCGAGTGTCATGGCGGGCAGCAGCGACACTTGATTTGCCATGATAGTGGGCGTAATTAGATAGGCTTCTAGATTCTGAATCACAATGTAGAGGATGATCACAGCGATCACTTTCCAGGGTGCATCTAAGGCTGCAACGGTGAGCGGAAACACCATGCTTAAAGTTGGGCCAATGTTGGGAATAAAATTAAGTAATCCTGCTAGCAATGCTTGGGCGAGAACAAACTGAATCCCTAACACCGCTAGTCCAATTGCCGATAAACTCGCCACCACTGTAGAGCTAATTAATGCGCCGCCTAACCAACTGCGTAAGGCAATTTCGCAGTTGTCTAGAACATCATCAATTCGGTCTCGATAAAACGATGGAAATAGCTGCACGATGGCAGAGCGATAAGCTAAAGGATTTGCCAGCAGCATCAAAGTGAGGATCAGTAATAACAGAGCCTGCAATACAATCGCTAACGAACCAGAGAAGATAGCAAAAAAGTTAGGAACAACGGCTCTTAGAAAAGGTTGAATCTCTGCGATTAAACTAGATGGACTGGGCAATTCGATGTCTGCTAGCCAGCTTGGGCGATTATTCAATAACTCCTCAACCCAAGTCACCACTCTGACAAAGCCTTGAGGAACCAGTGCCACAAGCTGCAAAAACTGATCCAAAAATGGCGGCACGATCAGATACACAAACAGCAGCGATAGCAAAAAAGAGAGGCTCACAGTTAGTAGGACGGCTCTGCTTCTCACGACTCCTAACTTCACAAATTGGCGAACAATTCCATTCAGCGCTGTTGCCAACACAACTGCCGTAAACAGCAGCAGCACGACCTGCCGGATCTGCCACAGAAACACAAGCACAATCACAAGGCAGAGAAAACTGAGCCATTGACCGAGGTTCACCGTACAGACTCCTGAATGTGAGGGCGTTGATCAAGAATAGGCTTAATTTTAAGCTTGTTGTCACCCGAATGGGATCGATCAAGGGAAAGATGCAGCCTATTGGCTTAACCAGGCAATCGCTTCTCGAATCCACTCTTCCGCATTGTCGGTTTTAGCAAGGGCGGTTTTTTGCCCGACGGCTCGCATCGCTTGGATGATTTCGGTGTTGGTGTAGCCCAAAGCAATTAAGGTCATTTCAACTTCTTCTTGCACAGAGCCAGCGGGGCCAGCTTCTGGTGTCGTCGATAAACCCGACTGAAGCCGCCATTCTGCCAGCTTGCTTTTTAGCTCTAGGGCGATGCGTTCTGCTGTTTTAGCGCCAATGCCGGGAGTGCGGGCTAACAGGCGCGTGTTGCCCGACACAATCGCTTGCACTAAGTCGGGTAAGCTCATGCCATCTAGCATGGCCATGGCGATTTGCGGCCCCACTCCACTGACGCTGGTTAGCTGACGAAACAAATCGCGTTCTGCTAACGAACCAAACCCAAACAGCACCACCTGATCATCCCGAACTTGCTGATGGGTAAAAATTTGCACGGGTTCTCCAATAGCAGGCAACTGCTGCAACAAGCGTGGCGTAATTTGCAGGTCATAGCCAACTTGATTCACTTCCAGGGTGAGAACAACGCGACCGCTGGCAATTTTGTGGATGGCGGCAACTGTGCCTTTGAGATAGCTAATCATGGAGCAAAATGCTGTCAATTAAAAAGAGATGCCGCCTTTACGCAAAGCAGCATCTCTTCTAAGTGGTGGCGGGGAGCGGATTTGAACCACTGACCTTCGGGTTATGAGCCCGACGAGCTACCAGGCTGCTCTACCCCGCGTCGCCTCAACCAATATAACAAACAATTTGCAGAAGCGACAACCTCAATTTTTGGCGGATTTAGGAAACGCAGGCAGGTAGGTTAAAGTTAGAAGCCCAAAAGGTAATTGTTGATGAAAAAATCCCTGCTGCTATTCTTTCCGGCTCTGATGCTGATAGCGGTTTTGCGCACTGCCAGCCAAGCACAGGAAAACTGTGATCCGTCCTATCCAGATTTTTGTATTGCACCACCGCCGCCCGACTTAGACTGTGCAGATATTGGTCGGCGAAATTTTACCGTTCGAGAGCCTGATCCGCATCGCTTCGACGGGGATAACGACGGAATTGGCTGCGAACCTTATCCATAAAATCATCAAATAGGACTGACGCAGAAGAGATCCCCCTACCCCCTACCCTGCGGGAAGCCGCTTCGCGTCTACAAAAAGGGGCTTTAGAAGTCTACTCTTTGGAAAGGGGGGTTAGGGGAGATTGAGATTTCCAGCTTCAAGGGCGTCAGTCCTAATCAAAAAAAGGCGGCTCTGAAGCTCAGAACACCGCCTTTAAGTCAACGGAACCCAATTGAAACTCAGGTGATTAGCGCACTGAGCCTTCTAGACAAGCCGTGTCGATCGGCTTCATCAGATAAAGACGCAGCATATTGCCAGCAATTTTGGCGATGTGGGGTAGCTTTTGCAGAATTTGAACTGCTTTCGGTGCGCCAGAACGACCAATTTCAGAGATCTTCAGGTTTGCTGCTGCTGACTCATCCATCAGTGCAAAGAACTTAGGATGATCGACATTCAGCACCAGCGGAAAGACGCGGCCTGCCGTTTCGTTGGTTTTACGAATCACATGGATGTCGTAATCGCGGGCATTGAGACCGAGCGAGGCATAAAAGCCAGAGCGCTGGATGTCATTCAGATACATGGTGGCAAACACCGATAGCAGGAAGAATCGGCTCCAAAGCCGTGCTTGCCAGTCGTTCAAGAACTGAGGCTGAGATTTCATGATGGCATCGAAGAAATCGCCGTGGCGGTTTTCGTCTTGGCACCAGTTCTCAAAGAACTTGAAGATCGGGTAGATGCGATGTTCGGGGTGTGCTTCTAGATGCCGGAAGATGGTGATGTAGCGCCAGTAGCCAATTTTTTCCGACAGGTAAGTGGCATAGAAGATGAACTTAGGCTTAAAGAAGGTGTAGCTCTTGCTTTCGGTCAGGAAGCCCAAATCCAACTGAAGCCCAAAATCAGCCATGGCTTTGTTCAGGAAACCTGCATGGCGGGCCTCATCGCGCGACATCAGCAAAAAGCATTCTGCCAGCACGGGGCTTTTGCCTTTCAGCTTGCGCGAGAGTTCCTTATAGAGCAAAAAGCCAGAAAACTCGGCGGTACAAGAGCGCTCTAGAAACTCCATAAACAGTTGCCGCGTTTCTCCGTCAATGTGATCCCAGGATTGCTGGAAATCGTCATTGCGGACAAAGTGATGGCGATTGTAGTCGGTGCGGAATTCTTCTAGAATTGCCTGCAACTCTTCTTCGTTGGCAGAGATATCCATCTTTGCCATCTCCTCAAAGTCTGTGGTGTAGAACCGAGGAGTCAGGATTGTGTCCTGCGCAGGACGCTTGATGCCGGGGCGCAGTTCTTCAACGTCAGGTCTTTTGAGGGAATCTACCATGTGTACTGTTTCTCTCGCTCTCAGTGACGGGGTTCGACCCCACATTCTTAAAAGAATTAGCCTTAAAAAAAGCTATCAAAACATTGCTGCCGGTTTCCCAAAAGACTGCTTGGGAAACAGTCAAACCTTTTCGCTCCCTAGTCTACCAAGCTCTGAGGCTAGCTCCACATCTACAACGTTAAGAGTTGCAACAAGGCGTGAGATTTTGTGAAGGGTCGTCATCCTCAAGTCGGACTCTAAAAATTACTCCATAAAGCCGCCCAAACCTCTTGCATGTTGCCAAATTTTGGATAGAGTTAATGGCTAGACTTTTTCCGCCGATGAACGGGAAAAGCAGGTCTGAGTAATTTTGTGAGTCTAGACACTGTATCTAGTCCAATCTAGGTTCTAGTCCAATCTAGGTTCTAGTCCAATCTAGGTTCTAGTCCGATCTAGTCCAATCTAGTCCAAGTTTCGAGGGTGCTACGCGCGATGACCAACAGAACAGCAATTGCGAGAAGGTTAGGGTGAAACGGCTTTGAAACTCCTCCACTGGTTCCCACTGTTGCCTAGTTTGCTTCCCGGTCTGCTTCCCAGTCTGATTAGCCTTTGGCTGGTTGCGCCTGCCCAAGCAGGAGAAGTCACCACATGGCGCTATGACTCCGATCAAAATCGGCTGGAATTTACAACTGATCAAGATGTACAGCCACGAGCGCAGCTTGTTTTTGACCCAACTCGGTTAGTGATTGATTTACCTGGAACGAGCGTCGGGCAAGCTCCGGTTAACCAAACGGTTGGCGGCGCAATTCGGCAGGTGCGAGTCGGGCAGTTGGACACGCAGACGACTCGAATTGTGGTGGAGCTTGCTCCGGGCTACACGCTTGATCCACAGCAGGTCAGGTTTCGGGGCGTTTCCCCCACCCAATGGACGGTGCAACTGCCGCAGCCGCAGTTAACCCAAGCAACAGCCCCTTCACCAACTGTTAACCCAGCAGGCTCTACTACTACGTCCACCTCAGAAACGCCAGACCTATCTGCTGCTAGTCCATCTTCATCTCAGAGTCGCGCTCGTGCTGCTGGCTCGAATTCGGCTAATAATTCAACTCGCTCAACTCACTCAACCGATCGTTCTGCCGCGATGCTTGACGCTGAGAGGATCAACGCTCAAAATCAGCGCACCCAAATTAACGGCATTGAAGTAACCGATGGGGGACTGTTGATTAATACAGAGGGCAGCACTCCCAAACTATCGATTGAACGCAGCCGCAGAGGTGGCTCAATTACGGTTCGTTTTGATACCGCTCGGTTATCGCCGCACTTTCGAGGACGCGAACGCGAAATTGATCGCCACGGCGTTGATGATTTGGAAATTCAGCAAGATAATGAAACTGTTGAAATTACCCTAGATGTGTCACGTCGTAGCCCCGATTGGCAGGCTCAAGTTGGCGAGCAGGGACGAATTTTGCTGTTGCCTCAAACCGCCGCCGCAACGCCAACGCCAACGTCAACGTCAACGTCAACGTCAACGCCAACAGCAACCCGCACAACCCCAATCCGTACAGCACAGCCTCGCCCTCTCTCCTCAGCCTCCTCCTCAACAGCTTCTTCTGCAACGCCGGCTCCTGCCCCTGCTCGTCCTGTTGTAACGGCGACTTCCACGGCTGCAACAGTTCGTGCTGTAACCGCAACGCCTACCCCTGCCACCGTGCCAACGGTGCAACAGACAACCGTGCAAGGCATTGACTTAGATGTGAGCGGCAGTCAGCTTTTGATTCAAACCGATCGCCCTGTTTCGCATCAGGCGCAGTGGCAAGGCGGTATGTATGTGGTGACGCTGGCTCCGGCGCGGTTAGCAGAGCGGGTGTCTGGGCCGCAGTTGACGCCGGTTGATCCGCTGCGGCGGGTGCGGCTGCGTCAGGTGGATGATCAAACCGTGGCAATTTCGATTCAGCCTGCTACGGGTGTGCAGTTTGGTTCGCTGAATCTGGTGACACCGCAAATGCTGGCGCTGGAAATGCGGCGACCGTCTGCGGCTCAATCTACCCCTTCTACAGGGCTAGCGGCGAATTCATCGGTGCGGCCTTTGCCTAATGTCATCCCCAATGGGCGAATTGTCGTCGTGATTGATCCGGGGCATGGTGGGCGTGATCCGGGCGCAGTTGGAATTGGCAATTTACAGGAAGCTCCTATCGCGCTAGCCATTTCTCAGCAAGTGGCTACCCTGTTGCAGCAGCAGGGCATTCAGGCGGTTTTGACGCGCTCTAGTGATGTGGAGGTGGAGTTAGAACCACGGGTGCAAATGGCAGAGCAAATCCGCGCTAATTTGTTCGTCAGCATTCACGCTAATTCGATGGGAATGGAACGCCCGGATGTAAACGGTATTGAGACTTACTACTATTCCAATGGTGAAGCTTTAGCTAGCGTGATTCAGAACAGTATTGTGAGTAGTTTGGATATGCGAGATCGAGGCGTGAAGCAGGCGCGGTTTTATGTGCTGCGTCATACTTCAATGCCTGCGGTATTGGTGGAAACAGGCTATGTGACGGGTGAAGAAGATGCGCCGCGTTTGGCAGATGCGAGCTTCCGTAACCAAATGGCCATCGCAATTGCACGAGGAATTCTGCAATATATTCAGCAAAATTCACTCACGGGCAGTCGGTGACGGCAGCCTTCCAGAGCCATCTCGGTGATGGGGATCTCAGGATAGCTGGAATTTTCTCTGGTTGTGGCTATTTTGCTGCATCAGTCTTGCTTTACAAAAGGTTATGTAAAGGTGATGTGAAATTAGGAGCGTTTTAGAAAAATCTTGTTATCCTCCCATAGAGCGTTGCTGTTTCGTTTTACCGATTTCTGATGCTTGCCATTCAGCTAGACAACGCGATTACTGCTTGTGAAGTTGCTCTGACTCAAGGAGGAGACTTCTCGGATGCTTGCCGCACGTTAGGCAGCTTGCTGCAAAGCATGGGCTGGTTTCGAGAAGCGATTATTTGGCACAGTCGCTCTTTGGAGCCGCAGACTAAGCTGGCTGAAATCTATGCGGGGGTCGGCTCGCTTTGGGTGAAGCAACGCCATTGGCAACGCGCCATTGCTGCCTATCAACAGGCCCTACAATACGACGCCCACTATGCAGAAGCCCACCGCAGTTTGGCGGGAATTTATGCGCAATTGGGGCAACGAGACGAAGAAATTGCCTATCGCTATCGGGCGGTGATCCTCAATCCAAATTGGGCAACGCCGAGCAATCAACTGACGTTGGGGAATGCTCTGATTCAAATGGCTAAAACCGAGCAAGCAATTGATTGCTATCAACGCGCCATCAAACTATGTCCTGATTTCTATGAAGCCTTTTACAACCTGGCCGTTGCCGAAATTTCTCAACAGCATTGGCAAGCCGCCAAGGACGCCTTTCAGCAAGCGTTGAAGCTGAATCCAGATCATGCTGAATCGCATTATGGATTGGGCAAAATCGCGGAACAGGCAGAACAGTTGAAAACCGCCGCAACCCATTACTGGAAGACCATTCAACTGAATCCTGAGTTTGCGGTGGCTTACTTCAATTTGGGAGAAATTTTGCTGAAGCTGCGCTATTGGGAGAAAGCGCTGCCGATTTGCTATAAGGCGGCTCAGCTTAACCCGCAGTTGTCTTGGGCGCATCACAATCTGGGCTATACGCTGATCAAACACCAAAAATGGCAGGTGGCTTTTGGGGCGCTGTATCGAGCGATTAAGCTCAATCCCGATTTTCCGTGGACGTATTATCACCTCGGTCAGGTGCTGCTGCACCAAAAGCATTGGGAGAAGGCGGCGGCGGTGTTTTTGGCAGCGTTGCAAATTCCCCATGTTCAAACCGATTTGGTGGCGATTTATCCGCGCCTTGGCTATGCGCTGCGGCGGCAAGCTCGACAATCGGGGTTGAAACAGACGATTCAGTTTTATCGGCAGTCTAGGGCGCTGAAATCGGAGAACCGTAACTTTGAGTTTTACAAGCAGCTTGGCGATCGGCTGTTTCAGTTTAAGCAGTTTACGGGAGCCGTCATTTTTTACAGTTTGGCAGTGTTGCAGCAGCCCAATCATGCGGCTATTCGAGCACAGGTGCAGCAAGCCCTCACTGAGCAACAGCGGTTAGATCAAGAAATTGCTGAACATCGGCGGGAAATTCAGCAGCACCCTGACTATCATTGGCTCTATTCTCATTTGGGTAATCTGCTGGCAGATCAAGGCGAGCTAGAAGCAGCGACGGAGTTACACCAAAACGCAATTGTGATGCGGGGTTGGCAGTGTGCCGCCTCTCGCAACTATCAGTTTACCCACGACTGGTTTACTCACAATGTCAGCACTTGGGAAGTCCATCTCAAACCGTTTGCCCACTATCCCAAAGTTCATGCGTTAGAAATCGGCAGTTTTGAGGGAATGTCGGCGTGTTGGCTGCTCGATCATGTGTTGACGCATCCGTTGGCAAAACTCACCTGTATTGATTTGTTTTTTCAAGAAAGCTTTGAAGCAAATGTGAAGCAAACCGGAGCGGCTCAAAAGTTGATTCGTTTAACCGGCGACTCCCATCAAATCTTGGCTACTTTACCATCAGCATCCTATGACTTTATTTATATTGATGGTTGCCATTTAGCGCACCACGTTCAGCAAGATGCAGCTTTGGCTTGGCGGCTGCTCAAGGTTGGTGGACTGATGGTTTTCGATGACTATGAGTGGATTGATCCGAGTCATCCGGGGCAGGAAACCTATCGTGGCATTGATGCTTTCCTTGATTCTGCTCAACATCAACTGGCTATTGTTTATCAGGGCTATCAAGTCATTGTTCGTAAATTGAAAATCCCTACTCAACCGATTAAAAAAACAGTTGAAAAACCTGTAAAAACTCTGTATCCTTCTAGTTCAAATCCATCACCCGCGCCTGTAGCTCGTGTCTAGGAGATTTGGCACGGTTTTTTATAAATAAAAGTGTTTCGCAATCCTGCTTAACTTTTTTTAGTAAAAAGCGTCTTCACTGTCCTAATAGCGTCACCGGATTATGACTAATCCTTTCCGAAATCTGCTGCCTGGCATCCATCCATCCGTATCGGCTTCTATCTATTCTGCATCTACCCCAACTGGAAGAGCATCTAAGCCTAACAAAGGTTTTTTCCATCGATTGATCCATCTAGGTCGTGTTCTGCAATTTTCGACAGAGGCTTCCTACCAAACGATTGAAATTGATGGAGAACCCGCTCAGCACCAAGAGAACCTATCTATCAATTCTACGGTTCTTCATCATGCAACCGAGCATGTAACCGATAATACGGCAAGCGATATCAGGCATTTAGACGCAAGTTATCGCGCAGATTCCACTCAAGATTCTGCTCAAAATACAGCGAACTGTGACCTTGTTTGCCTTCAAACCGCGCATTTTCACTTACAGCAAGGGGATCTGGATGCAGCAATTATCCATTATCGGCAGGCAATTGAACTTGCTCCAAGCCGAGTTGAAGCCTACGAATGTTTGGCAGAAGCCCTGACTCAGCAAGGAGATTTAGAAGCCGCCGCCGCCTGTTATCGGCAGGCAATCGCGCTGAGCCAAGTGGCTTCGCTAGAGCAAGTTTCGCTCGATCAAGCCAGTGCGCATTTCAGTCCAGATTCCAGTAAAAATTCTAGCGCTGTTGCGGAACCGATTCGGCAGGCTTCCCTCAAAAAGAAGCGTCGTAAAGCGGCTGAGCCAGAGACAAAAACCAAAAAAACTTCCTGGTTTGAGCAAGCGACTTTTCATTTGCAGCAGGCAAGTGTGATCTGCAATGCGGGCGATTGGCAAGAAGCGCAGGCAGCCTGCCAGAACGCGATTCACTTGCTGGAACCGGAAGCCGCTAATGCCTATCTGATTTTAGGACGCTCGCTTCAGGGACAGAAACAGTTTGCAGCAGCAGAACAGGCTTATCACAAGTCTCTGGTACTGATTCCGTCGGCTGAGGTTTATGCGCGTTTGGGCAGTTTGTATGCCGACCAGCAGCGATTTACGGATGCAGCTTCGTGCTATCAAGCCGCGATTCAACGGGATGCCAATTTTGCAGGTGCTTACTGGAAGCTCGCAGAAGTGTGGCAGCAGCTTGATCAAGAAGTGCAGTCTGTGGACTGCTGGCAGCGGGCTTTTCAGCTTCAACCTAACTGGGCAAACGCCTCTGCCTATCGTCTGCTCGGCGATCGGCTGCTGCGGTTGGAACAATTAGAGGCGGCTCATCACTGCTATGAAAACGCGCTGCAACGTAACCCAAACTTGTGTGAAGCGCAGGTTGGTATCGGGGCAGTTTTAACCCAGCAAGGACAGCCATCAGCAGCAATTGAACAGTATCGGTTGGCAATTAAGCTGGCAATTGAGCAAAATCCGCAGAATTCTCAGATTTATGCCACTGTGGGAGCTGCTTTTGCCGATTTGGAGCAGTGGGAAGATGCTTACCTTTGCTATCAGCGTTTGGCGGATTTAGCTCCTGAACGGCTCGATGCTATTCAAGGACTCTACGATTGCCTCACCCATCTGAGTCGCTGGCAGGAAGCCTTGGTTTATAGCCGCAAGTTGGTTGAACAGCAGCCAGATTCAGCCCAAGATTGGCAAAACTTAGGTGATGTTTTGAGTCGCTTGAGCCATTGGACAGAGGCTGTAACGGCTTATGAGCAGGCAGTTCGGCTTGATCCGGCTTTCTCTTGGGCACACAACAACTTGGGAGACGCTTTTCTGCACTTAGAGCAGTGGCAGAGAGCCGCGAGTGCTTTTCAAACAGCGATTTCCCTCAATCCCGACTTTGCTTGGACGCACTACAATTTGGGCAGGGCTTGGGTACGCTTGCAGGAATGGGATCAAGCAATTGCTGCTTTCCAGTCCGCGCTGAAAGTGCAGCCCGATTTACCCTACGCGCTGGGCGATTTAGCAGATGCTTTGCAGCAACGTTCAGCCCTTGATCAGGCAAATGCGCTGGCTTATTACAGGCAAGCCATTCAGCAAAATCCGCTTGATCCAGAGCACTATCACAAGGCGATTGAACTTCAGCCCGATGCGGTTGATCTTTACCTCGGTTTGGTGGATGCGCTGTTAGTTCACCAACAGCTTGATGATGCCTTCGTTTGCTGCCAGTTAGCGCGACAGTTGCAGCCGGAGAACGAGGAAATCATTGCTAGACTCAGGGAGATCTTGCAGCAGCAAGAATTAGCGAAGCGCCCTCAAACTGCCGCTGATGCATCCGTGGATTATCAACGCTGGATTGAGCAAAACACTCCTACATCCGCCCAACTTCAGCAATGCGAGAGGCGGCACTGAGTTTGGCATATCAACCGCTGATTAGTATTTTGATGCCAGTCTATAACCCGCCTGAGTCTTTTCTGCGGGCGGCGATTGAATCAGTGTTAGATCAAGTTTATTTACGTTGGGAGCTATGTATTACAGACGACGTTTCCGACGTTAACACACACACTATTCTGAACGAATACGCAAACCGTGATCCGCGCATTAAAGTCGTCTTCCGTTCGGAAAATGGACAGATTGCGGCGGCTTCTAACTCAGCACTTGATCAAGCAACTGGTGAGTTTATTGCCCTGCTCGATCACGACGATGTGCTAGCTCCAGAAGCGCTGTATGAAGTGGCATCGTTGCTGAATCACCATCCTGATGCAGACATGATCTACTCCGATGAAGACAAGCTCGATTCGCAAGGGCAGCGAATCCATCCGTTCTTCAAGCCGGATTGGTGTCCTGATTCGTTTTTGTCGCGCATGTACACCTGTCATTTGGGAGTTTATCGGCGTCGAATCGTTAACCAGATAGGCGGCTTCCGGCTGGGCTATGAGGGCAGCCAGGATTATGATTTGGTGTTGCGGTTGACCGAACAAACTGAGCGAATTTTTCACATTCCCAAGGTGCTTTATCACTGGCGCAGTCATGCAAACTCGATGGCAGGCCTGTTCTCCGCTAAGCCCTATGCCGATGCTGCGGCCCAGCGAGCCTTAACAGAAGCTTGCCAGAGACGACAGGAACCGATCGAGCGGATTGAAACCCATCCCGATCGCCCAGGGGTTTATGTTCTGCGGTATACAATCACTGAATACAAGCCTGTTAGCATCATCATTCCGACTCGGAATCTAGGCACTGTTCTCGATCGATGTCTACATTCGTTGTTTACCAAAACTACTTACCCTAACTATGAAGTAATCTTGATTGACAATGGTAGTAATGAAATAGATACCCTCAGTATTATTGCCCAATGGGAGCAGAAAGAACCGGAGCGGCTCAAGTGCTACTCTCTGGATATTCCCTTCAACTATTCCCAAATTAATAACCTGGCTGTCACCGAAGCCTCTGGGAACTACCTCCTCTTCCTCAACAACGATGTCGAAATCATCGCCCCCGACTGGATTGAGGCAATGGTGGAGCAGGCTCAGCGTCCTTCGATTGGGGCAGTCGGTGGTTTGCTGTTCTACCCGGATGATACGGTGCAACACGCAGGAGTTGTTTTGGGGGTAGGTGGCGTAGCAGGGCATAGCCACAGGTATTTCCCTAGTGATGATTGGGGTTATGTTTCTCAACTTATCTCTGTCAATAATTACTCGGCAGTCACGGCAGCCTGTATGATGTGCCGTCGTTCCGTATTTGAGCAAGTTGGTGGATTTGATGAAACGCTGGCGGTTGCCTTTAACGATGTTGATCTCTGCTTAAAGATGCAGCAGGTGGGTTGTCGCAACGTTTGCCTACCACACGTTCAGCTTTACCATCACGAGTCTAGGAGTCGGGGCTTAGAAGACACCCCTGAAAAGCGCCACCGCTTTCAGCAAGAGCAAGACATCCTTCAGCAACGATGGGGCGAGCAACTTCAGCAAGACCCTTGCTATAGTCCCCATTTATCCCTCGATCGAGAAGACTACAGTATTCGGTTTTGATCAAAGTTTAGTCGTCATCCCGTGTATCTATTATCATCGTGAGAATGTTATGGAAGTCAACTCTAATCGTCAACTCGTTAATTCCAATCAAGTTCGGCTTAAACGGTTTAATTTTAAGGATCGATTGAGTAAGCTGGTTGCATTTACCAGTGAACCGACACCCTTGAATGCTCACTTTGATTGGCAGTTCTACCTCAAATATTATGAGGACTTACAGACGCTCTCAACTGATGAAGAAGCTCATGAACATTGGTTGGTTTTTGGCGAAATAGAAGGGCGCATTCCCAACGAAGCTGCCCTAGAACAGTTTTTAGAACAGAAAAAATCTGAACTCCCCACAGATTTTGATCCTGAACGATACTTAACGCTCAACCCTGACTTACGGAAAAGATTTGCCAATTCCGATAGAACAACAGATAGAGCAATTGAGCATTATTTAACTTGTGGAAAGCAGGAAGGACGGCTCTACCGGTTACAGCCTGCTACCCAACATCGTCAAACTTTTAAGAGCCTCGAAAGCACAAATACAGTCACAAATACGGCAGTCGCAAATACAGTAGAGGATACTTCTCATCTACAGCGGCTCTCCATTGATCGAGGTCATTCCGATCAGCATGATCACACTCAATCCCAATCCATTCCACGACTGATTGCTTTTTACTTACCACAATTTCATCCCATTCCGGAAAATGATCAATGGTGGGGCAAAGGATTTACCGAATGGACGAATGTTACGAACGCAAAACCGCTATTTGATGGGCATTATCAACCCCAACTCCCTGCCGATCTAGGGTTTTATGATTTGCGATTGCCAGAAGTGAGGGAAGAACAGGCAAATCTCGCCCGACAACATGGGATTTATGGATTCTGCTACTACTACTATTGGTTTGCAGGCAAAAGATTACTGCACCGTCCCCTAGACGATATGCTCGCCAGCAGTAAGCCCGATTTTCCATTTTGCATCTGTTGGGCCAACGAAAACTGGACAAGGCGATGGGATGGCGCAGAGCATGAAATATTGATCGCTCAAGACTACTCTGAGGAGCAATACCAAGCCTTTGCGGAAGAACTGGTACCTGTTCTGAAAGACGAGCGGTATATCAAAATTGATGACAAGCCTCTGATCATCATTATCGAGTGGATGTGATTCCTAACATCCTAGAGGCAAGCCGACAGTGGCGAGAGGTGTTTCGGACTCAAGGCGTGGGTGAAGTGCATCTTTGCATCATGCTCACCACCTTCTCAGGCATCCGCTCCGGGTTGAATGACTTAGCGAGTTTAGGATTTGATTCAGCCGTCCAATTTCCGCCTCACGAAACGACAGGGGCCGTTGTGCCGCCCCCTGCGCCCGCACCAAACTTTACGGGACAGTTTTTTGATTACAAAGAAGTGGCGATCAATGCTGTTGCAGAAGCCCTGCCGAACTTCAAGACCTTTCCTGGCGTCATGCCGTCTTTTGACAACACTTCCCGCCGGAAGCAATCTGCCCATGCGTTTCTCAACTCCACTCCAGAAACCTATGAATTTTGGCTACGGGGGGCGATTGAAAAAGCAACGCAGAGTCTTGTAGGACAAGAGCAACTGGTCTTTATTAACGCCTGGAATGAGTGGGCAGAAGGCGCTCGTCTGGAGCCAGATCAAAAATATGGACATGCCTATCTACAGGCGACGCGACGCGCCCTGCACGCGACCCACCGTTGGCGGACGGTCTTAGATTTGCTGCGATATCTGCCGATAGAAGATACTCAGCAACTCAACCGCCTTTTAGCGCAGTTAGAACAACGAATCGGGGCAATTGAACAAGCAAGTCGCTGCACCATTCAAACGATTGATGCAGTTTTAGAGTATAAACAAGCCCAAGTGGTGAGTAGTTTGACCAACCGAACTCCCAACATTCGCTGTAGCATTGATTCGCCTAAAATAAACGCTTTAGTGAACACAAAAGCGCTGAGGATTGACGGTTGGGTGATCAGCACTGATTTGGGTGCAGTTGCAGTGGATATCAAAAGTCGTCAGTCTGTGTTGAAGCGCGTGCCAATTGATCTGCCTCGTCCTGATGTCGCCCATGCCTATGGCATCCCATACAGTACGGTAGGATTCTGTGATGTTGTAGAGATTCGTGACATAACCTCTCAGGTAGACTTGCATTTAGATTTAGTTTTTAATGACGGAACCAGCCAACTCATGCAGGTGATTTCGCTCCAACCCGATTCAGCATCCATGCCTGGGATAGAGGCATTACCAGAGAAACGCCAACAGCTACACCAGGCTGTATCGACCTCTCCAAGAGAGCAAATCAACCATTTGAGAGCCTATTCTGGAGAGCGCAACAACGAGTTCTGGTCTACGATTGCTGCCCTAGAGAAGCTGATTGACGAAAAAGAGTGGCATCTCAAGACAGCGTGTGAGCTACTGCAACAAAACCAAATCAGCGATTGCTTTAAAAGTTTCTAGGAGTCCAAGATGAAAACACCGCTCGTTTCAGTTGTTGTACCCTGCTATAAACATGAAAAATTTCTAGCGCGTTCGCTTGGCTCGGTTGCGGCTCAAACTTACCCTCATCTTGAAGTCATCATTAATGACGACTGCTCTCCCGATGGGTCAGTTGCTGAAATCACGCGAATCATTGCTAGCCCTCATTGGCAAAACAGATTTGCAAAACGGACGAAGTTCTTTTGTTTTGAAAAAAATCAAGGGGCCTACAACTCGATCAACTACGGCGTTCAACAGGCGACCGGACAAATCGTGACGATTCTCAATTCAGATGATGTTTATCACCCAGAGCGAATTGAACGAATGGTTCAAGCCATGACTCGTGAGAATAGCGAATTTGCGTTTACAGGCGTTCGCTACATCGATGCAGAGGATCAAGATGTCACCAAAACCAATCCGCGTGCCAAACGCTACTGTCAAGAACAGAAAAACATTACCCGATTTCCCTCCGTCGGGTTTGCCTGCCTGACGTTTAACATGGGAATCTCAAGCGGAAATTTTGCTTTTACTAAATCGCTTTATGAGCGAGTGGGGGCATTCAAGCATTATCTGCATTGTCACGACTGGGATTTCCTTTTACGTTGTCTGATTCAGACTGAACCCTGTTTCATCCCCGAAGCGCTCTATGATTACCGATTTCATGGCACAAATTCGTTTGAGACGCTGCATCAGGAAGGGGTCGATGAATCCGCTGAACTGCTGAGAAATTACTTTGAGTTGGTCAATGCTGGTTGGTCACTGAATTCGCTCGCTCCTTCAGCCTTGAATTGGCCGAGCTTTTACCACGTATTTGTCCACTGGTATAACCTGCGTCCTTTTCAACCCCAGCACCACCTCATTGCAGCATAACAAGTCAGCAATTGAGTTAACAGAATCTGTCCAGAAATCATCTTAATTAGGAAAATCAATCGATGCATCAAGAGATTAGAGAGATCTTGTCTGAACTTGATAGACAAGTTCCACTTCTCAATACAAAACAATTGCAGAAGAAGTTTGAGAATGTTCCACTAGAAGTATTTGGAGGTATTCAAGTTGATCGACCACCTGAATTTTCAAATCTAATGAATTGGCTTCCTAAAATGCCTTCAGCGGATGTTCAAATCTCATGGACTGGCAACGCAGATCACGCTTTACTTAAGCAAAGCATCAGTTTTATTCGATTGAGTGTTGGTAAGTATCATGAGCTAGTTTGTAAGCCCATGAGTGAGAGCAATGTTTTAGACTTTGGCTGTGGATGGGGAAGACTCATTCGCCTGTTGTACAAGTATGTGCCCATTGAGAACATATATGGTGTTGATCCATGGGATCGGTCTCTTGCCATCTGCCATAGCTGTAACCTGCACGGAAACCTTTATTTATCTGACTATATTCCTCGCACCCTGCCAACACCCACAAACCTCAAATTTGATTTTATTCAAGCTTTCTCTGTGTTCACACATCTTTCTGAAAAGGTTACTAAAATTGCCATTGAAACATTGAAAAATCACTTGTCTGACGAAGGAATATTAGTATTAACCATTAGACCTAAAGAATACTGGACTTTTGTGCTTAATCAAAGTCCTAATTTTTCAAGTGATAAGATCAATCAATTGTTAGACGAGCATGATCGGAATGGATTTGCGTTCTGCCCCCATGATAGAGAAAAGATTGAGGGAGAAGTTACCTATGGGGATACTTCGATATCCCTAGAATATATAAAAAGTAACTTTAATGGGTTAGAAATTGCTGGTGTAGAGTGGAGCGAAACAGATGTTTTGCAGATGATCGTTTTCTTAAGAAAACGCCGATTTTGATCTAAATCCTATCATTACCAAAAGTTCTAACCAAAAATTTTATGTCAGTGAAAGCGGTTCTCAGTATTTGCGCCATCATGAAATATGAAGCTCCCTATCTGTTGGAATGGTTGGAGTTTCACAAGCTAGTGGGTGTGCAAAGATTCTACCTGTACGAGAATGGTGACGGTCATGATATTGCTGAAATTGTGCAGCCCTACCTTGAGTCAGGTGAGGTAATTTTGCATGATTGGCCGGTCGCACCTGGACAACTTCCGGCTTACAAACATTGTTTGCAAACTTACTCGCAAGACTCTGAATGGATTGCTTTCATCGATCTCGATGAATTCCTATTTCCCACTGTAGAGAGTGACCTCAAAGACACACTCGATGAGTTTGCTTCGACTCCTGGTGTGGGTGTGAACTGGCTGATGTTTGGCACTTCTGGGCATGGTGTCAGACCCGCAGGATTGCAAATTGAAAACTTCACGAAACGGGCTGAAACTGATTTTGCTGAGAATCGACATATCAAATCGATTGTTCGTCCTGATCGGGTGTTGCCTCCTGCTGATCCACACTTTTTTAGCTGCAAAGATGGTGTGACGGTGACAGAAAACCACTTGCCATTGTCAAGTGCGCTGACCGATTCTGTTTCTGTAGGCAAGCTTAGAATCAACCACTATTTCACTCGTTCTAGAGAAGATATGCATCAAAAAATGCTCAGAGGTAGAGCCGATAATGGAACATCAAGAAACTGGGAATTTATGGAATACACTGATCGCAATGAGGTGGAAGATTTAACAATTCAGCGATTTCTACCGCAACTGAAGCAGGCGATAGAAGCTTATCCGGGAGTGATGGATAAATCATTTACCGTAGTACCAGAAGTTGAAGTTATCTGCGACAGCAGTTTGCTATGGACAGGCTACCTTGATTATCCTCAAGTCAACCGTCCAGTGTACGGCTCAATGCTTTTTGTATCGGGTTGGGTAATTGCAAAGCGAAACCCAGTTATTGCAATTCGGGCAGCTTTGCAAAATAGGGTAGTCGCAGAAATTCCAGTTAACCTTTCACGTCCTGATGTGTTGAAGACTTATCAGTTCATCACTAACAGTCCTGTACTTGGCTTTCGAGGTACTCTGAATTTGAATCAGTTGCCTGACCAAAGTATCGTTCATTTAGAAGCTGTATTTGCCGATCAGTCTTGCGCGTTTTATGGATACTTTAAAGCTTCTAAAACTACAAAGTCCCTTGCATATCTGGGTAGTAGCCTTTTGTAAGCGCAGAGAAGAAATACAATTTTAGAAATCTGTTTCAGCAAGCTTTAAAGAGCTTATTTGCAGTCATATTCCAACTCTCAAGGACATTGAGCTTTTGAAGCACTACACCATGGAAAGTTTGATCTTTAACAAAATCATGATGCTTATGTTTTTCAAAAGAGTAGTTTTTGAAGGAAGGAATCATAAACACTTTCAAGTTTTATTTAACATATTTCTTGGAGTTGTCTCGGAGGTTTCATGTCTCTAAGGGTTACTCTTAGTATTTGCGCCATCATGAAATATGAAGCTCCCTATCTGTTGGAATGGTTGGAGTTTCACAAGCTAGTGGGTGTACAGAAGTTCTATTTATATGACAATGGTGATGGCATTGATACTATCGGAATTTTGTATCCTTATTTTGAGTCAGGTGAGGTAATTTTGCATGATTGGCCGGTCGCACCTGGGCAGCTTCCGGCTTACAAACATTGTTTGCAAACCTACTCGCAAGACTCTGAATGGATTGCTTTCATCGATCTCGATGAATTCCTATTCCCACTGTAGAGAGTGACCTCAAAGACACACTCGATGAGTTTGCTTCAACTCCTGGTGTGGGTGTGAACTGGCTGATGTTTGGCACTTCTGGGCATGGTGTCAGACCCGCAGGATTGCAAATTGAAAACTTCACGAAACGAGCTGAAACTGATTTTATTACTAATCGACATATCAAATCGATTGTTCGTCCTGATCGGGTGTTTCCTCCTGCTGATCCACACTTTTTTAGCT
>JAAUQT010000085.1 GCA_012033495.1 Cyanobacteria bacterium RM1_2_2 | reverse complement strand
TCAAACTCAACGAGCAATTCACCGTTCTCTCATCAAACTCAACCTAATATCTCAGTGTTTCCAACAATTTGTAGGTAAAGTCTATTTTTTCATTACTTAAGATTGAAAAACTATGAAATCAACATTTGGTGTCGCTCAGAAGCTTTGTCTGTGGGTCGCGCCTATCGCAGTCACCTCTGCGACCTCTGCCTTTCTCGCGGCTCCTAGTCAGGCAGCTACATTTGCTCGCTCTGAGTCAGAAGTTGTGTTCGGTAATTTTAGCCATTCACCCGTTCGGTTTTCTACGTTTACCGACACCGCGACTGAGGCAATCGAGAATTCGGGGATGGGTAGCGTCGTGGCTGAAGCGGATGCCGATGCCAATTTTGTTGTAAACAGTGGCGCTAATCTCGTGACAGGAGAAACTCAAGGCAGCGGTTTTGACTATCGAGGGGATGCGTTTGGAGTCGCTGGAATCGCCAGTTTTTTCTCAGTGGGCAGCCGGGAAACCTTCTCGTTTGATTTTCTTACTTTCACGGATTTGGCAAGCTCGATCGATGATGCTGAATTTGAAACTACGGCTGCGGCAAGCCTGATCCAATTTGAACTCTTTGATGACGCTAGCGGAAATTTGCTAGATGCATTTGGTGTATCGAGTCAGGTCAGTTCGGCAGGTGACGCAAAAATCGAAGTTGCCTCCAGCCCCAATGTCAGCCTCTTTCCTTTGCTGAAAGAGAAATCTAGCCAGCCTCAGAACAGCTTTGCGGTTAGCGCATTTGCAGGCAGTTACGCTCGGCAATTTGACGCTTCGGTGCAACTCAGATTGGTTGAAACAAAAACCAACCGAGCCAGCGCATCTGCCAAACCTGTACCTGAGCCGTCTGAGATTGGCGGAACCGTGGTGATTGGATTGCTGTTGGGCTACTGGCGGCTCAAATCGAACCGAGGACGGGTGTCTAAAAAGTAGTTGAACTCCTTGAAGATTGGTGGAGACAGCCGAGCCAGGTGATTTGCCAAGCATTACACCAAGCATTACACCAACCATTACAAACGACCACTGCAACAGTGGAGACAGCCGTTCGGAGTCTACATAGTCAGCGTCTCATAATCAGCGTCTCGTAGCAGCGCCGCGCAGCTACACTGACCCCTCGAAATCACTTAATGTTCAGGCTGGTGATACATTCGATACTCAAGTTCATGAGTCAGCCATTCTTGAAACATGCGGTTGATAATTTCCTGGCGCATCTCCTCGGTTAACTCAGGTGAAATAAACGCTTCAACAACCAATAATTCATACCCTTGTTCGCTTGGAAAGGGGCCCATCACTTGCTCAACGGGTGCTCCGAATATGATGGCTGCCATTTCGGGGTTGAAGTTCCAGCGATGCAATTTTCCTTCATAGCCACACTGAAGCCGCCGGTTTTCGTCAATATCGTAGAGATGAGCGGCTTCATAGAAGCTGATTTCTCGCTCTTCGATTTGGTAAAACAACTCTTGAGCAAGCTGCTGATAAGGAACAACAATTCTGTAGAGCGAAACTTGTTCAAAATCGAATCGATGTTCTGCTAAGTAGCGTTCAACTTCACCCCCAAACAGGTGTTCAGCCAGTTTTTGAGAGAGGAGACGATACTGGATGCCCATCTCCCAATCTTCTGAGGTGATCATTTGATCAGACAACCAAGCGAACGTTGCAGAAGCACTTTCCAAATGGTTTTGGTAGCGTTGTCGATTTGCTTCCGCCTGAATTTCTTCTGGTGTTACAAAAATGTTTCGTTCTTGAGTGGATTGTTCAACAATTTGACGCCGCAAGATCCCTTGACAGACACCCTTTAACGCGACCTCTTGCTTCAGGAAATCAACAATTGTTTCAAGTTGTAGCGGAATACCAGAGAAATTGACCATTGCATCAATGCCTGTTGCATCAATATCGGTTGAGTTAGGATATAACATTTCTGCATGAGTCCAGTCCGAGAGTATTTGCAATCGTTGGGCTGTGTTTTTAAGGGGCTGTTGGTCTTTGCAAGGAGAATTGAAGGGAAGCCATAGCAGTTGAAAAGCTAATTAAACCTATCAAACGGCAACAGAATCCGCAACATTGGGATTGGGTTTCGACTGCGCTCAACCCACTTAGTCTCTGAGTGCTGAGCGTCTCTGAGTGCTGGTCTCCGAGTGCTGAGCGTTTCTGAGTGCTGGTCTCCGAGTGCTGAGCGTTTCTGAGTGTTGAGCGTCTCTGAGTGTGAGCGTTTCTGAGTGCTGAGCGCAGTCGAAGCACGGCATTGCATGAACAACGATTGTCAGGTTAATCAACGTAGAGGTGAAATTCCTAGCTGGGGGTGCAGCCCTCAGATTTTTTGTCTCGATCATCTTAACGGTTGCCATACCAAGGAAAACCACGAATAGAGTGACGAAGCCAGCTAGACGAAATCTGAAGCGGATAGCGTTATTCTACCTGTTGCATCCACAGTATTCAATACGAGTGCAAGTATGTTGTCATTGATACTAGAGCGAATCAGAGTTGCGTCCTCAATGCCGTTATTGTCGGAATCAAATTTGATTAGCTCTAAATTGCTGAAAGAGATGCCTAGGAGCTTCAGTTTGTCTCCTTGCGCCGAACTGAAATCTGTAATGACATCTGCAAACTCAGCCGCTGAAGTTTCCGCAACCAATCCAAATAAATCGGCTCCTGCGCCTCCAGTTAACCTGTCTTGCCCCGAACCACCAATCAATGTATCTTGTCCGCTACCTCCCTGTAAGTGATCGTTGCCTGCGTTACCGTGTAACCGATCATTGCCTGCTCCTCCCCACAGCCGATCATCGCCGCTGTTGCCAGTCATGGTGTCATTGCCCACACCCCCAAAAACCTGATCGTGACCCTCACCCGATCGAACTCGGTCGTTACCACTGCCGCATCGGAGCAGATCATTTTGTTGGCTACCCAGCAGTCGATCATTGGCTGTCGTCCCTCGTATGACCCGTCCTGTAACGGTGATGGGCGTCAGCGTCAGGGTAGGAATCGGGATAGACAGAACCGAATCTGCACTGTCGCCCGTAGAGGCAGCAGCATCCGTGACGGGAAGAGTGTTGTCAGAGGCGCTGCCAAAGGCGCTACCACTACTAGAGGTGGCTCCAGGGGTGTAGATAGTTTCACTGCTGCTGCTTTCACCAGTCGGTGAGGTGGCAAAAGCATTGCTGTTGCTGCCTGCGCCCGAATCATTCACAACTGAAGTCGAGTTACTAGAGCTATGAGTAGAACCTGAACTCAAAATATCTGTATTGTTATCAATTGTGTTTTCATCTGGTTCTAAAGAGTCTACTTTTTTTTTTGTAATCTCGCTGTCTTGAGTAGTGGAAGATATGGGAGCTTCTACCGATGTTTTGACTGTGGTTTCTTGCAGTGAAGCTGCTGCCAAACTACTGCTGCTGCTTGAATCTGCTCCGGGTGTAGAGATCTCTTGGCTGCTGCTGATTTGCTCACCAGAAAAAGTTGCGCTAGCCTCACTGCTGGCTCCTGCCCCCGTGTCGTTGACAAAGGAAGAACTGCTAGAAACACTGCTCGATCTTGTCGAGTCAGTCAACATTCGGTGAGCGTTAGACTGGATCATTATCTGAACCTCCTGAAAACACCTGTTGAAAAAATGCACCCCATTTATCAGCGAATAGCTTTCAGCAATTGGTCAAATTACTTCAACGAATTCCGATTCGCCCATCGCTAAGAAGTAACCACCGTATGCACCGATAAAGATCTGCTTTCATGGAAAGCCCGCTGATATCCGTGCGGAACCACAGCATAAGCTTCTGCTTTGGCAGTTGCAGAACTTCTCGTAGAATAAGTTCTGGCTCTCACATTTGTAGAAGTTTCAGTCGTTGTTAGCGTATTTTCGCCGTAAGCCGTAGCACTTGCCTCAGCATCAGCAAGATTCTTTAGAGCGAAAGTTTCAGCGTAGGCGTATACGTTTCGTGAACCTACAATAGAGTTTCCTCGATCAAGTTCTAGAAAGTCTAAATCATGGATATTCATCTTCGTTCCTAATATGTGATTTAGCCAAAAATCGTCGAAAGCCCATTTAATAACTGAACTTCCGACGATTGATGTAATTCTCCTCATAGAGGTTGAACTTCACCCCATTAGTCAGGGTGTGCCGTCAAAACTTTGGAGCTATTAGTAAACGGCAGAGAGCGATCCACTATAAGAGTTAGAGCTATAGCCAGTTGCCTTGGTGACAGTCAACGTCTCAGATAGGCTGTTGTCGCCATAAGCATCCGCAACTGCTTCGGCATCCGCTGTGTTTCCAAACACATACGCAAAAGCGTAAACATCTTTGTATACGTTCTTCTTGACGTACTCATCGATGTAGATTTTTTTGTCGAAGTAAAAGTTGCTACCAGGACGATAGGAACCACCAGCAACATTGGTATCAACAGCTTCTAGATAGTTTAGATCAGCGATAAACATTGAGTTTCTCCTTCAGAGAGCAAGGTTTTCTGTCTTCATCAACTCTATTTCAGTTGATGTTTATAGAGTAAGCAATTTCGCTGTTTTCCTGTTGCCATCTTGGCAGATTTATTATTGTTCTACTAATTCTAAATCCCAATAAAAAAAGCCTCACTCAATCAGAGCTTGGCAGGGTGTAGGTGAATTGAAACAGGAGGGTGTGTAGGCTGGGGAATAATCAACTCATATAATCGCTATACCTTGAAATTGAAGCATTCTCGGTAAGCATAAGCATCAAAATAGGCTGGCGCATAGCCGCCCCGATTCAGGTTTTGCGACGAGTTTAGTGTTTCTGAGTAGGCTAAATCTTGAATCTGATGAACCTTCTTAAAATCCTGTTGAGATAGGGGTTGATTCTGAAACAATTTTGCTTTGCAATGGTCACCTTTAGGATAGTCTCGGCTGTTATCTTTCATTAAGCGATTATAGGTGCGGTAAGGAATATAGTGCAGAGGATTATATCCAGCAAATCGGAGAATTAACACACAAGCCCAAGAGTATTTGCCTTCTAGAATTGCATCAACAACTTGGGTGAATTGCTCAGTTGTCATTGCTTTATCGAGTTTATTGTTTGATATTGAATTCATCACATCGACCTCCTATAGAACGAAATGAATGATCAAAAATCCAACACTGGTTACAGGCTAATGCCGCCCTTTTGTAGCTTCCGAATAGGTTCTAGTAGAATCTCCATAATTCGCCGCCGCCGCACCACAATTTCAGCCGTTGCTGTTTGTCCTGCTTTAAAGGAAATCGCTGCCTGATTCTGTCCTGCCTGGTCGAGTGAGATCTTCACTTGATAAACAACGCCAAGCTTTTCGTCAGATTTAGCATCTGGAGAAATCGATTCAACTGTTCCCGACACGATGCCATAGTTCTGATAAGGAAAGGCATCAAACTTCATCTGTACAGGCATCCCTTCTTTCACCAGCCCCGCTTCTTGACTCGGTAAAACGGCCGATAGCACCAACGGCGCATGGTTAGGCGCAATTTCAGCAATGGTTTGTCCTGCCTGAACAATTTCTCCTTGGTGATCCACATTCAGCGCTGAAATGGTTCCATCCACAGGGGAATAGAGAAACATTTGCGCTAATTTCGTTTGGGCTGCTTTCAACAGGGTTTCGGTTTCGGTAATTTTTGCAGCCAGTTGGGAGGCTTCTAACTCCAGCTTCTCCACCTGCTGGCGGACTTCCAGCACGCTCCTTTCGCCTTCCGCCTGTTTTTGCGCCAAGCCTGCCCGCATTTGATCAGCCTGAGACAAGGATTGTTCAAGCTTCCCTTGCGTTTGGGTAATGGTTTGCTGGCGATCTCGTAAAGATTGTTCCACCTCAAATAGGTGATCTTGCGCCAGTGCCCCTGCCTGCACGAGTGGGTTCAACCGCCCTAACCGAACTTGATAGGCAGCGATTTCATCATCCAATTGAGCTAGCATTTCACGATTGGTCGCTGCATCAGTGACAGATTGAGCAATAGCAGCCTGCTGGGCTTGCGCTTCGGCTTCAGCAATTGCTTGACGAGTTCGCCCTTCCAGGTAAGTTCGATCGATTAAATTGCGGGTTTGAATTAACTGAAGCTGATATCCATTCCGAGCCTGCACCAGCCGTTCAATTTCGACTATCGCCAGACGGCTATCCAACTCGGCAATCACTTGCCCCTTTTTGATCGACTGCCCTTCCTCCACCACAATTTTGGCGAGTTCAGCTTGGGTCAGCGGCTGCACTTTATACACCTCACCCTGCGGCGCTAACTTGCCTTGAGCATGGCTTACCTCTTGAACCTGCCCCAACCAGGCCCAAGCTGCAAACAGAGTGCCAAAAACCACACCACCCAGCATCAGACGGGCTGGCAAAGCCGCAGGAGGTTGATCCAAAACGGTTTGCAGAGATTCGCTCCAAAGATAGATGCCCGACGCTGCGGGGTGATGAGTATTTCCCAAGGAGGAAACCTCTGGAGCGGCAGAATAGTTAGAAGAACGTTGAGAAGAATAGGATTGAGAGATCCGGCTTCGATCAAAACTCGGCTGCTGGTTGGCAGGATCGATGCCCCGTGTCTCCGCATCCGGTGGTTGCTGGGGAGAAGCTACACCGCCATAAATTCTTGCTGCTTCGTAACTGTCTAGATCAGCCAAAAAATCTTCGGTTAAACCAGAGTGAGCAAGCAACAGATTATCCGCAAATCCTCCTGGCAGTTTGGAGGAAGAATGATCTTGAGAATTTAAGTAATTCATAAGTGACGCCCAAACATGCGAATTTTAGAATTGTGTCATCATCTACACAAAGTTATCGCTCAGTGAACGCTAAGTTAAGAAAAAAGCAGAAGGCAGCGGTGAGTTCTTCAAAGAACTTACGAAAGCTTAATCACAAGCAGTTTGAAAATGACAATTCAGGATGTAGATAGAACGTAAATCTCAACGCTTTTAGCGATGGGAAAACCTTCTGCTTGATTTCAGGTGGTGAAAATTTTTGAGACGCCTTAAGAGACGGTACGCTGAGAGAATTGAAGACTACCCGTATCCAATCCAGTTCACTCCTCTTGCAACTTTCTGGTGGCTTTTCAGTGGCTGGCTGTCTATAGCCCTTCGTAGCTATGCTAGTTCGATTGACAGGTTGATTCTGCCAACTTGGCAGTTTTTTTAGATTCAATCCCTTCTCCTTGACAAGTAATTTTAAGGATTTTTCTGTAGTAGGTCATACTCATACTCACTACTTCATGAAAGCTTTATGAAACTTTTACGGCAATTTGATGTTGATTCGCGTGCAGTTTACGCTGAGTTCACTGAATAAGCAGCTTGTCATAGCACTTCTCTATTGACGAGATGACGAATTGACGAGATGACGAATTGACGAGATGACGAATTGACGAGATGACGAATTGACGAGATGACGAATTGACGAGATGACGAGGTGGCTACAAATCAAGCTGTTGGTGCGCGAGATGGTAGTAGAGTCCTTGGCGTGCCATCAACTCAGAATGGCTGCCTTGCTCGGTGAGAATGCCGCGATCGAGCACGAGAATTCGATCAGCACTGCGAACGGTGGAAAGACGATGGGCAATAATAAATGTCGTTCGATTTCGACTAATTTGGGCTAAATTTTGCTGAAACCGCCGTTCTGCTTCCGTATCTAACGAGCTAGTCGCTTCATCCAAAATCAGAATGCGCGGGTTGCCCAACAGCGCACGAGCAATCGCAATTCGCTGCCGTTGCCCACCTGATAGGGTAGAACCCCGTTCGCCCACTTTGGTGCCGTAGCCGAGTGGCAGAGACTGAATGAAGCCGTGGGCCTCTGCTAGTTTTGCCACTTCAATCGCTTGCTCTAGCGTAAAGTCAGGACGGTAGAGCGTGATATTTTCCAAAATTGTGCCGGAAAACAAAAAGCATTCCTGCGGCACAACGCCCATTTGAGACCGTAACGACTGCGGCGACACATGCCGAATATCATGACCATCGATCCAAATTCGCCCTTGCGTTGGCAAATACAGTGCTTCTAGGAGTTTCACCAGCGTACTTTTACCGGAGCCGCTGCGTCCAACAATGGCAATCGTTTCTCCGGGTTTCACCTGAAATGACAGATTTTGTAGTACGTTGTGGTCTTCATCGTCGCCATACCGAAAGGTGACATTCTCAAACTGGACGGCTCCCTGGATCGGCGGCAAAATCAGGCTTGTGCTCTCTGCCTCTTCAGGTTGAGCCTCAAAAACATCATTCAAGCGCTCAACTGAAATCAAAACTTCTTGAAGTTCATCCCAGAGATTAGTCAACGTGATCACCGGAGTCAGGACATAACCCATCATCATGTTGAACGCGACAAATTGCCCAATCGTCAGCTCGTCTTGAATCACCAGCTTCGCCCCATACCAAAGCAGTGCAGCGCTGCCCACAGTACGAATCAAGCCACTCATCACCTGTAAGCCAATGCCGAGCTTTTGCCCGCGAAAGACGGTATTCGTTTGACGAGTCAGATGATCTTCCCAACGCCAGCGAATTTCTTGTTCGGCGGCGGCGGCTTTCAGTGTCGAAATTCCGGTAATCATTTCCACCAGCACCGAGTTTTGATCGGCAACTTCTTTGAAGATTTCGCGGGAAACTTTGCGCAGCAGGGGAGTTGCACCGAGCGTCAATAGCACCATCGGCGGAATCAGCAGCAGAATCAGCAAAGTAAGCCGCTGGTTGTAATACAGCATCAGCCCTAAGTAAACGAAGCCAGTGAGGACATCTAGCCACGCCATCACCACTTGCCCAATCAAAAATCGCTGAATTTTTTGATTTTCTTGAACCCGCGTAATGATGTCTCCGACGCGACGCGACTCGAAAAACTTCAGCGGCAGCAGCAGCGTGTGGCGAATAAATCCGCTGACTAAGGTTAAATCCAGCCGATTGGAGAAATAGCTCAGCAAATATTGGCGGACTGCTCCCATGCCCACACTCCACAGTCCAAACAGCAGCAGCCCCATCACAAACACATTCAGACTGGGCAGGCTTTTCTGCACTACCACCTTATCAAGAATAATTTGTGTAAACAGGGGGCTAACTAAGCCAAAAATTTGGATCAACAGCGACACTAACACGACTTGCACGATCAGCCCACGGTAGGGCAACAGGGCGCTGAAATAACGGCCGAGAGAGGTTTGCCGAAGTTCAGTATTGTGTAGCCGATCGGTCGGCTCAAGCAGCAGCGCATAGCCCGTCCAGTACATTTGAAATTCGCGGCGAGAAACGATGCGGGGCCCCAACGCTGGATCAGCAATCATCACTTGGTTGTCTTTGATTTGATAGACCACGACAAAATGATCTCCCTGCCAGTGAGCAATCCAGGGATTAGGCTGCTCTGCCAATCGACCCAAACTTGCTCGCACCGGACGCGCATGAAACCCCAGCGCCTCTGATGTTCTAGATAAACTGCGCAGTGAAGCCCCGTTGCGTCCCACATTTGCCCACTCGCGTAAGGCAGGCAGCGGAAAGCGCTTACCCCAATAGCGAGCCACCATGGCCAAACAAGCCACACCGCAATCTGAGGAGCTTTGCTGACCGACCCAGGGATAGCGAGCGAAGGCATCCAACACGCGCCGCCGGATCGGTTTCGGGAAGGCAGGCTGGGGTTTGGCGGGGGATGATGATCGAAGTTCAGGCGGTTCTGGCTTGATCCAATGCAGGGCAGGCGTAAAGCTGCGCGGGCTGGGCAGAGGATTGGGACAGGCTGATCCAAGAGCGGCTTCACCTGTTTGTTGAAGGACATCTGCACTCAAGGTAGCAAGGCTTGGCAGCAGGCTGACAACCGACTCCCAGTCTTGAGCAGGCAACCATTCGAGGCATAGATCAGTCTCAGCAACGGCATTCGCCAGACTCGATTGCCCATCTTTCGGTGCATCTCGCCAAAGGTCGCCGATTGCCAGCGCCATGCCAGACGGCAGTGGATTGATCTGTCCTTGACGCAGCCAATAGCATCCTGGATGAGCGGACATCCACTCGGCAAGCTGGGTTCCTGCCGGAAGCTGCTGCTCCATCAAGTAGGGTAATAAAAGTTTGATTTGATGGTTCGGGCAGGCATACAGCAGCGTCTGGGTTTTGAAAAACATTAAACGGGCCCGCTGTTGCAGGGTTTCCAAAAACTGTTGACGGAAATCGGCATCTCGATTGATGAAGGCGTTAACAGCGCTTGCCGGAATCCGAATGATCGTTGTTGGACTGGCCGCAATAGCACGATAAGTGGGAAAAGAGGGCAAAAACAGCGCTTCAGCCCCAAACTGATCTTCTGCTTCTAGTAACTGCACTGTGACTTCGCGTTGACAGAAACGACTATGCGAAAGCAGGCGTATTCGACCTTGATAGATGATATGTAAAGCAGAATACTTACTTAGAAGGTTTTGTCTATTATTAACACATGAATTTGATGCAGAATCGCCTGGATTGCTGATATAAACAGCATTGCTCTCTGTATTCAGCGCAACATGATTGAGTGCAACATGACTTGCAACGCCATCTTGATCTTCAGCTACAATTTCATCGCCAAGCCGATAGTTGACAACGGAAGTAACGCCAGCCAGATCTGAAATAAACGTTGAAGTAGGATCAGAAAAATGCAGTAAAGTGCCGATAATTGTGGAAAGTTCCGACTGTGAAAAGACGCCAGCATCGGAACGCTGACTCGTTTTAATTTGGTTCATACCCTTTTGACCCGCGAGTTAGAACAATAGTGTGAAAGGTAGAGGGCAGAAGGCAGAAGGCAAAAAGGCAACGAGCAAAAGAAGGCAAGACAACGAGAGTCTGCTTCAAAGTGCGTCGCTATTAACCCTATTCATTGGTGCGATTGACTTGCCCGCGCTTGGATGGCGGACTGATGGCTAAAGCCTAGTGTTTGAACCCAGTGTTTGGACTCAAATTTTACTCAGCCTGCTTTGACAGGCTTTACCCTATCGTGCCGCGACAAACTTACTTACAGGCAGCGCTGAAAGCAGAAACACAGAGATTGATTAGAAGATAGAGGATTTACAAGTCTTTCGATTCTCTGCCTTTTGCCTTCTCTTTGCCATCGACAACCCTCACAAGAGATTGAACCGTAAAAACCTGAGTTGCAAGAAATCAAACTGCAAATACTGAAACTCTAGAAACTTGAGTGAAGGACTGATGGGAACTCGAACCGCATAAACCCTAGCCTCGCACAGCCACGTTGCGATAACTGCCTCTCAAGTTATCAAAATCTAACAATCAGATCAAGATTTCTGTTGAAAAACTTGAAATTCTTAACTTGTTCAAGTAAGTACAAAACAGGGCATGAAGATTTGCCTCCATGCCCCAGTTGACTAATTGAATTTCACAAACTTAATCCAACCAGCGAGCCGCATCTTTGGCATGATAGGTGAGAATTAAGTCGGCTCCAGCCCGTTTGAAACCGAGCAACGTTTCCATGACGACCCGCTGCTCATCGACCCAGCCATTCAGGGCGGCGGCTTTGATCATGGCATATTCGCCCGACACGTTGTAGGCAGCAACAGGCAAGTTCGTAGCTTGCTTGACCCGCCAGATAATGTCCATGTAGGCAAGGGCAGGCTTCACCATCAGCATGTCTGCACCTTCAGCAATATCAAGTTCAATTTCTTTGATAGCTTCTCGTCCGTTGGCTGGGTTCATTTGATAGGTGCGCCGATCGCCAAACTGCGGAGTTGATTCGGCGGCATCTCTAAACGGGCCGTAGTAGGCAGAGGCGTATTTTGCGGCGTAGGACAGAATCGGGATGTCTTCAAAACCGGCGGCGTCGAGTCCCGACCGAATCGCCTGTACAAACCCATCCATCATTCCGGAAGGGGCAATGATGTCGGCTCCAGCATTGACTTGGGAGACTGCCGTTTTTTTAAGTAGCTCTAGGGTGGGGTCGTTGAGGACACGTCCTGTTAAATCGCCGACTTCTAAGTAGCCACAATGACCGTGAGACGTATATTCACAGAGACAGGTATCAACGATTACCACCAGATCGGGGACGGCTTGCTTAACGGCAGTAGCGGCCCGTTGCACAATGCCGTGATCATGCCATGCGCCCGTTGCCTCTGCGTCTTTGTCGGCAGGGATGCCAAACAGGATGATGGCAGGGATGCCTAAATCGTAGACTTCTTTGGCTTCTTCAACGATTTTGTCGATCGAAAGCTGATAGACCCCCGGCATCGACCGCACTTCGTTAGCGACCCCTTCGCCCAGAACGGCAAACAAGGGTAGATCAAATCACTGGTGGTCAGAACATTTTCTTGCACCATCCGACGCAACTGAGGATGATGACGCAGACGGCGAGGGCGATGGGTTGGAAACATAGGGCTTACTAAGATTTGGCTTAAAACAACGCTTGAAGCTATTGAAGCTCACCGGAAAACTGCAATTGGTAGATCCTTAGTCTACGGCTTTGCAGCCCCAATTCATCGCTTCAAAAAGTTACAAACTGTAAAATTTCAGGACGGGCAGTTCAGCCTCAAAAGTTCAATTTGCGGCGAGCTATACAAGTTCTTCAAACAAGTTCTCTAAACGCAGATCTTTCCAGGGATCGGTCAGTGAAATACGCGATGGAATCAATCTGGTAATTAGATTCTGATCACTGTTTAGATACTGCACAGCATCTAATTAAATACAGCAACCCTAAATAATTGTGAACGCAAGATCTCCGAAATCTTGAAGATTCCGAGGATCTAAACAGATCATTTCATGACTCACATCAGATCGCTAGAGTCATCCTAAATGATTAGCGATAAAAAGTACCCGCGTGGGTGCTGTGGTGACAGACAGGAATTAGCCAGAATCGCGGATAGATAAAACGCTTTTGTTTTAATTTCTCACTTCTCATCCCTTCAAGGAGTAAATAATGGAACTTTCAACCTTTGAGTTACTCGTCAAACGCATTGCCCCTGTCACCGACCCGGTTGCTGATCCCGTTGGTGCTGCTGTGGCTCGTCGTGTTGTTCAAGGTTATTTTCTAACGCTTTCTAACCTGGAAACGGCTAATTTAGCCTATCAGCTAGAGTTTTTCATTAGCCGACCCAATCCTGCTGATCCCAATCGGTCGCTGTTTGACCAAGCAGATGCGATTTATGACATTGCAGGCGCGAACCTGAATCTAAAACTCTATGGAGACAGCAGCACAACCCGCTTCCGCACCTCTTTTACCATTCCAGCAGGGCAGACGGCTTCTTTCCAATTGTTGCCTAAACCAGCGCTGTTCTTTGCGCCTGTGCCTCAACTGGAAGTTCGCGGCTATGTGGTGCTGAGCTTGCCGCCAATTTTTGATTTGAATAGCTTTAGCTTCAAAGCGCAAACAAATCGCCCTGCCCGCGTTTTGCTGAATCCAGAAATGCGTGGAACCTTCTTCCCCAACGACTTCCCCGCACCGCCGCCCGCAGGTTTAGACGGTGATTTTGACCAAATCAACTATCCGCTGGCAATCGCGTCTGGGAAAGGGTTAAATACGCTCGACCCAGAACCCACCTTCTTCCCAGGCTTAATTTCTACGAATCCGGCTGCAATTGCGACCCTAAAAGCAGAGCTGATTGCCAAATTAGCAGTTGCCCCGAATGAGCTAAGCAAAATTCAGGCTCTCATTGAGTTTGGTGATTTAGTTAAAGCGAATCCGCTGGCTTCTCCATCCGAGTTCAGCAGCCTGATCGCTTCGTTAGTCGTGCCAACTTAATGACTGGCAATTTCAAATCCAGCCTACAGCTTAAAAATACAGATCGTTTTTTCATCGTGAGGGCGGTTCAAAAATCGCCCCGATGGCATTCTCAGCTTATCAGAATCTTTGTTCGCAAATATTACAAAGATTCACTCTCAATAAGTCTCACCAACCCTAATTAAGGAAATACTTGTGGCATCTCAATTCTTCCGATTTCAGCCCCTTTCGTTTAGCTGGATAGCACTGCATCCTAATCCGAAGGGCATTATCTTTTTTATTGGTGGCGCATTCTTTGGCACTCTTCCAACCTTGTTCTACCGATATTTTCTACAAAGTATTTTTGAATCAGGGTATACCGTTGTCGCGTTGCCGTTTCGGTTCACTTTTCAGCATTGGTTAGTTGCCACCGGACTCCTACAAGAGCAGCGCCAACTACGTCCTGTGCTGATCAAAATGGCTCAGCGAGCAGGTTACAGTGCTGAGATTTATCGAGATGCTAAAAATTATTTCTGGATCGGGCATAGCTTAGGCTGCAAATATGTAGCGCTGCTGGAATTACTTAGCGATCATCAATGGCAAGAAAATAGCCGAGTTTGCTTGCAGCCAAAACAAGCAGCAGAAACAATTACTCAAGTCACCGCAGCTTTACCGAGTCGGACTGGAATTTTGAATCAAGCCTCAATTCTGATAGCTCCAGACATCAGCGACACCGACAGCGCCATTCCCAAACCGCTGGCCAGAATTGTGGATGCGCTAGGGCTGGGCGTGAATCCGAGCCGCCAACAAACGCAATGCCTGATCGAAAACAGTCGATTGTTTAACCTAACCGCGCTGATCTCCTTTGATCGGGATACGATTGCAGGCAGCGTGCAAGATCAAGACGAAACGAAAAGCGATGTGCGGTGGCTGCTGAACCACTTGAGCGACCGAAATCCGCCTCACTCTGAGCTTTCGGGTAAGCATCTAGAACCTGTTGGCATCCGATTTGGCAAATGGATTGTGGATTTGAATCCGTTGGATAAATTTATTGCGCCCCTCTCTCGTCGTCGAGTTGAGGCAACGGTGCTGCTGTTTTTGGAAAAGCTGGCGCAGCAGTAAAATCACAAAAACCAAATCACAAAAATCATCTGCTCCAAATCGCTAAGCCGCCACCCCGACCGCGTGCCGCAATCAACTCTTCGGTGATTAGGAAAAAACCGAAGAAAGGAAGTTTGGCAATCGGTTTTTGCTCAAAGGTTGCGACTTCGGTCTGCCCGCCGCGAAAGTTGCCCCGATAAAGCGATCGTCCAAACACGCTTAAATCCATTTGGGTAAAGTCGAAGGCGAGCAGATTCTTTTTATTGAGATACTTGGCTGGGCCGAAAATTTGAAAGCGTAACCCTCCTAGCTGAAGCTGATTGCTAATCGTCAGGTAGTTAGGGTCAGCAGCAACTCGCTCGAAGCCAATTTTCGCTTGCACGAAAGGCGGCAGATAAAACCCTTTTCCTACCGCAATGCCGCCCCGCTTCACTTTTCGCACCCCCGTTGCAAAGCGTAGCTGCCATTGACCGATCAGGGCTTCTGGTGGATAAACAACCCGCTGTTGCTTTGCGGCTTTTTCTGCCTGAAGCAGAGCGTCAACAACAGTTTGAGCCACCGGACGCTCCGCAGATGAGACGGCGGCTGTGATGATGCGAAGATCGGAGCGGGGAGAGAGGTCAACCATGCGCCTGTAGTTCGTCTAATTTAGCCAGCACTTCCTGACTGTGAATGATGGGCTTCACGCCTGTAAAAATTGCTCGCAGTGATCCTTCTGGATCGACAATATAAGTGTGACGCAGCGAAGAGTAGCCCAACCAAGAGCCGTATGCCTTACTGACAGAGCCATCCACGTCTGCCAATAGCGGAAACTTGAGTCCTTCCGCATCGCAAAACTCGGCATGAGAGTCTACATCATCAACGCTGATGCCCAAAATTTGGGTGTTTCTGGCAATATACTTCGGCAAATCTTGCTGAAACCGCCGAGCTTCCAGCGTACAGCCGGGCGTAAAATCTTTGGGATAGAAATAGACCACCACCCACTGACCGCGATAGTCTGCTAGAGAAATTTCTCCATCGCCTACATTGGTTGGCAAGGTAAATTCTGGCGCAGTTTGGTCGAGCGGCGGCTGTGTCCCACCCAAGGCGATCGCGTCTAGGGTCAGATGGGGAGCAAAATTGAGCAAAAAGCCACTAGGAGCAACGGCAAGCAGTTTGAGCAACGCGCGACGGGATAGCATAGGGAATTAAAGAAAACTTCTTAATAGAAGTTTACATAACTCTGAGCTTCCTGGAATCGGTAATGGGGAATTGTAAAGCTGCCCATTGCGTGAACCTGGCATTGTGAACTTGGCATTGTGAACTTGGCATTATGGTTCGATTGGCTTCACCATGGAAAGCGACTGAGGTTGATAGCCCAGTTTCGCGTAAAGCTGGAGGGCAGGCTGGTTGTGTTGAAAGACTTGTAGCCCAATTTGACGGTTGCCCCTCGCGCGGGCCCACGATTCTGCGTGATCCATCAAGGCTGAGCCAATTCCCTGCCGTCGATGGGCTGGACGAACGTACAGCAAAAAAATGTGAGGATAGCGCCACCCCTTCACTTGATCAATCGCTGTTCCCAACCATAGGCAGGCTACCGGAGCAGTAGGCAAGGCAGCTTGCGATGAAGGGAGCATCGGCAGATTTGAGTCTGATAGTAGGTCGGCTAATACTGACTCGCGTTGCATCTCCACCCACCAGAGCGGTGTGTCTACCGAAAAATATTGCTCAACCGTTTGCGCCAGATGGGCAAAATTTTGGTCGGGATAGAGTTCTCGATAGGTACACTGCATAAACTTGACGAGCATGGCCCGTTCAAGTCCTGAACCTTGTCGAAGGGTGTAGCCTGGTTTTAACACTTGACCTGCGTTTCAAGCTCGATAGAAAGCTCAGCAACTGAAGCTGGCAACCCTTGAGCTTGCTCAACCGACTCAATCGGAGCCGGAGCCGCCATATCGCTAGGCAGAAAAATCCGAGCACCGACTGCAACCAGGGCAATCACAAAAACCAACACAATTAGCAGAGGCGCAATGAATTGACGAAAGATAGCCATAGAAGTTTTGAGCCAGAAACTCAGTAGATTAAAGCAAATTGAAACAGAACAGTAGACTGTAACCCGATCAGCAGACCTTAAGCAGACCCTACGGACAAAAACGCCCAACTGACGCAATCTCCGTCCCTTTGGATCGTGGATTGAATCAATCCGTATGTACGGGCGGGTTGAGCAGATCAACGAGCATCCGGCAATCGATTTGACCGCAAAACCCGCCCCTACTACCGCACTGATTTAATTCTCATTCCTTTTCTATCCTACAACTCAGTAGGGCTGATCTCTGTCTAGCTGCGGTCGGGGTAGGGGCAGTGCTTGCGATCGTCCGAGCCGCCTTAAGCCAATGCCGCCCAGCACCGCGAGCACGAGGGCAATCCATCCCATGACGGGTCGCAGCAGCAGGAAGCCGCCGAGGGCAAACATGGCGCCAAACAGCAGCAGACTAGCCGCAAGCACTTTTAAGAACTCTTTGCCCAAGTCTTGGAGGGGGGGAAGCCCGGTGCGGTGCTGTTGCCGCTGCCAGCCCGGCCCGCCCGGCCGAATTTTGCTGTAGAAGGCATCCAACGTAACATCCGATTCGGGCGGAGTGAGGAACATCACAGTTAGCCAAATGACCGCCGTCAGCAGCGAAGTCACCATCAACCGCCAGCCAAAATCTTCGATGCGCAACACAGGCACAACGCTCGTGAGTAACCCAATCACAAATCCTGCTAGCATGGCGGCAAGTTCGGCTGCGGCATTGATGCGCCACCAAAACCAGCGCAGCATCAGCACCAGACCGGGGCCCGTGCCAATCGCAATCACCAATCGAAACACGGTTGTAATGTCTTGCGCATAGAAGGCAGCCACCGCCCCCAAAGCCGTCACCACCACCGAAGCAACTCGACCCGCGTTGACCAATTCCGGTTGGGAAGCAGTGGGTCTGAGAAAGCGGCTGTAGAGATCGTTGGTGAGGTAAGAGGCGCCCCAGTTAATCAGCGTTGAAACGGTACTCATGAAGGCCGCCAGCAGCGAAGCCACCACCAACCCCAACAGAACCGGCGGCAAAAAGTCGAGCATGAGCTTGGGATAGCCGAGTTCTCGATCTTCCAGGTCAGGGTAGAGGGCAACCGCCGCCAGAGCGACAATGATCCAGGGCCAAGTTCGGACGACGTAATTCAAGATGTTAAAAAACCAGGCGGCTTTTTCGGCTTCTCGTTCATTTTTGGCAGCCGCCAGCCGCTGGATAAATTCTCCGCCACCATCGCTGCGCCGAAACGACCACCACTGCACAAACGTGTAGGCCGCGAAAGTGCTGGCTGTAATCCCGGCTGCATCGCTCCACTGCCAGCCTGTTGTCCCTGCCGAAAGCGGAATAAACGCCAGAATATCAATGGCTGATGCTGCCTGAGCTTGTTGGAGGAGTTGACTCATGCCGCCCAGTTCATGGATGGCTGCTACGGCAACGATAAATGCACCGAAAATGGCTAGAAAAAACTGCAAAAAATCGGTGATGACCACGCCCCATAGTCCGGAAAAGCCAGAGTAGATCAACACAAAAACGCTAACGCCAATCACGCTCAAAAGTTTGAGGCTCTCTCCGGGCGTAATGCCGAAACTCTGCCAAATTTGCAGGGCGTCAATCACTTTCACCATTGCTAACATGGCGTACCCGATACCAATACAGTTAATGGGCACTGCAAACAAAAACGCTTTGGTGGCTCGCAAAATCGCTGCCGTCCGTCCGCCATAGCGCAGTTCAATCAACTCGGCGTCTGTGACAATTTCTGAGCGTCGCCACAGCCGCGCAAAGATGTAGATCATCACCACATGGGCGATGCCAAAGCTCCACCATTCCCAGTTGCCTGCGATGCCGCGATTGCCAACAATGCCTGCCACATATAGCGGGGTATCAATCGAAAAGTAGTTGCCGCCATGCTGGTTCCGGCCAGCCACCAAGGAAGTGATCGCCCAGAGACGAAGAAATCCACCATGCTGCCAGAGGCTTTGCGGGTGAGGTAAAGTCCGAGGGCCATACTCAACACGAGATACAGCAGCACAATTAGCCAGTCGATCCATTGCATAGCGTTTTTGAGATTCAGAGAGGGAAACCATTTTGGATTTTAGATTGGGGATTTTGGATTGTCACAGAGGAAAGCCCAGTGCTCTGTGAAACTTGACTATCACTGAGCTATGGCAATGCTCTAGTGAGTCTCTAGTGAGTGATGCTGAGTAATGAGCATTGGTTGGGTTAGATTCTCGGAAATTCCAGGAGTCTAGATCTGTGCTGTCTTGATGCGTCAAGCTTACCTGCTGCCCAACGTTCCCAATCACCCGCCGCAGATAACCTTGAACACTCACAGATAGCTTCTCGACGGTCGGGTGCATTGGGGTTGTTATGCCGCGCCGCTAGAGTTGATTACAAAACTTGACACAATTTGTGTCAAACTGAGAAGCATGTAGATCTTTTGTACTAAAATAATATTTATGATCAGTCCTTAAAGGTATATACTAGCGAAATGTCAAGCAGCAACACTGGTATTGAATGGACTGACAAGACCTGGAACCCCACCACTGGCTGTAACAAGGTGAGTCCAGGTTGCCGTTATTGCTATGCTGAAGCACTGACAGAAAGATTCCCTAAAAATTTCCCTCAAGGTTTTAATCTGACACTTCACCCGGAACGATTAGAGCAGCCCAAGAAATGGCGATCGCCTAGTCGAATCTTCGTGAACTCCATGAGTGATCTTTTTCATAAAGATGTGCCTTTTGCATATTTGCAGGAGATTTTCGCAGTGATGCGAGAGACTCCCTGGCACGTATACCAAATTCTGACTAAACGCGATCAGAACTTGGCAGAATTAGCTTCTAAGCTTGAGTGGTCTGAAAATGTCTGGGTCGGCGTATCTGTAGAGAGTCAGCAATATACTCACAGAATTGATGCTTTGAGACAAGTACCAGCAAAAGTTCGCTTTCTTTCGTGTGAACCTCTTTTAGGCTCACTGAGCCTAGATTTAGAAGGGATTGATTGGGTAATTGTTGGTGGTGAGTCTGGATCTCAGCATCGTCCTATGAATCCAGAATGGGTTAGAGATATTTTGCGTCAAACACGAGAAGCTGAGGTTGCCTTCTTCTTCAAACAGTGGGGTGGACATCACTCAAAAGCAGGTGGCAGAATAATTGACGATCACATCTGGGATGAAATGCCATCCGTTTGGTATGAACATATCAATAAGTGGCAAAAACAAAAGATTTCTAGGCATCAAAAGCCTGATGGGTTAGAACAGAGGTATTTAATTTCTGCCAAATAAAGAGAGTCTAACCATGAGTCGGCTTGGTAGCGAAGGTGAGGACATTATTGGGCGGTGGTCGGAGGAAAAGTTAGATTTACTAGCGAAGTACCTCAAAGCTTACTCTGTCATCATGAATGAACAGAAGAAAAGTTGGCTCAGAGCGTACTACTACATTGATGCTTTTGCAGGTTCCGTTAGACCTAGAGCAAAAGAGGATGAGCAACGCTACATTGATGGCTCTCCTTTACGCGCCCTACAAACAGAACCTCAATTTGATGGCTACTGGTTTGTTGACGTTTCTCCTAGACGAGTAGAGCGCGTGCAGGGACTGCGTGCAGAATTTCCAAATTGTGTAATTGATGTACGTCAAGGTAATTGTAATGAGGTTTTGTGTGATGAGATAGTTCCACAACTTCCCTACTCATCGAAGCAACGAGCATTTGTTTTCTTAGATCCCTATGGTTTGCAAGTAAATTGGGGAACAGTAAGAGAACTGGCAAACACTAGAACGTGCGATATTTTCGTTAACTTCTCAGTCATGGGTGTTACTCGTCTTCTCCCCAGAGATCAGAACCCAGAACCAGAAGTGATAGAGCAATTGAGCAAGGTTATGGGTAGTACAGACTGGATTACTGAGATCTACCGGGAACCACCAGGGGTTCAGCTAGACCTATTTGGAAATCCAACGGAACCTACACCGAGTCGTGACACAATTCAGGCTGAATGGCTGGCAAGTTTGTACACAGAACAGCTACAATCGCTCTTTCCGCACGTTAGCAGACCTGTACTAATGCGTAATTCGACCAATTCAGTGCTGTACGCATTATGTTTGGTGAGCCATAATCAAACAGCTATCAAGATCACCAACGAGATCTTTAATAGATACGAAAAGTTGAGAGATCTGGGAAGATAGCCTTTCGCCTTCACCAGATAACCTGCAACTGTGTCCCCACCAAGGACTAAGCGGCATAACTTCGGGCTGAGGAGTGGATACGCTCTAATCCCTCAGTCCATCTCTTGCAGATATTGCTGATAGCCGATTTGCTCCAGCTTCGCCTGTTTTTCCATCACCCTATCTTTGAGACTCTGCCGATAGTGCAGCACTTGCGCTAGCAGTTCGGGTTGATGACTGGCTAGAATCTGGACGGCTAATAGTCCAGCGTTTTGGGCATTGCCGATGGCAACTGTCGCCACCGGAATTCCAGCCGGCATTTGCACGATGGAATATAGCGAATCAACTCCCTGCAACTGGCGGCTAGCAACCGGCACACCAATCACCGGCAAAGGCGTCAGGGCTGCAACCATGCCCGGCAAGTGGGCGGCTCCTCCAGCGCCAGCAATAATGACTTTCAGACCGCGTAAATGAGCTTGCTGAGCATATGCCACCATGCGTTCGGGCGTGCGGTGGGCAGAGACAATTGCCACCTCATAGGGGATGTTAAAGTCTACGCAGACCGTGATCGCCTTTTGCATGGTAGGCAGATCAGAGTCGCTGCCCATAATGATGCCAATGAGGGGAGAGTCCATAGGGGGTGGGGAAGACGGGGGAGAGGAAGGAGATGCAGAAACTCCGGCAACTTCCGTCCTTCATTTTGCCACTGTTTGAACTGTTTGAGATGCTTGGGCGATCTCTCTGGCTAAATGTCTACTGTGTATACACATCTCGCACCGTGCCCCATGGAAAAGTTTCGCCAACGAGACGGATGCAATCCCAACAGACTATTGCTCTAAAGAACGGGAAAATTTGCCCAGATAGAATAGATTTGATCTAAAAATGGCTGTGCATACCCCGCAGCTTGCTGCGATTGGGATAAGCAGCCCGCCGACCGTTAGGGCGGCAAGCGGGTCGTATACTTGAGAGCATGAAAGTTCAACGAGCGAGTCATTGTG
>JAAUQT010000312.1 GCA_012033495.1 Cyanobacteria bacterium RM1_2_2 | reverse complement strand
TCAACCCACTGTTTGACTGCGCTCAACCCACCATTCTGCTGCGCTCAACCCACTGTTTGACTGCGCTCAACCTACTGAATGCTGAAGGTTCGCGCGTTGAGCGGAGCCGAAACGCCTCTGACCGTTCATTTTGCCAATGTACTGACAACATGCTGCTTACTGAGAAATGCCGGAAGGAACTAACATCGATACAATGGCGAATTTAAGCCAAGAAAAAATTGACTAATGTTTGGGCGTTGTCGTCTTGGCTGATCACCTGCCCTTGACGATCAAACAAGATGGTTCCGACGGTGAGCAGTCGGTTCGCGTACTTTTGCCCATAGGCGGCTGCCTGCCGGCTAATTTTTTCGGCGAGCAGTTCAAAAGTAGGTTGAGCCAGTCCTAGTGTCACCAAGGTTTTGTAGGCAGCATCCGCAGTTTTGGCAGCCAAGACCGCTTGAGCAGTTTCCAGAGTGCCGCCTACCTGAATCACTGCCGCGCTGATGATTTCAAGTTTAGCATCAGCGAGATGGCTGGAAGTGTTGAAAATACCGCCTGCTAGTTTGATCAGCTTGCCCTGATAACCCAACAGCAAAACCGATTCAGCGTCGTGCAGTCCGGCTTCGACCAGCAATGCCCCAATCCAATTTCCGGTTTGCACAATTGCGGCTTTAGGAAGCTGTAGCTGTTGCGCCACCTGCATTCCATTACTTCCCAAACAAAAGATGAGATGCGGTTGTTCGCTGACTTTTTCGCGGAGAGCACGCTGAAAAGTTTCTAGATGATCGGCGGCTGACAACGGTTGAGAAATGCCGCTTGTACCTAAAAGCGACAAACCTTCGAGAATACCAAAAGCCTCATTAGAGGTACGTTGAGCGAGTTGACGACCTTCTGGTAAAATAATTGAAACCATCACAGATTGGTGAATGGGAATCAGCGGCAGCAAATTTGCCTCAAACAAACGACGGGCATAGCTGTAAATGGCAGGTTCACCTGCGGCAGTTTTGCCTAACCCTGCTCCAGCTTCCAAAATCAGCGGCTCAGTTTGGCGCTCGGTCAGCCTCACCCAAGCCCAAATTGGCGTGTTGCGCGTCAGGTCTAAGTTATCACCCGGATCGCTGAGGGTAATCGCCAGCGCGCTCGTGGCATCTAAAACGGCACTTTGCTGAATCGGGATCTCGGCAGTTTCGGGTAGCAGATCGAGCAGAACGGTTGGCGGCAGTTGGACGGGCTGAGATGACTGCAAGTGAAGCAACGCGGCTTTAGCAGCAGCCACGGCAAAGACAGGGAGCGTATAACCAGTGCGAGCCATTACTTCTCCTCTAACGCGACGCTGCGCGGAATCTTTACAGAATTGCTATATTGGCGGCAATGTTCCAGAAAACGTATGAGATATTGAGTTTGTGCGCCAAAGTGAACGTGAATATAAGAAGCATGAACTTGATAGCGCTGCCAGCCTTCTTGTTTCAGTGAAATCTTGGAGTCATAGCTCTGGAGATGGAATAGCGGATTATCTGGTGCATGAGTCAAGATCGATCGGTGAAATTCGTGCCCCCATAGCTGTTCCCCACTACGCACCAACGGACTAGCGCCAATTGCAGTCGCCTGTCGGTAGCCCAACGTCAGCCGATTCGCCATTTTTGCTGTAGTCGGGAGAATGTTCACCATCGAATAAGCCTGTTCTGAAAAATCGACGATTTGCTCACACAAATACATTAACCCGCCGCACTCGGCATAGGTTGGCATTCCCGCTTGAATTGCCGTTCGCACTGCCTGCTGTGCTGCTTGATTATCAGCAAGCTGGGCGGCAAACACTTCAGGAAACCCACCACCAAAATAAAGCCCTTGCACGCCTTCGGGTAGGGCAGCATCCTGTAGCGGACTCCAGTAAACCACGTCAGCAAACTGCTCGAACAAATCTAAATTGTCGGCATAGTAGAAGTTGAAAGCAGCGTCACGAGCGATGGCAATCCGAGCAGGAATGGGTGAAATTGGCAGGGCAGTTTCGAGAGATGGATCAGTTGAAAGGATGGCAGTGTTTGCCTGCCAGCGAGGATCATACTCCAGCAGCGGCAGTAGTTTTGCCCAGTCAAAGCAGGTTTCTCCTAGGTGAGCTAATTTCTCGATCAGCAAGGAGACGTGATCTAACTCGCCCGCCGGAATCAGTCCGAGATGGCGATCCGGAATTGTAATCGCCTCTTGACGACGCAATACCCCTAAAATCGGTAAATTGAGCGGCTCTAGGGCTGCTTCCAGGAGTTCTAGATGGCGATCGCTGCCGACCCGATTCAGCACTACTCCGGCAATCTGAATCCGAGGATCAAAACTGCGGTAGCCGTGGGCAATCGCGGCGACTGAGCGGGCCAAACTGCTGCAATTCAGGATCAGCAACACCGGCAAATCCAATAGTCGGGCAATGTGGGCCGTGCTAGCAACGTCATCTGCTCCACTGGCTCCATCAAACAGCCCCATCACGCCTTCAACCACCGCATACTTTGCAGTTTGGCTATGTGCCCAAAGCATCGCTGCACATAGGCTTCTGAAGTGAGTACAGGGTCAAGACTGCGGCAAGCCCGTCCGGTTACTCGTTGATGAAACATCGAATCAATGTAGTCGGGCCCCACTTTGAAAGATTGCACAACTTGTTGACGTTGCCGCAGGGCTGCCAATAGCGCTAGCGTGACAGTCGTTTTGCCAACCCCGCTGCGCTCTCCTGCAATAATCAAGGACATAGATGTTAAACCAGCATTCTTACATCGGTTAAATCAGGGAGATGAAAGGTTCAATCCATTTCAATCCATATTGCATAGCCCTATTGAATCGCACTCCTTACTATAGAGGACTGGAGCGGCAATCTGAACAAGCCAATCTGGTCAAGCCAATCTGAACAAGCCAAATTAGAACCTTAAAAAACTCTAGAGCCACCATAAGAGCCACCATGAGAGCCACCATGAAACGAGTGCTGATTTTAGGCGGAACCAGTGATGCCAGAATCCTAGCGACGAAAGCGGCTTTGTTGTCAGATCTGACAGTTATTACATCGCTGGCAGGGCGGACTCAAAATCCGGCTGTATCGGCAGGACAGGTTCGGGTCGGACAGGTTCAGATTGGACAGGTTCAGATTGGACAGGTTCGGGTCGGCAGTTTTGGCGGCATCCAGGGCTTAGTGGATTACCTGCAAGCCGAACGCATTGATGGGCTAATTGATGCAACCCATCCGTTTGCGGCGCAAATTTCCTGGCACGCTGCTGCTGCTGCTGAAATCGTCAAAATTCCCCATTTGATGTTGGTTCGGCCAGCATGGGAAAAAACACCCGCTGATCGGTGGATTGAAGTCGAGAGCTTACAAACTGCTGCCCTGACATTGCCCCATTTAGCCCGGCGAATCTTTTTAACCATTGGTCGGCAAGAGCTAGCTGCCTTTGCTCATTTGTCAGACCTCTGGTTTTTGATGCGTATGATTGAGCCGCCCACTGCTGCCATTCCGCCAGGATTGATACTCCTAGAACGCGGCCCGTTTACTGAGGCACATGAGCAAGCGCGGTTGATCGAATATGAAATTGAAGCAATTGTCAGTAAAAACAGCGGCGGAGATGCCACCGACGCAAAACTGAAAGCCGCCCGCACAGTAGGAATTCCCGTCGTGATGGTGCAACGTCCGCTATTGCCAGAGGGTGAACAAGTAACCACTATCGACGCTGCGCTGCGGTGGATTGCCAACCGGAGCGGGGTTGCGAATTCCGACCTAACGCAAGGCGCAGCTATTTCTTAAGGAGATTTCTGGGGAAAAAGTTGTTGCTACGTTGGGGCAGGTTTGGCCCAAATCTTACGATTGACAAATGATTGATCTGCAAAACCTGCCCGTACCGGGCTAGATGGTTTGCCAGAAATCTCCTTAGGAGATTTCTAGGAAAAAGT
>JAAUQT010000084.1 GCA_012033495.1 Cyanobacteria bacterium RM1_2_2 | reverse complement strand
GTAGAACAATCAGACAGCAGACAGTGGCACACAAAAACCAGCCCAAAGCATTTCATCAAACCATTTGGAGCAGAACTGAGACGGTTCAATCCAAATTTAGAAGGGCTTAAATTTGTTGAAGCGAATTAAACGAATTTCGGGAACAAGAATGTTTTGTATTTACTGTTACCATCGAGTATTCCCGCCCAACAATGGCAAGTGATCAGGAAAAGCCTAAAATCCGCCAGATAGCCGAGAAGAACAACTGGAATGGAGGGATTTATCGCCGTTATATTAGGCAAGTAGAAAAGCAAGCTGTACAGGCACCCGTTCTAAGCTCAGAACGATGTCATAAAAGATGCACAAAAAAAAGATGCACAAAAAAGAGGATATCTCACCGATATCCCCAATGCTATCGTGTATTTTCAGTGACAAGCTTCTGCGAAATTTAGATAAGCTCTGGAAGGTATGCTTGCCATATCATTGAATCTGAATCATTAGTCAATCAGATTATGCTGCCCTATAGTTAAACCCGGTGGCTCGACCTGTCGTTAGGCTCGTAGTGAGACTCAGGGTTAGACGACAAAATTAGTAGCGCTGAGCGCTGAAGCCGAAACGCCGCTGAGGATTGCTAATCTTCTGAAGCCGTCTGATGCATCTCCATTGGCATCGATTCGTAAAAGTGTATCTGAACCAAGCTGCCGGAGTTGGACATAGCGCTCAAATCGGGCTGTGCGGCTGTAGTCTCCTCGTTCAAAAATACTGCGTAGGCTAATTCGATCTTGACCAATAGTGAAATCAAGGATGGTATCAATTCCGTGCTGAGCGTTGCGGTAGACAAATACATCGCGTCCGTTGCCTCCTTGCAGGGTATCTTCACCCCCGCCGCCAATCAGGGTATCGCGTCCGATGCCGCCAGATAAATTATCGTTTTGGCTGCCGCCCTGAAGCCGATCGTTACCGCGATTGCCGTTCAAGCGATCATTCCCAGCCCGCCCCAACAGAATGTCCCGCTGAAGTCCGCCGCCCGCCAAATCATCGCCTTTCCCCCCATCGACGCGATCATTACCTTGTCTACCCAATACAACATCATCGCCATTGCCACCTCTGACGCGATCGCGCCCCTGACCGCCATCCAGCCGATCGTTGCCACCGTTGCCGTTTAGCCTATCTGCCCCCCGACGCCCAAACGCTGTATCGTTACCACTGCCGCCTTTCGCCCGATCACGCCCCAGTCCACCATTTAACCGATCATTGCCTCTACCGCCGTTCAACTGGTCGTTATTTTGGCGGCCTTGCAGATTGTCTCGGTCATCGCCGCCAAACAGCCGATCGTCACCCCGACCGCCATCTAACAGATCGTTACAGGCTCTACCGCGCAGCGTGTCGTTGCCATCCCGACCAAACAACCGATCACTATCAGGAGTACCAGCTATGGTATTGTTGCCATCGTTGCCCCTACGGGTAATGCCCGGTTCACAGGCATCTGGCGCACCGGGGTCAGTGGTTTGCCTTGCGAGGGTGACAGTACGCGGATTAGAAGTTGCGCCTTGGTTATCAATGGCGGCATAGGTAAAGCTGGTGTTGGTGAAGCCCGACCCTGGCTGGAAAAATAGCTGATTAATTTGGGGTGCCGTTAACCGTTGACTAACGGTGACAGGCGTTCCGCCTTGGCTCGGATCTCCTAAAAACAAAGTGCCCTGCGCTGTCGCTGGAATGGTGGAAATTATATATCCTGTAACCGAACCATCCGAATCACGACCTGCTAACCCAGTTAAATTTGTAGTGTCAGTGAGTGGCAGAGAAGTAGTGGAATTGCCTGGCAAGGTGGGCGGAGTATTGTTGTTAATTCGATTTAGGGTGACGGTTGCAGGCGTTGCATCAACTGCTCCTCTGTCATCGGTTGCTGTATAAGTAAAGCTGCTGCCGCTGAAACCAGAAGCAGGTTGAAAAAACAGTTGCCCAATCTGCGCTGACGGAATCACCTGCCCTACCGCAATCGGTGTCCCCCCTACTGCGGGATTTCCTAAAAACAGTTGACCTTGATTGGCAGGCGGCAAAGTTGCAATGGTATAGGAAGCAATGGTTCCATCTGCATCTGTTGCAGGCAGGCTGCTGATATTGGCTGAACTGCCGGGCGACACATTGACAGCCGTATTACTCGTCGTCGGAGCTTGGTTATTACTGAGAGTCAGGCTAACCGTACCCGGAATCTGGCTCGTATCGCCGTCGGTATCGGTTGCACTGTAGGTAAATGATCCACCTGTGAAACCAGGTTGAGACTGGAAGAAAAGTTGCGGCAGTTGGTCTGGAGTCAGCACCTGCCCGACTGTCACTGGAGTTCCGCCCGTCAAGGGATTGTTTAAAAACAAAGTCCCCTCGGTTGCAGCAGGCAGCGTCGAGATTGTAAAAGATGCAACGCTGGTTTCTGCATCAGTTCCTGACAGCCCTGTCACATTCACAATGGAACTAGGGCTAACTAAAACACCTGCATTAGTGACGGTTGGAGCGGTTGAAAAAGTGGTGATTACTAGATTGCGAACTTCGTGAATGTTCGTGGCGTTTCCGGTGGAACTGGCAAAACCAAACTTAAATGAAGGAGGAATCACACCACCATTTTCAGCAATGATATCAATGCCGCTAGTGGTGGTAGGCGCTTCTCCGACATCTAGAAAATCTCCGTCGTTGTTTAAGTCAACTTTCACCGAGAGAATGCCGGTCGGCGTAATATCAATTCGCGCTCTACGGGCGGCATCTTCTCGATCTGTGGCAGCTACGTTATCAATTCCTGCGGCGAGTGGGCCAGAAGTGGCAATAAATTCATAGCCATCTAACCCTGATCCAGCGCCTCGAATGGTAATCGAATCAATCGTTTCTCCTGGGCCACCAACCCGCTGTTGTGCCCCGCCTGGAAAATCGGTTGCACTGGCGAAGTTCCCAAACTCGTCAAGACCAACGCCAACATAGCCACCCACAATTCCAGGAAGATTGTTGACCCTTTTTTGGGCATATCCTAATGAGCCACCAAATGCGCCAGCCGTGGTGGGAGATTGCGTTCCGTCAATTAAGAAAAAACTGATGCCATCTCCACCCGCCCTAGCTCCACCAGTCCCCACCCCGTTGTAGGCAAAAAAGTCAAACTCGATACTTAAACCAGCATTAGAGGTAATTGGGCTGTTGTAGATCGCAAAAGCCGCCTGATCGACGCTGTTATTGGTGAGGCGCAGTGTACCTTCACCGACCGGATCAAGAGCAGTTACAGCCCCCGGCAACCCGTTGGCAGAAGGCGCAACACCAGTTCTAGCCGTGAGAAATGGATCAGCCGAACCAGCCCCTGTACCAAAGATCCAGGGTTTTTCCAGTACATCATCGTTGCGGAAGCTCTCATTGATTAAAACCGTCAAAACGTGAGGATAGGTCGTTAAAACTTGCGGTTGAAATGCAAGAGGCGGCACAGCGCCGAGGGCAAAGTCTAGCGTTCCATGCCCACCTGATGCTTGATGACCGATCAGGCGGGTCGAAGCTGCAATGGGAACGTTAACTAACTCATGCAACCGGCGAATCAAAGCCTTTCCTTGGGCTTCGGCAGCAACCCGACACCCATAGATAAAAGGGATGACCTTTGGGATAAAGCCTGTGCCCAACTCTGGATCGTAGTTGTGTACTGCTTCAGCGTATCGAGGCTCAACCGCGTTGTTCCCAGAAACAAGCTGCCCGGTTCCCCGTGAGACACAATATGAATGCTGTCAAGATCACGTCGTTCTTTTAATGCTTCGGCAATCTGATCCACGCCATCACAATCTGGTTTGAGGATCAACACTTCATAAGCTGGGTCAACGGCTTGAATCAGGTGATGATAGTCTTGAACGGCAGGATCAATCAGAATCAAGGATTTGCGGAAAGTCATAGTCATGGCCATCAGAAAGTCTCAGTAGGGTATGCAATCGTTCCTAAGAGAGGGAGCCTTCTCAGATTTCAAATGCAAATGAAATTGGGGGTTGCCTTAGTAATTGTGATAATTATCACGAAGGAACCTATCACCAGGAAGTAACTTATCACGAGGCAAATCATTAGAACGAACCAAGTGCAGCCCATAAGTATCGTCGCTAAATAGCAGAATCAAGCTAGGGGCTGTCATCCATTCCAGATCAAACCCTTCTCATGGCAAGATTACAGCCCCTAGCCTGTTTTGGGGAACGGGCGCAATCCGGCTGATGCGGCCAGCGTTTGACCCTTCATGGAGGACGCGCCTTAGGGCTAAAGCAGGTCCGATCAGGTCAGATCTGTAGAGTGGCTCAAAAAAAAGACGGGCTTAATTTGACAGACTTAACTTCATTGCCTCCGAACTCATAGCGCTCGCAAAGAGTCTAGGGCAAGAGGATATGGGGGTTGCGCCCCCATCAGGGGTTTCCCCCTGCGCCTGAACTAAACCCAGACACTTACAGTGATAAAAGTACGCAGTCAGGATTTTCTCTGTTTACAACTTAAGTAATTTTAGGTGATTTCTCTGAACAGACACGAAAATTTTCAACCTGCCCACAATTTTTGTCATCAAGGTGCGCGGCTGTTTTAGCAAACCTGTCAAAAGTTTTTGTTTCTCAGCGCTAAGGAATGGGAATTCAATCAGTTCGAGCGTGGGGAGGGGCGGATTTTACGGTCAAATCGATGGCCGGATGCCCCTTGATCTGCTCAACCCGCCCGTACAGGTTACGATTGATTCAATCCACGATCCTAAAAGCATCTGAATCTAGAAGCCTCTGATATTTAGAATCAAGGTCAGATCCACCCTACTGAGTTTGAAGGATAAAACGGGCAAGATTCAGATAAATCAGAACCCCTAGCACATCTACTACAGTAGTAATAAAAGGGGCAGACATTAAAGCCGGGTCAAGCCCAAAACTCAAGAAGACTAGCGGTAATGCTGACCCTGCAACCGATGCCAGGATAGAAATTGCAACTAAGCTGATTCCAACTGCGATCGCCACAGCTAAGTTACCCTGCAACAGGTAAGCCCATCCTAAAACTACAATGCCGAGCATCAAGCCCAGCAGTAACCCTGCGAGTGCTTCTCGACGGATAATTTGCCATGCTTTGCTCTTGCTAATTTCATCGGTGTTGAGTCCACGAATGACTACGGTGGAAGACTGAGCACCGACATTGCCGCCCGTTCCAATCAACAGCGGAATGAAAGCAGCCAACGCGACGACCTGTTGCAAAACTGCCTGCTGGCTGCGAATTACGGCTGAAGTGCCCGTATTGGTAATCAGCAACACCAACAGCCAGATCACACGGCGTCGGGCAACCGTCAGCAAATCGGTTTGAAAGTAGCCATCTGCTCCAGCTTGCACGCCACCGCCTAGGGTGTAGATGTCTTTTGTGGTTTCCTGCTCTAGAACATCGAGCACATCATCGACGGTGACAATGCCAACTAAGCGTTGCTCTGTATCAACGATGGGAATCGCCAAAAAATCATATCGTTGAATCATCCGGGCAACTTCTTCTTGCGTAGTGTGGGTGTGGGCATATACCACTTCACGCACCATAATTTCACCAATCGTTTGACTCGGTTGAGCCGTCACTAACCCTCGCAGTGACAAAATTCCGGTGAGATGGCGGGCTGCGTCAATCACATACAAGTAGTAGATAGTTTCACTGACATTCGCTAACCGACGAATCCCCTCTAATGCCCGCTCTACCGTCCATTCTTCTTTCAAAGAAATATATTCGGGCGTCATGATGCGCCCCGCCGTGCCAGTTTCATAACCCAGCAGCAAGGCAGTAGACTGGCGCTCTTCTGGACTCAGTTGGGATAGCAGACGGCTGACCACTTTAGCAGGCAACTCGTCAAAGAGCCGCACCCGATCGTCTGGAGACATTTCGCCCACGATCTCCAGAACATCCTGACGCTTGAATTCTTCAATCAACGACTGCTGAACTGCCGTATCAAGATATTCATAAACTGCGATCGCTTCCGCTTTAGATAAAAGGCGAAAAGCAATTGCTTGCATTGTTTTTGGCAATTCGTCAATGGCTTCTGCAATATCTGCGGGCTGCACCGGAACCAGCAACAGTTTGGCAGCTTGTAGATTATTCTGCTCTAACAATAATTGAAGTTGCGATTTCACAAGTTGCCGCAACTCTCGACGAGAAGCGGCTTGCAAGGAGCTAGGTGCACCGTTTGCCTGATCAGATACCAATGCGGATAACCCAGGAAATGATTGAGTCAATGCCTTATATTAACTGGGTTCACCGATAATTCCGACCCAGCGCCCTAAATTTCAGGAAAGTGCTGCTTTTTGAGGCAGTTGCCCAATTCTTTGAGAGAGCTAGTGAATGAACTCGCTTCGTGATGTGATTTAGGCAGGCAGCTTTACTTTTGCCTCACTAGCAGATTAGCCTGAAATAGAGTAATTCTCCCCCTACAATCGCTTGGACTAACTGCTTAAATTTTTCAAAGCAAAGCTACCTGAATGAGTTGTCAATGAGTTGTCAAGATTAGTCGTCGTCCATTTCTGAGTCCACCTGTTTTAGGCGAATATGCTTGCGCCCAAGCGAGATTTCAAACTCATCTCCCGGCTTTAAATCCATTTGCTTCGTGTAGGCTGCTCCAATCAGTAAGTTACCGTTTGACTGAACAGTAATTCGGTAACTAGCACTGCGTCCACCTCGACCATTGCTTGATTGCTTGCCATCTAGCTCAATCTCTTTTGCCTCTAAAAGCGCGTTGTAGAACTTCATCATATTGACGCGCTCTACCCCGTTTTTCGTGATGGTGTAGTAACCGCATTCTTTGGCTTTCTCTTCCTTCGTGAGATGCTCTAGCTGTTTCACTTTTGCCAGCAAAGCTTCTCCAGTCAACGGTTCGATCTTCTTTCTCTTAGTCATTCGCCTGAGTTAGTTTTTTCTACAAGAAACTCTATATTGCCTGCTTACGCCGATTAATAGATTAGTTTTTTGCTTGGTTTTTATCAGCTTCCCAACCATCCTACCGTGACTCGGAAACTTTTTATCTGATTTTATTCAGAACTAATCTAAATGAACACAATAATTCTAAATATCTTTTGAAACCGGCTGAGCCGAGTTTTAGGATTCCGCTGTGCCATTGGAGACACATCCTTTGTGCGCTCTTTTTTATTAGGCAATACAGACAGGTCATCCTAGCAAGCATTGTATCTGTATTCTTGCAATTAATCAGCTTGCGTTGCTAATAGTTTGGGTCACTCAAGGAAATCAACTTGCTATGTCCGGCAACAGACTGATATTAATGATGTGCATCAGGTATGGAATATCTTTAACCATGGTTGAAACTTAGAATTTAATAGCTTGGACAAGCTGCACAAGTGGAGTAGACAATTATGACTTTTAAAACTTTTTTCAAATTTCAAGTAGAAGTTCAACTGGTGAAAATAGCCATCATTTCACTAATTTGCTCAAAGTGGGATTTGCTCAAAGTGCCGGAGCAATAGCAGCTTAGCGTAGTGTAATTTGCGCTAGATATTTTGTGACGAGTGGTGGTGTGTCAGGCTCATTAGGCGCTTGCAGGTCAGTAAATGGACAAAATGAACGGTCAGATGCGTTTCGGCTCCGCTCAACGCGCCAACCCTCAGCATTCGATCGGTTGAGCGCAATCGAACGGTGGGTTGAGCGCAATCGAACGGTGGGTTGAGCGCAATCGAAACCCGAATTTTAAGTCCGTTAGGAATGGGAATTAAATTAAGTTCGAGCGTGGGGAGGGGCGGGTGTTGCGGTCAAATCGATTGCCGGATGCTCCTTGTCTGCTCAACCCGCCCGTACAGTCTACGGATTGATTCAATCCACGATCCTTAGAAGGATAAAAGAGAAGGATGAAAGTAGAAAGCGTAGACAGTAAAGAATATCAAACAAAATGCTAGCCTAATCACTGAGGCTGTTTTCTGTCCCATTTCTATCACGCATGAAGCTAACCACTAGAGGGCATTACAGCGTCAAGGCTCTGCTCGATTTGGCACTGCAACCCAACCATCAGCCGACGTCTGTTAAAGCAATTGCCCAACGGCAAGACTTGCCAGCCCCTTATTTGGAAAAGCTCCTAATTGAACTACGCCGAGCTGGAATTGTGGAGTCTGTTCGGGGAGCGCAGGGCGGCTATAGACTGGCTCAATTGCCTGCTCAAATCTCGCTGGGTCAGATTTTGGAAGCTGTGGGTGAAGCGGTTGATCCGCTGGTACGCCACCATCCTGAAGCCGAACATGCTGAGGATTGGGTGACACTAACGCTATGGCGGCGACTGCATCAAAAACTGCGAGAAGCGCTGTATAGCATTACTTTGGAAGATCTCTACTATGACGCCCGCAGTTGGCAGGCGGCTCAAGGAGAATCGACAAGCTTTATGGTGTGAGAACCATTGTGAAGTCAGTCAACCGTTACTTTGACTCTAGGCAGCTTTAGAACAAAGTGCTAGGGCGCGTCATCCATGAAGGTCCAAACGCTGGCCGCATCAGCCGGATCGCGCCTGTCCCCCTAAACAGGCTAAGGGCTGTCGCCTTGCCAGGGTCAGAGTTTTAGCTGGAATGGATGACAGCCCCTAGCAAATTTTGCTCAGTTGACATTTCAATTCATTGTTGGGCACAATGGTAAGCTGAATGTTTACTGTGCTCGGATCAGGTTTGAAGTTGCAAAATGCCCTAATTCTTCAAGTTGAAAATCTGTTGGAGCAATCGCTTCCAATCCCATGTGAATCAATTTGTTGACTTGGGCTACCTGTACGGCATTTATTAAGGAAAATCCATGACTTACGCAATTATTGAGACAGGTGGTAAGCAATTACGAGTAGAGCCAGGTCGCTTCTACGATGTTGAGCGATTGGCAGTTGACGAAGAAGCAACGGTTGTGATCGACCGTGTACTTTTCGTAGAAAATGACGGCTCGATTTCCGTAGGTCAACCATTAGTAGAAGGGGCAACCGTTGAAGCAACAGTATTACGGCATTTACGGGGTCGCAAAATCATCGTTTACAAGATGCGCCCCAAGAAAAAGACTCGGAAAAAGCAAGGCCATCGTCAAGAGCTAACTCGGCTCATGATTAACTCAATCAGCGTCGATGGCACGGTGGTTGCAGGCGAACAGACGGATGCTTCTCCCCAGCCCTCGGTTGAATCAGAACCAGACACAGCCGTAACGGTGTCAACTTCTACCTCAACATCTGCTGAACCTGACCTCGCTGAAACCGCAGATAGCTAAGTTGGTTTGAGTTCTGAACTTTCGCGTGTAGACGAAGTCACTGAAGTAACTACAAGATATAAGAGGTTGTTATGGCTCATAAGAAAGGAACAGGCAGCACCCGTAACGGTCGTGACTCAAATGCTCAGCGTTTGGGCGTTAAGCGATACGGCGGACAAGTTGTGAAGGCTGGCAATATCTTAGTGCGACAACGGGGCACTAAGCTGCATCCGGGTGTCAATGTTGGCAAGGGCAGCGACGATACGCTTTTTGCCTTGGTGGATGGAGTTGTCACCTTTGAGCGCAAAGGCAAGGATCGTAAGAAAGTCAGCGTCTACCCAGTCGCGGCTTCTGCATAAAAAACTTTGCCTACTGCGACGGCATAGGCTTATAACGCTTAGAAACATGATTAGCCGATTGAGTCTTCTTATCAAGGAGAGTTGATTGGCTAAGTTTTTATCTGGCTATTTTTGACCCTGATGATCAACTATGGAGGTTTCTGGCGGATGAGCACTGGTGGAACCTAGAAAAGTATCCAAATCTGCGAAGGAACCTGCATAAGTGATAGTTGGGATATCAAAACCTTTCAAAACAACAGTATGTTGCTGAAAAAGGCTGGGGTAAAGACCTGCTTCTTTCAAATATTGATGGGTGGTTTCACCAAAAGCTACATCTGCCCCAATTTGCTTTGTAGAAGACTCTAATCGAAATGCAGCATTCACGGTGTCACCGAGAGCCGTGTAATCCGGACGGTCGCCAGTTCCTGTATTGCCCACCATCGCATACCCCGTGTTTAGACCCGCCCCAATTTTGAGTGGAAAAGGTAGCGGATAGCGTTCATGCAGTTGGCTGGTCATTTTGTGCAGAGCGCTAAGGGCATGAGTAATGCGAATCATCTCTTCAGGAGTCACCTTTTGGGCTCCGTGAATCCAAACTGCCATAACTGCATCACCGATGTACTTATCCACCCAACTGCCATACTCGCGGATAATATCCCCTGCGCAACGAAACCAAGTGCCAATGACTTCAGAGAGGACACTTTCATCGATTTGCCGAGTCATGCCGGTGAAATTTCGGATGTCCACAACGAGTACGGAAATCAGGCGGCGCACATGCAGCGTTGCGGTTGCGGTGAACTCCTGGGAATCCACATTACCCATTGATGAATCTGTCAGTGGATCGATTTCAGGTGCGTAAAACTCAAGCTCTGTCTGCCCAAACGTTAGCTTATCGCCATTCTGCAATGTGACCGGAACGCTAACGCGCCGCCCGTTAACAAAAGAACCGTTACGGCTGCCCATGTCAATCAAATAAAATTCGCCGGTTTCGACCCGCTGCAACATTGCATGGTTGCGGGAAATCCACCGATCAGGTAGGACAAAGTTGTTATCATCTCCTCGTCCAAACGTCCAACAGTTGCTGCCAACGAGAGAAAGATAACGACCGCCCGATTCAGTGCGCAAAATCAGGTGGGGAACAGGTTGTGTTGTCACCACAGGTTGTGAGACCATCTGCGTTGCCCTAAAATGCATCTTGACGCTTGATTGCGCCAATGAGCATTCGCTTCCAACCAAAGCATTATAAGAAGCCAGTGCCCAAAACGGACTCCGAGTTAATCATTAAGTTTTACTGGTCTAGGTTGCTGGGCTTTAGTATATCCGTATAAATACGTTATCGATATGCCGCCTTCACAGCAAACGCTGATTTGTCTAGGAGTTTACCCAATCATAGCCTCAATTAGAAGGTGGCAAGTGATAAACCAAGCCGGTTACAGCAGAGTAGCGCCTAACCAAAATAACCCATCGACTAAAATCGTACTCAACACTGCTCCGCCAAACGCCCAATGATGCAGTTGAGGAGTACGAAGCGAAGCCCCACCTACAATCACCAAGACGCTCACTAACCCAACTGCGCAACCAGTTCCCCAAGGTGTTTGCACCTGAATCACAGCATTGTGAAGGATGGCTTGGGCCAAACTCGGCTCGACTTGCATCACTTGCCGCCAGTACGGAATTAGGTCAGTGAGGTAAAAATAGAGATCGGTCATTGCCGTACCAAACAAAGAGCCTAAATAGAACCAATGTCCGACTTTGCCTTGACCTTTCATTAGCCCAACAATGGCAAAAGGCAACCCAATTGCTTCGATGGGGATATGAGCCATTGGTTCCCAGCGCAACCAGCCCCAATAGATGGAACCTGCCAACCAAGTCCAGCTAAACCCCATCAGTAAATTTCCCCAGAGGGCTGACTGTGGACGCTGCTGCAATCGTAGACTTAAGCCAATCCAGAAAACGGTGCAGGCTAAGCTCAGCCAAGGAAACGAGCGCACGAGAGGAGCTTGGATAAACACAGGAACAGAAACGAGAAAAGCCGCCGCTGCAAAAACCAGCCAAGTTCTCCGCAGGTAACTAGACGTGACGGCTAGCTCTCCTAGACTGCTATTTAAGGGATTTGAATAAAATTGCTCTGAAGAATATGAAGACAAAGTATCTTAATAATTTAGTTCAACTTTTTTAACATAACACACTTGAATCCCCTGGGGGGGCATCCAGCCTATATTGATCTTAGAGGAAAACAAATGGGCTGTCTAGGCACTGCGTTGCACTATAGGCAGTGCGTTTCGCCAACCGAGGCTGCTGAGCTTGCAGCCCGACTTAGCAGTATTAGAAGCGGCGCTGAAAAATGAGAACCCTTTGTTGCGGCGAGATCAGCAGCATAAAGGTTGTTTGAAGAATTTGACCTAGGGTTCGTGAAAGCGTAGGGTTGCCTCTAAGCTATTGGTGATTTAGCTAGTGATTTTAGCAATTTGCGCGTTGTCAGGTCTTCATCCGCGCGATCTTTTTCTAGTGAACTTACTTCTGATGTAAAGACCTGATACAGCAGAACTGAACTAGAACTGAACTAGAACTGGACTAAAGCTGTGCTGACTGGAAGGGGCAAAACAATCGCTAACGATCGTGGATTGAATCAATCCGTCAACTGGACGGGCGGGTTGAGCAGATCAAGGGGCATCCGGTAATCGATTTGACCGCAACACTCGCCCCTCCCCACGCTCGAACTTAATTTAATTCCCATTCCTAAGCTGTCTCGTTGAAATTCAGGTGGTAAGGTGAACTTAATTCAAGACTTATTCCGAGCTATTGTACTTGGGCTTGTGCAAGGCATCACTGAATTCTTGCCGATTAGCAGCACAGCGCATTTGCTGGTGTTTACCAAGGCTTTAGGCTGGACGGCGGTAGGGCAAAAATACTTTGTAGACGCGATTCAGTTCGGTAGCGTAATTGCGGTTGTGCTGTATTTCTGGTCGGATATCAGACAAACGCTAGTTGGCGGACTAGCAGCTTGGCATCAGCGAGACTGGGAACGCGAGGAATGGAAACTCTTGGTGGGAATTGCAATCGGCACAATTCCTGCTTTGTTGGGTGGCTTTTTATTGAGGGACGCCCTACCTGAAAGCGTCATTGTGATTGCCGTTATGTCGATTGTGATGTCTACACTGCTAGGGCTAGCGGAAAACATTGGCACTCGAAAGCGAGGTTTCGACGATCTGCGAATCAAAGACGGCATTTTGGTTGGCTTAGGTCAAATGATTGCCCTGTTTCCGGGCGCGTCCCGGTCTGGCTCCACGCTAACGGCTGCCCTATTTTTGGGACTAGAACGCCAAGCTGCTGCCCGCTTTTCCTTTTTGCTCGGCATTCCAACCCTGACGATCGCGACGCTATACCAATCTGGCAAGGCATTCGGCAATGTTGAGAGTTTGATTCCCTTGCTAGCAGGCATTGTTTCTACGTTTATTTTTTCTTACCTGTCGATTGCCTGGCTATTGCGCTACCTTCAGCGTCGCAACACTTGGATTTTTGTCTGGTATCGGCTCGGATTCGGAGCCGTCTTGCTGTTCACCTTATTTTTAGGATTGTGGTCATGATCCACCTACTGCATGAATGCAACATGATTGCAGGCAGCGAATCGAGCCGTCCGGTTGAAATTAAACATACAGGACACGCGATCAGGCTGATGCCGTCAACGCCCATCTGTGGATGACGCGCCCTAGGCTCTGACTTTGGCAGGAGAATAGATTCTCTCCTAAGACAGGCAACCTCTTGGAGTGGACTTGGTATTCTGGGTACATAACAAAGCGCACTGGAGGGAGGTTATGCCGCTGTGCTCCCTTGCTGCCTCTCGAAGGAGAGCGATGTCAGAGAAGCAGACCGTGCGAATAGTATACAGACCCTAAACGTTGTGGAGTTTCTATCGCTTCCTTCACTTCGTTCCAACCAACGGGAGGCTAAACCCTCCATCAGAGCGGTCAGAGGTTGGAACCGTTTATGGTTACTTTTTCTAGTGTGGGTAGTTTGGTTTCCCGTACTTCAAATTTCTTGGACGCTGTAGCAGTTCCGGTAGGGTAGTTTGTAGCTGCCCTATTTTTGTGATGAAAGGTGGAGGGTAAAGAAGGATGAAGGTTTGTCTGGATTACAGCAAGTTCAGGAGTTGCTAGATAAGAAGTAAGAGTCTCGGAGATCCTTGGCTTCTCAGGCTGCATAACTTCTATAGCGTTCTAATGTAGGTCACGAAATTTGGCTATTTATACTCTCAAAATCTTTAGGACTGTGGAGAGCTTGCATTCACGAACCATTGAGGATTGCTATGTTGTTTCGGATTTTCTAGCTGTAGCTATCAAGTTTAAGACAAGCTGAACGGCTGTAACGTCCGCCATCATAGACTTTCTGCCCTCTGCCTTCTCCTGCCTCATATCCGCGAGCAGACCACCCGAAACCCAATATCATAAAGGCTGCTGTTAGAGTCAAGCTTACTGCGGAAGGCAGAGCGACACGCTCTAGGGCTGCTATTCCACGAGCCACCTCGCAAAATTCTTTGATGGCAATTTCCGCCCGTTAGCCAGGCAGTGCCATCGGTTGGAGCGGCTGCGTAGCTGTCATGCCAGCAATCTTGACACCACTCTCGTACTTGACCGTGCATGTCATATAAGCCGAAAGCATTAGCGAAGCCAAAAGCCCCGACGCTAGTTGTTTGGCGTCGATCAGCGCCTTCTGATCCTTTACCATAAAAGCCTTTAGTGCACAGCTTGCCTTGATATTCCCAGCTAATTCCAGAATAGTTGGCTAGTTCGGTAGAAATCGTTGCCCCAAAGTGAAAAGGGGTTGGGGTTCCAGCGCGGCAAGCATGTTCCCACTCGGCTTCGGTGGGTAAGCGGTGCAGGCGTCCAGTGTGTTGAGTGAGGCGCGCACAAAATTCTACCGCTTCATACCAAGAAACTTGTTCGACCGGATGCGCCTCTCCTGTGAAACAGGCAGGTTGGGCAATCAAAGAACGTTCAATTTGCGGTAGAGCAGCGACCTGACGCCACTGGGCTTGCGTTACCGGATAAATCCCCAGCCAGAAAGGTGCGACGATCACTTGATGCTGCGGGCTGTGGCTAGAATGCCAACCTTCTTCGGTTTGAGGAGCGCCCATTGACAGCGTGCCACCCGGAATTTCTACAAGTTCTAGCCTGACTGCTGCGCCTAAGTCTTCCACCCATCGCTGAGCCGTGCAAGACTGTTGCTGCTGAATCTGTCCATATTCATCTACAGTGCAGGTTTCAAAGTTAAACACAGATGGGTTTGCCATATAGCCAGAAAAACAGGATCAGGAAGTCATTTAAGCAATTCGACAAATTAAACCTAGGGCAGGGTGAAATCGGCAAGGGCATCTCCTTGACTGCTGGAAATTTTGCCCAAATCTAAGAGCACCTCACACTTTTCAATCTCTGCTGAGATCTCGTCCGACATCCGGCATAATTTTGATTACCCTTGAAAAGTATAGGCAAGTGCAACCGTCTCTTGCTAACCCCGACATAGACAGAGGAATCCTGGATGAAGCGCACACGTGAAAATCTTTTGATTGGCTTGCGGCACAGTGTCGTGCTCTCCTTGTTGCTGCTGTCGGTTGATGCGACGGTTCATCCTGATGCGGTCAGGGCTACTTCTGCCTTAACGAATAGCCAACTGGCACAAACGCCCACTACCCTTTCTCCTGCCACCGACCAAGCCGTACAGGAACGGCTAGAGTCGCTGAACCGCACGGCGGTTTTGTTTAACGTCATGCTGGCAGTGTTGGGCGTTACGGCGGTAGGTGCACTGTTAGCGCTTTACTTACTGCGGCGATCGGTGATTCGAGAAGTGACGGCAATTGTGCAGTCCCACTTGAGGGAAATTGGCGACCTGGAAACTCAAATTAGCAGCGCCAAACATGAGATTAAGCGGCTGTTGCGTAACTATGAAGACTACGCAGCCGAATTGGGCGACGAAGCCGACACGTTTCAACACGATCTGGAAGCGAAACGGAGCGCCCTGTCAAAATTACTATCGGAAGCCTCCAAACACCAGCAGGAAACTTTAACTGGATTAGAAGCCCATCTGCAAACGGCTCAACAGCGGTTTGAACAACTGGAAGCCGATTTGTTGCAGCGGTTTTCGGGCTTGCAAACTGAAGCCGAACGGCAACGCGACCAGTCGATTCGGGCGATTGATAACCTGCAATCGGGGTTTGCTGGACACCTAACGGAGCTAGAAACCCAAACCCAACAGCAAAAAGATGCTGCCTTGCAAGCTGTGACTGAAATGCGCTCTGGCTTTGGCACTTATTTGGCAGAAGTGCAGCAGACGACAGTGACCGACGCTCAACAGCAGCGCGACCAGCTAACCGACCGTCTCCGATCGCTGGAAGCCGAGTGTGTGGCATACCTCAACCAGTTGCAAACCGACGCTTCCCATCACCGCAACGAGCTTTACGCCAATCTGGAAAAATTCCGCATCGAACTCACGTCTCAGCTTTCTCAGTTGCAGGCAGACATTTTGGCCCAGCGGGAAACGATCCGCCAAACGCTAGAACACCTCTCTACTGAGCTAATCACGCAGCGCGCCAACGCCCAACTCGAAATCCAGGCTCAGAAAGAAGCCGTCCGGCAAGACATTTCCCAACTCAAAACCGAGTTTGCTGCCCAGCGCGCCGACCTGCAAGCCGATCTGCAAACCCAGCAAAACGCCCTGCAAAATACCTTACGCCAAGCTGAAGCTGAATTTACGGTGCGGCTTAACCAGCTTCAAGCTGATATGCAAATCCAGCGGGAGGCGATCCGCCAAAATCTGGCCCGTCTCGATGGCGAATTTGCCGCGCAGCAAGCCGAACTCCAAACCGCCGCTCAAACGAAACAGGGGGAGTTGCGCCAAATTATGGATCAGCTTCAGCGCGAAGTGACGGCTCAGCAAACCAACCTGCAAGCCACCGCTGATGCCAAACGCGCCGACCTTCAGCAGGTGCTCGACCGCATCGAAGCCGACTTTATGACCCAGCGCTCCGATCTGCAAGTTGGCATTCAGGCAAAGCAAGAAGATTTGCGGCAGTGGATCGAACAATTGCAGACAGAGTTCACAACGCAGTTGGGACAGCTTCAGTCGGGTGGGCAAGAAAACCGCAATTTGGTGCTGCAAAACCTCCAAAAAGCCGAAGCCGATCTAGTCAATCAGCTTGCCACCCTCAAGGCAGATGTGCAGGCGCAGCGTGACAAAATGCGGCAGAATCTGGAGAAGCTAGAAGCTCGCTACATGGCGCAACTCAACGATTTGGGAGCCGGCGCAGAAGGGCAGAAAGAACAAATTTTGCTGAAGCTGCAACAGGCCGAAGCAGACGTCTTGGCGCAGTTGGAAACGCTGCAAACCGAAGCTCAGACTCAAAAAGCCGAAATTCTGCAAAAAATGGGCGAAATTACGCCGCAATACATCGCCGATTTGTTTGTGGCCGAAACCCGCCAAAAACTCGCCAACCTGACCGAACAAATCGATCGGCTCCGCTCCTCCCAGCCGGAACTATTCCTGCTGCCGGAAGACTATCTGCGGCAAGGCGAAGCGCTAGCGGCAGCAGGCGACCCCGAAGAAGCAATCGGGCAATATGATAAGGTGCTGGCGGTTCAGCCCAACAATGCCGACGTTTGGATGCGGCGAGGCAAAGCCCTGGAAGAACTGAAACGCTATGAGGGCGCGCTGTCTGCCTATGATCGAGCCGCCAAACTTCAGCCCGACAACTCGCAAGCTTGGTATCACCAAGGGATTGTGCTGATGGAGTTGCGCCAGTACGATGCAGCCATTGCCCTGTTTGATCGTGCCATTGACCTCCAGCCGCAGGACTACAAAGCCTGGCTGAATCGTGGTATTACCCTCAGTCGCTCCAAACGCTATGACGAAGCGCTGATATCGTTTGACAAAGCGCTGGAAGCCAAGCCTGACTATTACGAAGCCTACGTGAATCGCGGGGTGGTGCTCGGCACGTTGCAGCGATCTGAAGAAGCTCTCGCCGCCTTCGATCAGGCTGTGCAAGCCGAACCGGAAAACTCGACGGCCTGGCTGAATCGCGGTTTAGCCCAGCTAGAGCTAGAGCGTTACCTAGAGGCAATCGAATCGTTTGATAAAGTGACCGAACTAAAACCCGATGCGCCGAAAGCCTGGGATAGTCGTGGCTATGCTTTGCTGCGACTCGGCCGCGACCAAGAAGCGATTGCCAGCTTCAACCGCTCCCTTAAAGCCAATCCCAATTTTGCTAGCGCTCATTACAACAAAGCCGTTTGCTACGCCATGCAGGGTGAAGTCGAACTCGTGAAACAAAGCTTACAGAAGGCAGTTGAACTGAATCCGCGATACCGCAGAGAAGCCAAAGCCGACCCCAACTTTGCCGAACTAGCCCGCACTGATTGGTTCAAAGACTTAACTGAGGGAACTTGATGCAACCTGCATGAAACACAATCCCCAAAACCAACTGAAGTTGTCGCAACTCCGCATTCTGGTTGCCGTGGCAGAGCGAGCCAACTTCAGCGAGGCGGCTTTGCAGCTAGAAATGTCTCAGTCGGCGGTAAGTCATGCGATTGCGGCGCTAGAAGAGCATTTGGGTGTGGTACTGCTGTTACGCGGACGACATGGTGCTCGTTTAACCCAGGTGGGCAAAAAAATTGTTGAACATGCGCGAGAAATCGTGCAGCACGTAGACGAAATTACCAGAGAAGCCGCCGCCGCTAAGGGTTTGAAGGGTGGACAGGTGCGGATTGCCTCCTTTCGTAGCGTTGCCACCCACATTCTGCCGCTGGTGATTGCCCAATTCCATCAACGGTTTCCGGCGATTACCGTTAGTCTCGACGAAAAAGATGATTACCCGCATGTGGAACGCGCCCTCCGCGATGGACAAGCCGACATCGGCTTCACGTTTTGCCCGCCAGTGAGGATCTGGAAACCTGGGAAGTGCTGCGAGATGAATATGTTGCCATCATGCCGCCCAGCTTTCAACTAGCAGGCAAGCAGATTACCTGGCCCGAACTGGTTGCCCAACCGCTGATTATGCCGCCCGTCGGAACAGTAATGATGCAGCAGGTCTATGCCCATGCCGCCGCCGCAGGCTATTTCCTCAATGTCGCATATGAGGTAGAAACCGATGCCACCATTGTTAGCTTGGTTGCTCAAGGCTTAGGAGCCACCATTTTGCCGCGTCTGGCTGCTGAGCCAATTCCCGCGCCACTACAAGTCTACTCGTTGCCTACTCCGTTAGAACGAATTATTGGTGTGGCAATTCTGGCAGATGCGCTCCAGCCACCGCCCGTTTTTGCGTTTTTAGAAGTGCTGAAATCACAACCGCGATCGTAGGAAGGTAAAAACCTGAGATGATCTGCGCCCAGATCCCCGGATTCTTCGAGAATTTGGAGATCTAAATCTATGCCTCAAAACTAGGCTATCTTTCTGACGATTCGCCAGGATTGGCTTTGAGCAAAGGTTTTGAGGTTCTCGTTGATCACAATGGAGCAAGCAGCTAACCAACTCGCTTCAGCAATGCATATTTCCTGATCCCTCTCACCTATTACCCTTCAACACTTAATCATCCAACTGAATCTATTCAGATGAACAATTGCAAACTCATGTTCACTTCTCAACAGTTCTCCAGGAGGTTAAACGATGCATACCCTTCCAAACCGGATCGAACTCTTTGCTGCCCCGATTGAAGGAATTGTTGATCGTCCTGCGGATGCCACGCGCCTAGGTCGGGTTAAAACAATGGGAACCACCTGGAATGCACGACTTTACCAGTTTGAAGACCAAATTGCGATTGCCTCTGGCGATCGAGTTTTAGTTGTCGGACGCCAAGGAAACACACTGCTGATTGTGCCATTGATGGATTGAACGCGCGCAGCTTACCTACAGAGTCGGCGTTACCGGAGTCGGCGTTACCGGAGTCGGCACAACTGGATCAGCCGGTGGAGTGGGTAAGGGGCTAGCCGGAAGCGGCACGGTTGGCAGCGGACTTTCTAGATCTGCTGAAGGAAGTGGGCTAACGGGTGCAGGAGACGGGACAACGCAGTTTTCTGGGGTTGGAGGCTGAGTTTCGATCGTGAGTTGGGTGTAGCCTGCGGTCGTTAGAAGCTGAGTCACCGCAATTTTTGCCCGATCGTTAGCAGATTGCAGCACGCCGTCTGTGCAAGCAGTTTCCACAATTTTGGCTAAGGTTTCCCGCTGGGCGAGTTCCTGTAACTCTGGGGCCACATCCGGTCCCAATCCCATAAATCCTCGATCGTAGTCATACACTTTCGAGCGGTTGACATCAATTTTGCTATCCAAAACTTTAGGCGGCGGCAACCGCAGCGCCAGCGCAGTGCCATTCACCTGCACATCTTCCGGGCGCAAAGTCGTTAGATCAACCCCTGCCCGCACCTCGCCATGAGCGATGTAAAGCAGTGTCGTTTTGCCAATCACATAGCCGCCTAGCGTGCGTTCGCGGCTGGCAGGCACAACCGACTCCATTGTGTAAATTGCCGTCGTCAGTTCGCTTGCGCCCCGAATTTGCTGCACCACCGTCGAGCGCACATCCACACTTGCAGGCGGCTCCGAAATTGTAAACGTTGAGCGCACGCCTGCCAAAAACTGACCGCCGCCTCGCCACAAGCCGATCAACAAAACCATGCCTGCCATGAGCAGCCCACCTGATGCTAGCAGCGAGATATTTTTAAGGATCAGTGACAGCCATGGGCGGCTTGGTTGGGCAGAATGGGCATCAATGCCACCGTTGTATAAACTCCAATCTTGACCCTTGCGTTCCCGTGCTTGAATCTGTTTGCCCATCCAATTGAGTCTCCCCACGTCATGCCGGATTGATTTTGCTAAATTTGATCCTGCCAAACTTGCCCCTGCTAAACTAAGCTACAAAACTTAGCATTTGCTTTGTTCACCGCTCTCTATTTTAGGGCTAGCGGCTTTTGCTGGTGAGGGCGGAATTGACGAAAGTAATCGAATCTATAAAAGAACGGAATCGACAAGAAGTTTCTCTAAAGTTTTCCAGTAAACCTGACGCTGCGCTGCCCTGCTTCGATTTGGCGGTTTGTTCAGACCCCATCATGCCCAAATTTCCTACAACTCCAACGCCTCACAGGGGAAAGATCCCTGTAAGATCGCTTTAGGAATAATAAATCAAACCTAAAGTGAACTACTGCGATTGAAGCCCTATGTCGTCAATGCTGCTCAAATCCACAACTCGTCATATTCGCATTTTTTCCGGCGCGATTGAAATGGTGAGTTAGTACCCGATGAAACTCAGCTAACGCTAGATGTTGATCCTGATAACGAGTTGTTGTGGAACGATGATGCCCTTCAGCAGGTCTACCGCAAGTTTGATGAACTGGTTGCTGCTTATGAAGGCGCTGATTTAACAGACTATAATCTGCGGCGAATTGGCTCAGATTTAGAGCAATTTGTGCGTGCGCTGTTGCAGGCAGGGCAAGTGTCTTACAATCTCAACAGCCGGGTGCGCAACTACAGCCTAGGGTTGCCGCGTTTAGAAGATGACGGCAGTTCTAGCAATCACCTGGCAATTAAGTAATCTCCTGCTTCAGTAGCCCCGATTGGGTGGAAACCCCTAAGTTATGTTGCACAAACTGAACCAAAAGCGGCGTGATCGGGTTAGTGCCGTCTAAGATATCCTGGTAAGACCGTCGTATTCCAGGCTCCATGCGAAACGCTGCGGCAATGCTTTACTGCCCCAACCCCAACTGTCAAGCCCTCAACTCAGAAAGTGAACAGAACTGTCAGGTCTGTTCTACACCGCTTCCCCATCGGTATTTGTGGGCAGTCGGTGAAGGCGCTTCTGCAAGTCAGTCAGGAGATCTAGTTGCCGATCGCTATTTGTGTAAGCAACGACGAATTTTTTTGGACACAAGACCCGGATTGTTGTCCAACACCTACCGCGAAATCCCGGAAGCGTTTCTGCCCTATCTGCGACTAACTGCCTACTCGCTGCATGTGCCGCAGGTCTATGACTGGGTTCCGGCTGAGGCAGGCGGAGAACTGGTTTTGCTCGATCACGTCCCTCTCTACAGCGTTCACGCTCGGCAAGACCTAGCTCAATCTCAAACTCAACCCGCCTCAGAACAGGAGATTCAGCTTTTACCTAGCTTGGAAAGCCAGTGGGAACACGCTTCTCCGCTGCGGCAATTGAACTGGCTTTGGCAAATGTCCAACTTGTGGCAGCCCTTGACCCATGAGTCAGCCGCAATCAGCTTGTTTGATCCAGATTTGCTGTGCACAGAGGGAACGCTGCTCAGGTTTCTAGAACTGCGGTTTGAGACACAGCCAACGCTCGCTGACCTAGGACAACTTTGGCTGGGGTGGGCCCAAACTGCCAACCTGAAATTTCTGGGTTTTTAACGCAGTTGAGCCAGGGCTTAAGTTCAAGGGCAAAGTTCACAACGCAGAGCTATTGGTTGGCTA
>JAAUQT010000083.1 GCA_012033495.1 Cyanobacteria bacterium RM1_2_2 | reverse complement strand
GGTGGGTGTGGGTGGAATGGGCGTTGATCCGGGAGTGGGGCGAGGTGCAGGAACGGTGGGCGTAGGTTCAGGTGCAGTTTGAGCGATTGCTTTCTGCACAATCTGAATTCCCAGACCATTCACTGTCAGAAATATCGCTAGCGGTAGCGTCATCCGAACCATTTGCTCTAAATGCTGATTCATTGAGTCACTCCTACCTAATTGCTAATGGATTGGGCGAGTTGGGAATAAATGCAATAGATGATTTTACACTCGATGGGTTACACCTTACGGTCTACCCTTGCTGACTGCCAACCAGACACGCATTACCACACATTACCAGTTGCACACGCATTACCAGTTGCACACGCGTTACCAGTTGCACACTACTGATCGCATTGCAAATCGCCATCGACCAGCTTACCGTCTTGCCAGCGTCCTTGCTTAGTGTCTCCACTGGCGAAGAAAAAGGTTCCTTCTCCATGGCAGCGGTTGTTTGAAAAACTGCCGACATAGCGATCCCCGGTCTCCAGTGTCCACACCCCCTGACCGTTAAATTGGTCGTCTTTGAACTGCCCCATATAGCTGCGACCATTGGTGAAGGTGAGCGTGCCACACCCGTTGCGCTGCCCATTTTGGAACTCGCCATCATAGCGATTGCCGCTAGGAAACACCATCGTTGCTCTGCCATCAACAGGCAGCCCTTGTTCGACTGCCCCGTAATAGCGAGTGCCATCTGGATATTCGTAATCTGCGTCTCCAGACGGCACGGGGGGAGGGGAAGGTTCCCGGCAGGGCAAGTCTGCCAGAGAGGCAGGGTTGATGCCCGATTGCACCTGAGGTCGCAGAAACTGAGAGAAAAACGGAACCGCTACCAAAACTGCCAAACCAACACCCAACAGCAGCTTCCAAGGCAAGGAGCGAGACCGCTGCCAATGAGGAGACGGCTCATCTAAAAAGCCAACTGGCGCGACGTGAGTGGTTGGCACGATCTCAGAAGGCTCGGCAGTTTGAATGGGCTGAGGTGCGGGTGGGGCTTCTAGCTGATTTTGGATGCCCAGTTTGCGGCAGGGTCTGCGACAGGCATCTCTGCGTCCTGAACATCTGTGAGAGGCATCTCTGCGATTGGGTCTGCACTTGGGACAGGCAGCGAGGCTGCTTCTGGTATTACTTCTGGTAAGGAAACTGCTTCGTATGCTGAGCGGGAATGTGGCAGGAAGTTGGGCTGTTCAGCGGGCAAGTCGGGCGTGAAAGCCGTCGGAAAAACTGAGGGTTTGCCCCAGTCCTGGCTCGATGCTTCCTGACTCGATGTTTCCTGCTGAGGGAATGACTCGCTGATGGGGGCAGCTATCGGGGAAGCGTCTGCGGCAGAATTAGGCGCAGTGGCAGGATCAGAGACGGTGGCTTTTTCGCCCCTGATCTCGCCGGTCTCGCCGGTCTCGTCGGTCTCGCCGCTCTTGTCAATCTCTGCAATCTCTTCGCCCACCTCAGTGGCAGGGTCAGTTGTCAATTCCGTGACAGGAGGCGCTGGCAACGGTGCGGCTGGAGGGACAACTTGCGCCTCAGATTCAGTCAGAGATTTGGTGGGTTCATCCACCAGCACTTGAGGTAACGAGAGCGCACTTTCAACCTCTACAGGCGGCAAGGGAGCCTCACTCAGCAGGAGATTCGGTGCATTGCTGGGTGCATGACTGGATGCATCACTAGGTTCATTAAGGCCGAGCAGCGCTTCTGGCGCGGTGAGGTCAGGATACTCTGTGAGTAAGGCTTCCAGAGCATGTAGGGCTTCTTCAGCGGTTTGATAGCGATCTTTAAAGTGATAGCAAACCATCGATCGAGAAGGGCGGCAAACGCCGGATTGACCGACTGACCGGCTTGGGCACTTGGGTGAAGGTCGCGCCAGACAATTTCGCCCGTTTGCAAATCGGATTTGAACCGCTTCGGACTCATCCCGGTAAGGGCTTGAATGCAGACTACTCCAGCCGCATAAATATCGCTACTAAACCGCGGACTGCCGCTCAGTTGCTCCATTGGCATATAGCCTTGCGTCCCGATCGAAACGGTCAGCAGCCCCGTACTAGATTCTGTGAGCTGAGCGCTTACCTGCTTCACTGCGCCAAAATCGATCAGCACAATCCGCCCATCGTGGTTGCGGTACATGAGGTTCGATGGCTTAATATCTCGATGGATCACAGACTGCCGATGTACAAACACCAAAATCTGAAGCAGATCTTGCAGCAGGGCGATCACTCGTTGTTCTGACCAAGGTTGCCCCTTCAACAACTTGGCGAGCGGTTGCCCCTCGATATATTCCTGTACGAGATAGAATTCTTGCTCTTCTTCAAAGTGAGCCAGCAAGCGCGGAATTTGAGGATGTTCGCCTAATTGATAGAGCACCTTCGCTTCAGTATCAAACAAGCGGCTGGCGGTTTGGAGTTGAATGGGATCGGCAACCTGCGGCTTGAACTGTTTGACGACGCAGAGCGGGTGTCCGGGAAGGTGAAGGTCTTCTGCCAGAAAGGTTTGGCTAAACCCGCCAACGCCTAGCTGGTTTATGACCTTATAGCGTCCTCCGAGTTTTTGATGGGGGACTGCCTGCTGCGATCGCCTCAGAAAATTCAAGGGTTTTCAATTCCTGCTATGAGAAATAAACGAAGGGCGAGGACTCTCACGGTACAAGGTTCATTCGCCTCTTTCCATCTATCTTAAGAGTTAGCCGCAGCGGAATCCACTTAACGCCCAAAAATCAGCAATTCCAAATTCAAAAATTTAGGAGGAGTCAGTGGCAAGCGGGGGATCTGAATCCGAGAGCATGACCCTCCAAATAGTTGCCTTGCTGCAATGATTGTCGAGAATATTGCGGATTTGCGGCATCGTTGGAATTTGCACCAACTCAAACAGCGTTTGAGCATGATCTTTGCCTCGGCGGCTCTGCATCTGAGGTTGATGTTCCAAAAACGATACACACTGCATGAAAAATACGCTAGAGGCTGCCAAAATTGCATCGCTCAGGCGGTAGCGCATTCCATCGCTTGCTTGTCGGGGATATATCGATCTGAGTTATAACTTGATGCAGATAGCCCAACAGCGCCCCGAAACTTAGCGTGTATGGCTACATCAGCCTGCCCTCTATTCGCTGCTTTTTTATCCTCTAGGTTGACTAATCCACCTATCAAAGTTTAAATCTGGAATTCACTAGAGCAATAAACAAGCTGACCAAGTGATATGCTAAGATCCTATCTGCCGCCATTAAAGGTGGCGATTGGGCGATTAGCACAGTGGTAGCGCACTTCCTTCACACGGAAGGGGTCACTGGTTCAAATCCAGTATCGCCCATAATTGTTGTACTTCTGTCGATTCTAAGGGTTTGGGTAAGTTCTTTGCCAGAAATTTCCTAATTTGAACAGAACCTTTGGAAGCTTTACGTTTGAAGGCAATATCATGCATGAGGGGAGTTTTTCTTTGAAGCAGTTCCTATGCTCTAAAATTTACCCCAATAAATGGTCTAATTTACCCCAAACCCACCCATTTTTAGAACAGATGAACTACTGTCTGAGCTGGGTAAAAACAATGCGGGTACCTCAAAAGCCTTGAAGTACCCGCATTTAAGCGATTTGTCTCCTACGAGCATGGAGGGACTCGAACCCCCGACCCTCAGAACCGGAATCTGATGCTCTATCCACTGAGCTACATGCCCTTACTTAATTTGGATTTTGCGCGAAGGAGCAACAAAGCAAATCACAGTAGCCTCGATTATAGCAGCTATACGAATTCTGAATAGTGATATGGCAAAATTCCTCTGTCTCAATTGAGGAGGGATAGCCAAAATGACTCTCCAAGGGTGTAGTGGTTCCTTAGCTCGTGCTCTAAATGATCGAGATGTTTCAGCTTCTCACTACAGCTAGGATCTACTGAGTTATTGAGCAAGGAAAGCAGATTGCCTGGGTTTGTAATCCTAGAGGCTGTCATCCATTCCAGCTAGAATCCTGACGATGGCAAGGCGACAGCCCCTCGCCTGTTTTTGGGGACGGGCGCGATCCGGCGAATGCGGCAAGCGTTTGACCCTGAATGGATGACGCGCCCTAGGTTTTTCAGCTTAAATTGCTTCTAACTTTTCTTGAAATTCTTGCCTACTCATAGGTCTGTCGTCGATACACTGACTTAAAATTCGGGTTTCGACTGGGCTCAACCCCCTGTTCGACTGGGCTCAACCTACCGCCTGCTGAAGGGTTGCGCGTTGAGCGGAGCCGAAACGCATCTGACAGTTAATACGTTTAGATTCTGAGCCTCAACTGTGAACTTCCGAGGTCAAATGAGCAAACTTTTTTCTACATCATTGTCACTTGCATCGATATTGCAGGCAGTGGGTTTAGTTGCGTCGCTACTTCGATCGCTGCATCACGGCTTCTGCTAAGCCGAAAGAGAGCGTCATCCCGGCTCCGCTCAGCGCATTGACCACCGTTACGCCCGGTTCTGGCTCTGCGATTAGCTCCGTTTTGCCGGGAAGTTTGGCGTAGATGCCGTGCCAGGTTTCGGCGATTGCAAAACTGGGAACTTGGGCGAATTTTTTCAGATAATCGAGCACGTATTGATTTACTTCCGAGCGGTCAAACGGATCAGGCGTAAGTCCGTATTCATGCGAATCGCCCAAAACTAGCTCACCAGAAGCGTTTTGAGACATCATGACATGAATGCCCCATTTCGGAAAGTGCGGTGTTTCTGCTTCGATGCGGGTTTTGAGCGCAGCCAAGCTGGGGCAGTGGGCAAACGAACTGTAGTGGGTCAGCGTCAAGCCGCCGCAAAGGGATGCCCCGATCCGCCAATCGTTGGGCTGGGGAATCGTTCGCATCATTTGTAGTTTGACTTTGGTGATGCCGCTGTTGGCGTAGAGTTCGGGATAGAGCGTCTCAAAATCCGCCCCGCTACAGACAAAAATTCGGTCGGCTGTCCAGGTTTCGCCGCCTGCAACGAAGTGAGGATAGGCAATTTGAGTCACGGCTCGCCCAAACTGAACGTTAACTCCATACTGTTCGGTTAAATATGCCGGCAGCTTGCCAATAGCTGCTCGCGGATCGACCGTACATTCGGTTGAACTCCACAGCGCCGCGAGCAGCCCATCTGTGACGGCAGCCGCGCTTTTTGCGGAACTTCAGCCGCCGTCAGTAGCTGGATCTGAACCGCCTGATCGCTGGTCTGGTTGCCTGCCGTTGCTGCAAACTCTTCCAGCACAGCCACCTCATCTGAACGGTAGGCTAAATGCAGCGAACCGCACGTTTCGATCGCAAAGTTTGCCCCTGCCGCCACCTCCTGCCAAATTTGCCGCGACCGCATCGCCCGATCATGTAGCATTCCCGCCGGCTGACCAATTGGCCACACCATGCCAAAATTCCGAATTGATGCACCCACGGCTTGCGTGTTGCGTTCAAAGACCGTCACTTGCGTGCCCTGTTTGGCAGCAGCTAAAGCGTGAGCCAGTCCGACAATCCCTGCTCCAATAATGGCAACTTCAGTGTGTTTTGATGAATTGTGCTGTGATAGATTCATAAATTCGCAATGCGTTCTTTCAGTTCGTGCAGAGACGATAGCAAGCCATCGTGTGGGTATAGCTCTAGCTGCTCTCGTTTGTGTGTGCCATTGGTGATGCCAAATGACAACAAACAGTGCGCGTTAAAGCCTGATTCCATATCTGATGGTGTATCTCCAATATTAATAACTGCTTTTGGATTGGTAACTCCTAGCCGATACATTGCCTTCTGGATCATAAACGGAGCAGGTCGCCCTTCGCTGTTGTAGATCTCGGATGGCGTGACCGAAACCTGAATCAGCGAGTCGCTAGAACCAACATAGTTGCTATCTAAACCGCGATCCCATCCTAGACGTTGCAGAATGATATCCGTCACAGCGCGGTAGAATCCTGTCGTCAGGGCGATTTTGATGCCTTGCGATTTGAGCCAATCAAACAGTTCTAAACAGCCCTCCGTTGGCTCCACGGGCTGGGTGCGGTAGTGCTCCTCTAACAGCGTTTTGAAGTGCTCAAACGAAGCATCGACTCGCGTTGGATACACTGGATGATCGGCACCAATTTGCTCGCGCCACAGCGTCTCAAACACCCGTTTTTTTGACCAACCCATCATAAACTGCACTTTCGCAGGATCGGCTTGCAGTCCCGTTGCATCAGCCGCTTCCATAAAACAGCGCTGAACTTCGTTCTCATCTTTTACGGTTGTGCCTGCCATATCACAGACGACTAATTCCACTTTTGCCATTGTTACTCACCTCTAACTTTACCGCTGCAACCAAGCTTGACTGCGCTGCTGAATTCCTCTAGTAAACCCCCAGTAGAGAAACCGAATGCCGATGCTGGTAAGCACCACTAGCGTAGACATCGCTGCGGCTGCGGCTGTATCGCCTGCGTCGTCCATGTTCACAATTGCCACCGCTGCCAGTGGTAGAGTAGGCGGATACAGGAACACAATTGCAGAAATTGTGATCATTGCGTTGACAAAAAAGTAGATGCCAATTTCTAAGATGGCGGGCAAAGATAAGGGAACGGTGACTCGCCAGAAAGTTTTATAGAAAGGAACGCGCATCGAGGCAGAAACGGACTCGAATTCGGGATCGATTTGCTTCAAAGCAGTGCTGGCAGTCAGGAAACAAACCGTGTAAAAGTGAATGACATTACACAGAACGAGAATTGCCATTGTACCGTAGATACCGTTAAACGGATTATAAATCGCAATTTGGGTAAAGGGAATCCACCAGATTCTGTTGTTGAAAAAGAACACGTAGGATAAGCCCAACACCAATCCTGGTAACGCCAGCGGCATGGTTGAGAGAAAATAATTTACTGACCGCAGCCACTTCATGCCCTTCCCTTTTTCCACCAAATACGCGCCCGCAAAAACCGCAACTGTACCAAATACAGCGGTGTAGAACGACATCACGATGCTGTTCCAGAAGGACTTGTAGCCGCCACCTCCGACGCTGCTGAAATCGTAGTTTTTAAGTCCGAGGGATAGATTGTAGGGCCAAACCTGCACCAGCGAGGCAAAAATAATGACTAGCAGCACTGCCAGCGCAAATCCGGCGAGCAGACTACAAACCGCGAACAGACCCCAATCAAGCGGCGGGTTGGGTTTGGGCTGAAGCGGAACGGACTTAGCGCCGACAAGAGCAGTTTGGCGACGTTGAATGATTCGGTCTACGATAAAAGCAATCACAGTCGGCAAGAGCAAGAACACGCTAATGGTTGCGCCCATCGAAAAGTTTTGCTGTCCGATTACCTGTTTATAAATATCGGTTGCCAGAACGTTATAGTTGCCGCCCACAACTTTAGGGACACCGAAATCGGTGAATGATAGTGTGAAGCAAACAAAAATAGCGCTGATTAAACCATATTTAACGCTCGGCAACGTCACGGTGAAGAACGTTTTGATGGGCGTACTACCCAACACGTCTGCTGCTTCATACAGCCGGGCATCCGTGAGGCTCAGCGCCGTAATCATAATCACTAACGCTTGCGGGAAGCAATACAGCACTTCCCCGATTATAATTCCGACTGCACCGTAGAGGTTAATATTCCACTGTGGCAGTACGCCAAACAGTCCGGTTGTGACTAACCCTTTGTTACCAAACAGATAGATTAAACCAATCGCATGGGCTAACGGCGGAATATACAGCGGCAACATTCCCAACACGCGAAATATTGGCTTTCCAGGCATTGTTGTCCGCGTCAGGGCATAGGCATAGACAAACGCCAGCACCACCGAAAAGAACGTACTTGCTAACGCCACAAAAATGCTATTCCCGAAAGAGGCAGCTAAGGCGGGTGTAGTTAAATATTGCACATAGTTGGACAGCCCAATCCAGTTGCCGTTTGTGTCACGGAAACTGCGGCTAATCATCGGGAAGAGCGGCATCACGACGCCAACCAGCAGCCAAAGTGTGCCTAGCGTCAGCAAAAGTCGCATCAGCCAGTCTTCTTTTGTAGTGACTTGCTGCCCTTTTGAGAACGGATTCAGCGAACGCAGCCCAGAGGTAGTCATAGTTTTTTTTGTTTACGTTTAAGCAGCAATGATTGATATTGCGATCCTGCTAAATTCCCGTTGAAAAGCTACCCTGTCCATACAAGATTGAAGCGCTCTCCTAACTCCCCTTCCGAAAAGCTACTGTGTACACACATCTTGCGTAGGAGTCTAAAACCTGGGCTGATCCCCCTAAATCCCCCCTTAGAAAGGGGGACTTCAAGCCATTTTGGGTTCGGTTCCCCCTTGTATCTTAGAGGAGTGGCAGACCGCTCCCCCTTTGGTTTCTCAAAACCGTCAAAAAGCTTGGGTCGCCACACGCCTCGAAGTGCTGAGAACTCGTAAAATCGCTAGGACACCAAAGTCCGCATGGAGCAAGGAAGAGCGCAGCCTTCGACCTATCCCATCTACTCGGAGGCAATCAAGCGATGAATCAGCAACCTCAATGGGTCGGTATCGATGTCAGCAAAGCAACTCTAGACGTTTACCTCAGACCCAGCAGCAAGCAGTTTCAAGTCCCCAATCAAGCCAGTGGCATTGCCCAATTAATCGAGCAACTCCAGTCCTTCGAGATCGCGCAGGTGATCCTAGAAGCCAGTGGTGGACTTGAGCTTGATGCTGCCCAAGCTTTGCAAGAGCAAGGGTTTGCGGTTTCTATCATTAATCCTCGTCAAGGACGAGACTTTGCTAAAGCCAGTGGCAAACTCGCCAAAACCGACCGGATTGATGCCTCAGTCTTAGCTCACTTTGGGCAAGCGATGCAACCTGCGATTACGGTTCTATCAACTGCCAACGAACAAGCGCTGCAAGCGGCAGTGACTCGTCGCCGCCAACTCGTGGAAATGTTAACGGCTGAAAAGAACCGGCAGAGCAAGATGCGAGGGAAGATGCAGCAGAACATTGATGCCCATATCGAGTGGTTAGAGCAACGCATTCGGGAACTCGATAGTGAAATCGAGCAACTGAGTCAATCACAAGCCGAATGGAAGTCACGCATCACGTTACTGAGGAGTGTGCCAGGCATCGGCAAGGTGATTGCGACAACTTTGGTGGCTGCCTTGCCGGAACTCGGACAGACCAGCGACAAGCGCATCAGTGCGCTAGTTGGGGTTGCGCCTTTCAATCGGGATAGTGGCAAATATCGAGGTGCTCGCACAATTTGGGGAGGGCGAGCGAGTGTGCGGGCGGTGTTGTACATGGGAGTGTTGGTGGCAGTGCGGCATAATCCGGTTTTGCGTGCCTTTTATACTCATCTTTTAGCCCAGGGCAAAGCGAAGAAGGTTGCCCTGATTGCTTGTATGCACAAGCTGTTGAGGATGCTCAATGCCATGATTCGAGATGGCAAACCTTGGCAGCCACCTGCTGTGGCAGATCAGGCAGCTCACCCTTGACAAGCAAGATAATCGCTTTTTGCAGAGGGGTCAGGGATCGGCTGTTGACGTAACTTAGGATCGTGGATTGAATCAATCCGTCAACTGGACGGGCGGGTTTCGCAGATTAATGGGCATCCGGCAATGGATCTGATAACAAAACCCGCCCCTACCCATGATCGAACTGATTTCATTCCCATTCCTTAGCCCGAATCCCTCTAGATGCCACTATCCTACGGGAAGTCGCTTCGCGCCTACCAGGGGACTTGGATAAGTTAAGTTGCCTTGCGTTACAAGTTCTCTTCGCTCCCTAAATTCTCCAAGTTTAGGGGACTTTCAGTGCAGTTTTCTCAAAGTCCCCTACTCGTGGGAAATTTGGGAGCAAAGACTGGTATGTACACAGCAAGCAGGATACAGGGAGCTTCAACTCGATAGGTATTCAGTTTGAGGCTCCATGAATGACTAGATAAGAGTGACTAGATAGGAGTGACTAGATAGGCGCAGTTTCAGGTAAGGTGGGTGGCTCGCCACCAAACCATTTGTCGTAGATTTCAGCATATTTGCCATTCTCCAAAATGGTATTTAAACCTGCGTTGATTGTTTCCAGTGCTGGTGAATCCTTCGGCGTGGCAATGCCGTAAAATTCTTCGGTTAACAGGTCGCCGCTTGCCACTTTCACACCCGGAATGTTGCCGCTCTTAATCGCGTATTGGGTCACGGGCGCGTCGTTAATCACTGCATCAACGTTGCCATTCGAGAGTTCTTGTAAGGCGAGTGGCGCAGAGTCGAAGGTGCGGATTTGTGCCCCCTCAACTTTTTTGGCTTCTTCAGCTCCGGTTGTGCCAATTTGGACGGCGATGCGCTTCCCTTGAAGGCTTGCTAGGGAAGTGATATCTGTGTTGCTTTCAGGAACTGCAATGGCCAACCCTGCCTTAAAGTAGGGACGCGAGAAAGAAACCGTTTTGGCTCGCTCGGCGGTAATTGTCATGGAGCTAATGGCAGCATCAACCGTACCTGCTTGCAGGGCTGGAATGATGCCATCAAACGGTAGACTTTCAAACTGAATCGTAGTTCCAGTGGCTTCTCCGATGGCATTCATCAAATCGATCGAAAACCTTCCAATTGACCGCCTGCTCCTTGCAGTTCAAACGGCGGAAAGGCAGGTTCAGTGGCAACTCTTAACACTTCTCCGCCAGCGCTCGGCGAAGATTCGGTGGTGGGTGCGTTGGAGCCACAGGCAGCAAACACAACCACGCAAGTAAAGCTGAGCAGGGCCACTAAAACTTGACGTAAAAATCGAAAGCGAGAAAGTCTGAACATAAAAACGAATCTCTCCTTATGGATAGATGACTAGAAAGGTTAATACGATAAGCGACGTTCTGATTCTGTCAATTTGGAAGTTCTGCCGTACAAATATCGGCGTTTTGAAGTCCATGAGTTGAATCAACTTGAATGATGATTCTAACGAATCAACTAGGTGCAATAATGACGTAACGGTTGCAGTTTGTGTTATTTAATACGCATTGAATAGCGAAAAAAGCTAGGGTGTTGATAGCCATTCACAACGCTGGCTAAAAAACGACTTAGCATCTTGAATCAAATTTTTGATATGGATTATGCAGAATATTTCCGCAATTCAATTTGAAGACGTTGAAAAAAGCTTTGGTTCGCTGAAAGTTTTGAAAGGCATCAGCGGTCGGGTCGATACCGGAGAAGTAGTAGCCATTATTGGTTCTTCTGGCTGCGGCAAAAGTACGCTGTTACGCTGTTTCAATCGGCTGGAAACAATCAACGGTGGGCGGTTGGTTGTCAACGGCATTGATCTCTCCCATCCGAACCTGAGTCCGCAGCAATTACGCCAGTTGCGGGCAGAAGTCGGGATGGTGTTTCAGCAGTTCAATTTGTTTCCGCACATGAGCGTCGTCGAAAATTTGGCGCTGGCTCCCTGCAAGGTGTTGGGGCAATCGATGAAGGAAAGCTCCCGGATGGCGCGGTTTTACCTCGACAAAGTGGGCTTACTCGAAAAAGCAAACGCCTACCCAGAACAACTTTCTGGCGGACAAAAGCAGCGTGTCGCCATCGCCCGGTCGCTGTGTATGCGTCCCAAAATTATGCTGTTTGACGAACCCACTAGCGCCCTTGATCCAGAATTAGTCGGCGAAGTGCTAACAGTCATGCAGCAGCTTGCCGAAGAAGGGATGACGATGGTGGTGGTGACGCACGAAATGCAGTTTGCCCGCGAGGTTGCCCATCGGGTGCTGTTTTTGAATCAAGGACAAGTTGAAGAAGAAGGCCCAGCGCGGCAGGTCTTAAACTATCCGAAAAGCGATCGGCTCAAAACCTTCCTCAGCCGCATGAGTTTCGTTAAGGCGTAGTTTTGATGACATTCCATATTTGATGACATCCCATATGAGCCATGCTTCCAGTCATGACGATGAACTCCAGACGTTGATTCAGCAAAGCCTCCAAGAAATTGCCCTTCAGATGAATCACCCCATCGACCAGACCATAGCTACCCAGCTTTGTCAGGAGGCAACCGAGCTATTGAGCCATCTCAGCTTTGCTCCACTGACGCTGGCGCGGGTGGCTGGAACCTTGCTGGTTTATCGCGTGCAGAAGGGAATTGCACCCGAAGAACGGGAGTGGTTTACAGCGCAAGTGCAGCAGTGCCCAAATGAAGAAGAGGTGGAGGAGTTGATCGAGTCGATACACCGGACGGATGCGCTTTAGCTCAAAGCATGATTCGGCATAAAGTGCTAAGTTTTGAAAGCTGGAGGCAATTCCAGTTAGTCAGCTTGCGGCTCCCTCACATATGACCATTGGCATCTGGATTTTAGGCGACCAGCTTTGGCAAGAACAGGCAGCGCTGCAAAGCGTTGATCCATCCGTTCGTCCGTCAACACCCGTGATTCTGATCGAGGCTTGGCGGCATGTCCAGGAACGCCCCTACCATCGGCAAAAGCTGGTGTTGGTGTGGTCGGCGATGCGGCATTTTGCAGAAGAACTGCGGCAGAACGGTTGGGCAGTCAGCTATGAGACAGGCGAAGCGTTTGAGCAGCCTTTGCAACAGTGGATCAAACAGCATCAGATCACCGAACTGCGGGTGATGCAACCCAACGATCGCCCGTTCGCCAAATATCTGCAATCCCTCCAGCTTCCCTGCGCGCTAAACATCGTGCCCAACAACCATTTTCTCTGGACGGCTACCGAATTTGCAGATTGGCAACCGGACGGAAAAATCTGCTGATGGAATATTTTTACCGCGAAGGACGGCAGCGCTATGGGGTGTTGATGGAGGGCAAACATCCGGTTGGCGGGCAATGGAACTTTGACAAAGACAACCGCAAACCGCCCAAAGGTAAGCTGAATACCCCCCAGCCCATTTGGTTTGAGCCAGATGCCCTGACGCAACAAGTGATTGAACAGGTCAAATCGAGCCATTATTCCAGCTACGGTGCAGTCGAGCCGTTTCGCTGGGGCGTGACTCGGACACAGGCATTGCAAGTGTTAGATCACTTTATTCAAACCTGTTTGCCGACGTTTGGGCCCTATCAAGACGCGATGGTGACAGGCGAAACAACGATGTGGCACGCCATGCTGTCGCCCTACCTGAACTTGGGTTTACTGCACCCGTTAGAAGTGGTGCAAGCCGCAGAACAAGCCTATTTCGATCGGCAGCTTGACCTCAGCAGCGTTGAAGGCTTCATTCGGCAGGTGTTGGGCTGGCGCGAATACATGCACGGACTTTACACCTATGTTGCCGACGATTACCCTACCCGCAACTGGTTTCAACACACCCAACCCCTCCCCAACTTCTTTTGGGATGCCAACCAGACCGAGATGAACTGCCTGCACCAAACCCTGAAGCAAGTCGAAAGCATGGCCTATGCTCACCATATTCAGCGGTTGATGATTTTAAGCAACTTTGCCCTGATTAGCGGCATCAGTCCGCAAGAAATTGAGCACTGGTTCCATGCGGCATTTATCGATGCTTACGATTGGGTGATGCAAACCAACGTGATTGGCATGGGTCAATTTGCCGACGGCGGCATTCTCGCCTCCAAGCCCTACGCCGCCTCTGCCAACTACGTCAACAAAATGAGCGATTACTGCAAAGCTTGCCGCTATAGTCCGACGGCTCGCACTGGCGAAAAAGCCTGCCCCTTCAACTTCTTCTACTGGGATTTTTTAGATCGGCATCGTCAGAAACTCAGCAACCAAGGGCGAATGAGCTTTATCCTGAAAAACCTCGACAAAATGCCTGATACAGAACTCGCAGAAATCCGGCAACAAGCCAGAGAATGGCATTCCCAAAATTGCTGAAATGATGCATTTCGACCCTGCTCAACATTCAGGAGTTCCATATTCAGAAGTTCCATATTCAGGAGTTCTGTATTCAGGAGTTCCATATTCAGGAGTTCCGTATTCAGGAGTTCCGTGGGTTGAGCGTAGCCGAAACCCACTCCCCCAAAAAATTCCTCAGCGGCTAATGCTCCGAAACCGACGAGCCACCTGCATTGTTTGAGGTACAGAAAGCTCTGAGCCAGAAAGATCTGCATTAGAAAGATCTAAGTCAGATTGCCGTAGCGTTTGGCTCGTCACTGCATAGGCAGCCTGCCCTTTGAGATAAGGAACCTCTAAACCAGCCACATTCAACAAAGCAAAGCTAGAAGCGATCATGAGCGCGCCAAACAGGGAGCCAGCGTATTGACTCTTCATCCTTAAAACTCCAGGTTGTATAAAAACTTGTGAGAGGGCCGCGATCGATCGCCCGGTTTGATTTACGCTTCCAGCTTGAGTAGGATGGTCGTAACCTCTCCTCAACCGAAGTTGTAAACGTTACCTTACTTATAGAGTCGCAAATCTGCTCGGCTTGGATGGCTCAGTTCGGCTCAGTTAAAGGTTCACTTCTTGACTCATGATGATTCAACCCGTGGTCTGTTCTGCAAGACAAGGGTATAGGCTGTGAAACATTGGGGAGCAACTCAGACAATGGCAATTGGAAGAAAAGTGCGGGCATCAGAAGCAGGTATCCAAAAAGCCGATGAACTGCGGATCAAGCGAGGCTGGAATCGTAAATCTCCTGCATTTGCCCTCGCTTCAGACACCAGTGAAAGTACCTTGGGGCGCTTCTGGGGCAGGAAAGACTTGATCCGCATCGAAAATTTCATCAATATCTACAAAGCGCTCGGCACAGACGACTGGGAGCAATACGTTGACCAATCGATTGATCCATCGACCGAACCCACACCTGAACCGTTGGAGCGGATTGTGGATGGTGTCCCTAAACTCGGAGCCTTCTACGGACGCGACCGCGAACTGGAAACCCTCTCCCAATCGATTTTGGAACATAAGGTGCAGGTGATTGGCTTGCTGGGCATGGGCGGCATCGGCAAAACCGCTTTGGCAGCAAAACTGGTGCAGCGCGTTCAAGACCAATTCGATGCGGTGATTTGGCGCTCCCTACGCGGCACGCCTCCCCTGTCAGATTTCTTAATTGACCTGCTAGAAACCCTCTCACCTGACGCTGTGCCTGCTTCCAATCGCCATCGTTTGATTGATGAACTCATAGGGCGCTTGACTCAGCAGCGAGTTTTGCTGGTTTTTGATAGCTGGCAATCGATTTTAGGCGGTGAATCGAGCGGGGCTTACCGTCCCGAATATCAAGACTACAGCGAGTTGCTGGGGCAATTGTGGCAGCAAACCCACCGGAGTTGCGTGATTTTAACTAGCCGCGAAAAACAGGCAGATTTTACCATCATTGGAACGGCGCAACCGCACAAAATGGTGGGATTAGATGTGAACGCGGCTTCTCAACTGCTGTGTAGCAAAGGGCTAATTTGTGAGCAACGGCATAGTAACGATTTGGTGAATTTATATCGCGGAAATCCGTTGGCGTTGCAGCTTATTGCCTCAATGATTCGGGATCACTTCGGCGGAGATATCTCAGTCTTTTGCGTCAAGGCACTGTATTTGTTGATGAATTATTTATAGAAACCGTTCTACAACAGCAGATGCAATATTTAAGTGAACTCGAAAAACAGATTTTGACAATTCTAGCTGAGCAGCTTAAACCGATTGATCGGGATTTGCTGCAAACTTATCTGTCTACATCAATTTCGACTGCAAAATTTCTGAATGCCTTAACGTCGCTAGAACGTCGTTCATTGATGGAACGAAATACAGAAGCAGGATTAGTTGTGTATGCGCTACAGCCAATGGTTCGTAAATATGTAAAACAATACTTGAGTGCACTGGTTACGAGTTAAGTCGTTGATTGAGTTCCCTTATATCTTTGAAAATACAGTATGCGTTACTGCATTAATCCCAACTGTATCGACCGTGAGAATTCTGATCAGGCAAGCTGTTGTCAGAGTTGCCAAACCCCGCTGCTGATCCACCATCGCTACTATTTAACTCGTCCGCTGCGAGAGGAGCCGAATCCTTACACCGAAGTGTTTTTGGCAACTGATGCCCAGCACCCAGAGCACCAAAAGGTAATCAAAACCTTGATCAGCACCTATCCTAAAGTCGGGCAATTGTTCCGGCAAGAGCAAGCCTTACTGCAACAGTTCCGGCATCCGGGCATTCCGCGCGGTGAGGCGGCTTTTACGGTAGACCTCCCCAGCACCGGAAAAACCTTGCCCGCGTTTGTGATGGAAAAAATCGATGGCATTACGCTAGAGCACTGGCTGCAAGAATACGGCACGTTTGATCAGCAGCAGGCTATCAACTTACTGGGGCAAATGGCCTGCATTCTTGACTATATCCATCAGCGCCACTACTTCCACCGCGACATCAAACCTTCTAATATCATGTGGTCACATCGGACGGGGCAGTTTGTCCTGATCGACTTTGGCAGCGCTCGCTTGATTGAATCAGAACAGCAGCCAACCAATCGCCAAACCGCCACGATGGTCGGCACTTCCGGCTATACGGCTCCCGAACAATGGAATGGCATGGCGGTGCTCCAATCTGACTTTTATGCCCTTGGCATTACGTTGATTCACTTGTTGACTGGGCAACATCCAGATGAACGTCCGGCTCATGCAGATGATATTCCCACTCCAAAACCCATCGTGCCTCGGCTCACCACCCTGCTGAAAACCCTAACTGCCTCCAACCCTGCCGACCGTCCGCCTACTGCTCGCGCCCTGCTCCATGACGTGACCCAAATTGACCCAACTCTGACGCTTTATCTGGGGCAGTCTGCCTCTCAAAAGCCAGCCGCCTCACATCAGACTGGTTGGAAAAGCTTGCGAAACGACCATCGTTACTATTGGCTTGGGGGATGGGAGGAGTGGCGCTGCTCGTTGGCTTGATCGGGTTCGATCAGGTCAGGTGCGCCATTACTGGAGGCGGTTCTAGCTGTTTTGTTCCATCCTCCATCCCTGCCGCGACTCCCCTTCCTTCAACGCCCAGAACCTTTGCAGAATATGCTCAATCGACTCAACTGCCGCTCGGACGCTGGCAATATGGCGGCAGTACGGCTTGGGCAGTGATTCAAAAGCGCATTGACCCTAGAATTCTGGTGGTGATGCCGCAATTTCAGATTATTTCGATGCAGTCGCTGATTCCTCAGCCCAGCACTGGCAAAGGCATCGAGATGTTGATTGAAGGCAAGTTGGATTTTGCCCTCGCGTCTCGAACGGTCAAAGACGAAGAGCAAGCTCGCGCCCAAGCCCGTGGCTTTTACCTGAAACAAATTGCGGTTGCCTACGATGCAATTGGCGTTGCGGTGCATCCGAATCTAAACATCAACGGGCTAACCCTTGATCAGCTTGTCGGCATCTACATCGGGACATTTACGAATTGGCAACAACTCGGCGGCGCAGACCTGCCCATCCGGGCTTTGAATGGCGATCCAAAAGGCGGCGCACCGGAGATTTTGAAAGAATTCTTTCCGCCGGGGACTGACTACAGCCCGCTGGTAGAGATAGTCAACAATCCAAGCGACGCGATTCAAAAAATTAGCAACCCCACCACACCAACTGAGCAAGGCGGCATCTATTTTGCTTCTGCCAATAACTTGATCGAGCAGTGCGGCATCAAACTTCTGGCACTCGGACGCACCCCAACCCAACTCACGCCGCCCTACCAAACGCCCCTTGTGAGTCCTAGCCAATGCCTAACGCAACGACAACGCAACCGCTTGAATCTGGAAGCAATCCAGTCTGGGCAATATCCGCTGGTTCGTAAGCTGTTTGTGGTGGTGCGAGCCGATGATTCTGACGCAATGCGAGCTGGCAAAGCCTATAGCGACCTACTGCTGACTCAAGAAGGTCAAACGCTGGTGCAGCGAGCCGGATTTGTGCCGTTACGATCGTTTGCAACTGTGCAGTCATTACAATAGCAGTACCCTGAAGCCTACCCCCTATCTCGGAGAACAGCGATGAGTACTGCAACCCAACTGCCGCTGCCTGCTCACTTTGCGGCTGCTCAAGTCGGTGAAGTGTGGCGAGTCCCCTATCAAACCCTAGCCGCATCTGCTAAAGACTGGGCAAAACAGCACCAAATCACCCCATCTGCCGCCGATCAGATGCGAGTTTGCTTGCTGGCAATCGATGTGCAGAATACGTTTTGTATTCCTGAGTTTGAGTTGTTTGTTGGCGGCCGGTCGGGCATGGGCGCAGTGGAAGACAACATTCGCCTCTGCGAGTTCATTTACCGCAACTTGGGGCAGATTACCGAAATTGCCCTGACCATGGACACCCACACCGCTGCCCAAATTTTTCATGCTGTGTTTTGGGTCAACGCTGAGGGTGAGCATCCGCCTGCCATGAGTATGATTTCGCCGGAGGACGTGGAGCAGGGCGTTTGGCAGGTCAACCCCGCTGTGGCCGTTGGGCTGGGGCAACCCTTCGAGCAACTCCAGGATTATGCGCTGCATTATGTGCGCCAACTTAGCCAAGACAGTAAGTATCTGCTGACCATCTGGCCCTATCACTCTATGCTGGGCGGCATCGGGCACGCGATTGTTTCGGCAGTGGAAGCAGCTTGTTTTTTTCATAACTTAGCCCGCAGCAGCCAAACCACTTTTGAAATTAAAGGCGGCAATCCGCTGACCGAAAACTACTCGGTGCTAAAACCCGAAGTGCTGATCGACCAATATCAGCGCTCGATCGACCAAAAATAGCGTCTTTCTCCAAAAGCTGCTCAGCTTTGATGCCATCATTATCGCCGGACAAGCCAAAAGCCACTGCGTTGCCTGGACTGTTGACGATTTGCTCACCGACCTGCAAGCCATCGACCCTAAGCTCGCCCAAAAAGTTTACCTGCTAGAAGATTGCACCTCGCCTGTGGTTGTGCCAGATGTGATCGACTTCACCGCCTCAGCCGATGCCGCCTACCAGCGCTTTGCCGATGCCGGAATGCATGTGGTCAAATCCACTGAGCCGCTGGAAACCTGGCTGAAACCAGTTCGGCATTCGGGATGAATGCGCGGCGACTCATGCCTGTTGCAGACGAAAATGGTATAAAAGTGGGAACCAGAAACCTAACGCAACATCCCCAACGCAGCAATATGGCCGTGATTTTGAAAAATGTGGTTCCGTTTGGTCGGTCGTTCGACGAATATCGGCACATGTTTAACCTCACGTCTGCTGATCTCGCCGGAAACATTTTGGGTGTTGGCGACGGGCCGGCTAGCTTCAACGCGGAAGGCACGCAACAGGGCTACTCTATTACTTCGGTTGATCCGGTGTATGTTTTTTCGGGATCAGAAATCAAATCGCGGTTTGATGCAGTGGTAGACAACATCATCCATCAGGTGAAGGCAACCCCGACCGATTGGGTTTGGACGTATCACCAATCGCCGGATCAGTTGCGGATGAATCGCATCAAGGCGCTGACCCATTTTCTGCAAGACTATGACAGCGGCAAAGCAGCCCATCGCTATGTGATTGGAGAACTGCCGCAACTGCCGTTTGCAACTCGCCAATTTTCGCTGGCGCTCTGCTCGCATTTGCTGTTTCTCTACTCTGAGCAGTTTGATCAAGCGTTTCACCTTCAGTCGATTCAAGAAATGCTGCGGGTTGCGCCAGAAGTGCGGATCTTTCCCTTGCTGACGCTCCAGCTTCAACGATCGCCCTACCTCGATCAGATTCAGCAGACGCTCTCAGAGTTGGGCTACGCCGTTTCAGTGCAAACGGTCGGCTATGAGTTGCAAAAAGGCGGCAACGAAATGTTGGTAATCAAAGATTGCAAATGAATCAAGGATTGCAGATGAATCAAGGATTATAAGTAAATCGGCTTCTCAACACCACGCCGATCCGATCGCCCGCCTGCCTGCCAGGATCGCACTCGCCAGAAATACCCTTCCCAGAATCGCACTCGCCAGAAATATAAAAATGTTCCCGATTCCAGCAGCAAATCCGGTCGAGCCGCAGTTGGGAAAAGCTGCGATGGAGAAACTGATCTAAATTTTCGATCGGCTGACGCTCAAAAGCCGAGTCTGCCTTTGGCTTGAAGTGATCAAACGCTCTGGTTTCAGTGCCGCCAGCAATTTGCAAAACCTGCTCGATCGCCGCAGTTTGGCTGATTCCAGTCGCATAAACCAGCTTGTGATCATGCACCTGATCGTAGCCGCCGCCATAGTAGCCGTAGACCTGAATCGTGCCCAACTGAGCCAATATTTGATCTAGTTGATCCAAGCTAATCTGAAGCTGAGGCTCCAACGCAGGGGCAGGCTGGGGAGATGCCGTCACAGAACCCGCCTGAAACGGAAAGTCTCGCTCTGGCGTGGCATGGGGAACGCTAGGGGCAACGCTGAGCCAAACCTCTGCCGCCTGACCCACAACCATGACTGCCGCGTAAGGATCAGCATCCGGCTCGGACGTACAAGACAGCCGAAAAGCCTGCAAGTGCTGAAGATTCGCCTCCAGCCAGTCGATCAGCGATCGATAGTGCTCTAGCCGAACTTTCTTTGCGGCTGCATCCAACAAAATGCCCGCCTGATCACCACTGGGCAGCAGCCAAGTTTCCCCATTCACGGTGCCGCTGCGGTCGGGCAAACTCCAGCTTTCCAGAGCGGCTTCTAGCGTTGCGGTTTGACTCCAACCTTCAGATTGTATCAAACTCCAGAGGTTAAACTCCCCCTGTTTCGATGCCTCCCAAACAAAGGGATACAATTCGCCGCCATCTTCGTGATTAGGCAGGCGCAGCAACCAGCCCATTTCGGGTTCCACCAACGGTTGGAGGGCTTCCAGGAGGGTTTGGGCTTCAGGTTGCAGCATTAGGGCTAGGAATAATCCCGTTAGTAATGGTTGCCGACTTTGCGGTGGTGAACGGCTGTAAGTGCGTCTGTTTTGGAAATTCGCCCTGCATCAACCGTGCTGTAGACAACCCAGTGATCGCTGCATTCCATCCGGCTAACGACTTCACACTCTAAATAGGCAAGGGCCTCTCCTAAAATCGGCGCACCATTTGCCGCCGGATAAACCTTGATGCCCGCAAATCGATCCGCACCGGGCGCAAACCGCTTCAAAAAGTGCTTCATCAAATGCTGATAGTTGCCTTCTTCCAACACGTTTAGCACAAACCGATCGCCCGCACGAAGGAACGATTCAATCGCCCGATCCTTAGCGACGGCAATTGTGAGTCCAATCGGTTCGGTGCTGGCTTGCGAAACCCAGGAAGCCAACATAGCGCTAGACGCTTCACCTTTCTTAGCAGTGATGATGTACAGCCCGCCGCTGAGCCGTCCTAAGGCTTTGTCGAGGTCGTTGTCCAGCGCCTTCATTTGCTTCACCGCCCGATCGCGGGTGAGCCATTGCCCCAAGTCTGTGCCCGCTTCATCGCAGAGTTGATAAAGCGCCTCGGTTGGGGTTTCCTTAATCAAAATCGGCGGAAACGCTTCTTTTAAGCCCGCTTCCTGAAACTGGTTGCGTACCGGATACACCGACTCATCATCGCCGCCGCCCCCTTCAAACAAGCCAATCGACTGCTTGGGGTTCACCGCCGCCAAAATAGTGCTGAGGGCAGTCCGGGCTGGGGTGGCAAACTCGCCCGACTGAGGCGGCATTCCAATCACAATGCCCGACGCCAGAGCAACCATTTCCCGCACTTCCTGCGGATCGGCAACCTTCAGGTCAATTAGCTCAACCGCCACGCCCGTCTTGCTGATGCCTTGCCCAATCGCGTGTGCCAACTCATTGCTATAGCCGTAGTCAGCCGCATAGAACAGCGCCACGGTGGTTTCCGCTTTAGCCTGAGCTTGGCTCCACTCTCGGTAACGGTTCACCAACTCTGAAATATTGTGCTGAAGCAGGGGGCCATGTCCGGTGGCGATCAGCTTAATTTCGGGTAGGTCGCCCATCCGCTTGAGAGCCGCCAGCACCGAGCGAGCGTTGGGGCCCATCAGGCAGTCGTAGTAGAGCTTGTAGTCGTCGTTGAGCAGGGTAAGGTCTTCGTCGTAGGTGTTGTCATCGCAGTAGTGCATCCCAAACACATCGCAGGTAAAGAGCAACTGCGTTTTGTGGTCGTAAGTCAGAATGGTGTCGGGCCAGTGCAGGTTCGGCGCCGAAACAAACTCCAACTCATGCCCCTGACCGAGATCCAGCCGATCGCCACTTTTCACCATTTGCCGCTTGAACGGCTGATGCACCAAATCTTCTAAAAACTGGATCGCCACTTTTGCGCCAACCACCGTTGCTTGCGGAGCCAGTGCCAACACATCTTGAATCAAGCCGCTGT
>JAAUQT010000311.1 GCA_012033495.1 Cyanobacteria bacterium RM1_2_2 | reverse complement strand
TAGGAGATTTCTGGGAAACCCTCTACCCCGGTACGGGCAGGTTTTGCAGATCAATCCTCTGGGCGACGCGAGACTGAGTCCAAACCTGCCCCAACGTGACAACAACTTTTTCCTAGAAATCTCCTTACAAACGCTGGACGGATTATTAGAGCCTTTTATCCAGTTTTTCCACCAGACAAGGATGCAGATGAAGTCATCAGTTGGTTGCAGAATAACTTTGCATGACTACTGGGCAATCGATTCAGTTACTCAACGCCACCCTGATTCTACTTCCCCATCTGACGTTTGAGTTGTTCTAACTCTTCTTCGGTTTCCCAGCGTTGGAAGCTTTGCTCTAGGGGGTCGGCGGCACCAGAGGGCGTATAGCGGTAGCTCTGATTCCAGCCGGTGGTTTGCCATTGCTGTTCGGCTTGGGTGGCGCGGGCAGTAGCTTGGGCTTGCACCACTTTCTCGCGGACTTCTTTGCGGCGAATCTGGATTTGCTGTTGCAGTTCAACCGTTTGCTGAATGCGCTGTTTCAGTCCTTCCATTTGCCCCCAAAGCTGGTTGCCTTGCCGCAGCAAAGCGGCTTCTCGTTCTTCAGCAGGCTTCACCAAATCAAACCGCTGGGCGGTTTTTGCTTTCTCGATGCGGACGTGCCAGCGCTGAATCTCTTGAGCCGTGTTGAGAATTTCGTCTTGAAGGCGCTTTTCTCGCAGGCGCAAGTCACCCAAAAGCTTAACGGTTTCTTCTTCCTGTTCGAGCAACTGTTCTTCTAGGGCTTGTAATTCCAAATGGGGATTGCTGCGGAGAAACTCCTCTAGCCGCATTTCAAAAAAACTGTTGAGGTCTTCAAACAAGCCCATTGCAAGTGCTCCTTTGCTTTTGTCTGTGTATGGCTTTGCCTGTGTACTTGCATCTTTGCTTTACCCATCGTAGCAAGTGGTTTCGCTCGGTTATTCGCTCAAAAGTGCGATTAGCTAGGAGAGGAAGAAGTCCGCCGTCTAAGAAATCCTTTTGCTGCATTCCAGCGAGCGCGCAACTGCCAAAATTTGCTGCCTTTGCCTTGGTCTGAATGAGTTGATTCCAGTTCCTCAACTCGGCGCTTCAGCCGTTTCACTTGCGTTTGTAAACAAGCGGTCAGTTGACGGTAGCAGTTGAGTTGATCGTCTGAATAAGGGGCAGAAATTTCGATTGCCAATTGATAAAAGCGGATGGCGGGCGACAGTTGCCCCATTTTTCGTAGGCTAGCCCCGTCCAGAAGTAGATTCTGGGCTTGTAGGTTGCCTCCGCTTGGGAGCCTGCGATGATTTCCTGCTCTGCTTTGCCGACCACCTCCAGCACTTTTTCCCAGTTGTTTTGGCGTTCGTAATATTTCGCCTGATGCAGCAAGCTTTGAATCACCTGATCTAGGTCAGAACCGGGCAGCGTTTCGATGGTTTCGTAGAGCATTTGGGCGGCGTCCCAGAGTCCTGTTTGGATACAGTAACTCGCCAAAGTCGCGAACTGATCTTCATCTTGGAAGTTGCGGCAGTCGGGGAGAACGGCTTCGCAGGTGTGGCGCAACTCATCCAGTTTGCCTTGGGCGTTGAGGGTGCTGGCTAAACGGCAGAAGGCGCGAACTCTGAGCCTTGGCTCCCATTCAAAAGATTGCGTCAGATGTTGCAAAATGGCTTCCGAGCGAGCAAAATCATCGGCGCGGTAGGCATCACAAGCGGCTAAATACTCTTGCCAAAAGGGGGACAGCCAGTTTTCGTGGTAGGGGCGATCAAACTCACCCGATTTCCGCAAAAACAAAGCCATGCTGTTGAGCACAATATCGTTGCGGTAAAGCTGAATTGAGCCAGTCAACTGCTTGCGGGCAACAGGCTGATTTTCGGGTTGATCGGACACCCCATCGTCGGGCTGATCCAGCAGTTCAAAGCCATGGATGAGCGGATCGGAGCCAGTCAACCATGCTTTGAGCCACTGCCGATCGATGACCAGTGAATTCGGCTCGTAGAGGGGGCGATCGGTGACATTGAACCTGGTGATCAATGCTGCAATGCCGCCCGGTTTCAAGACGCGATGAATTGCTTGATAAGCCTGATGCAAGTCTCGGAAGTTGTTCAGTTGCTCGATGGCGCAGCAACTCCAAACAAAGTCAAAACTGGCATCTGGGTAGTCTGCCATGGCCAGCGTGATGTCGAGGGGTCGCCCTGTTAGCCGCTCGCGCTGATATGCTGCATTTGTCTCGTTACGGGATGCTGCCCCTGACGTAGCCATCGCTGATCGTTGCTGAGAGTCATCTAGAACAGCAGCAGCAACGGCAGCAACGGACACAGCTTGGTGGCAGCGGTTGGCAAAAGCATAAACTAAACAATCCGGCCCTGCTCCTAGCCCTAGGGCGGTGGAGTTTCCCTCCAGCAAGCCCAGTGTTTTCAAGCCACGATAAATCTGAATCGATTCCCAAGCTGGGCGATTGTGAGCACTGCCTAAGTTCAGGGCATCTGCAATCGACTGAAACTCTGAATCTTGCCAATCAGCGATATCTGCCAGTTTGCAGAACTTCATGGGTTCATCTATCCTTGTGCAGCGTGCCAACGATCGAATCTTCGATTAGCTTACACGAACCGCAGCCAGCGTCAACAATTGGATTGTGCTCTGCTTTCGGATCTTGGCTACTTGGTCACGGTACAAAAATTATTCATCCAGCATTGAAAATAATCATGCTGAAAGTCCTGAAACGGAATGTTCGCAGTTAAAGCGGCTTGTAACTTGCTGCGGTTGTAATAGCGTTTGTGATCGCGGATTTCTTGCGCGTCTATTACTTTAAGTCGATAAGCTAAAAACTCTAGGACGGGTTGCGACCACACCGAGGGAACCGTTAGCACCACCTGACCGTTCGGCTTCAAGACGCGATAAATTTCCTCTAGGATTTGCTGCTCGTTTTCTAAATGTTCCAGAACTGCCAGCAACGTCACCACATCAAAACTGGCATCGGCAAACGGCAGTCGGTCGAATAGCTTGAGCGGCAAAGTTTGAATGTTTTTGACGGTCGAGGCTTCAACCTTGAAGTCAACGCCAACGCCCTGCTTGATGCGTGGCCCAATTGCCTTGAGGAAAACCGCCGATCGCCCACAGCCCACATCGAGCAGCGTTGCCCCCACCGGAATGTGAGGCATGACTCGCCGCAGCCGCAGCCACCGCAAAATCGGATCAAGCCATCCCTCTTGTGCCACGTTCGCACCTCAAAATCAGGTTCGCCGCAAACAGCATAGCTTAACTTTCGGCAGGATTTTGGCAAGATCACAAGGGGGCTGTGATCCATTCCAGCGAGAACCCTGGCGATGGCGCGACAGCCCTAGCTTTTTTGAGGCGGGCGCGATCAGGCAGATGCCGTCAACGGTTGACCATGACTTGACCATGACTTGACCATGACTTGACCATGACTTGACCATGACTTGACCATAATTTAATTTGACTATAATTTGACCATGAATGAATGACGCGCCCTATGCCACTGAACAGCGATTGCGTCCCTCTTGCTGAAGTTTGGCAATATTTTTTAGCGCTTTCTGAGCGTTGGTTTTGCTGCCGCGTGTCCAGAAAAACTGAGCCGCTAACTCAAAATCAGCGATTGCCTCAACCAAATTCCCCAGCTTTTGCCAAGCCAGACCGCGATAGTAATAGGCAGCAGGAGAATCGGGAGCCAGCCGAACTGCTTCGCTGTAGTCGTCAATGGCATCGGCATGGTTTTCCAACTTCTGCTGAGTCAGTCCGCGATAGAAGTAAGCGATTGGCTCGTCGGGGCAAGTTTGAATCGCCAGCGTGTAGTTGCTAATGGCATCCCACTGATCGCCTTGCTCTGAGCGAATGAAGCCCCGATTACAGTAGGCAGCCGCTTGCCGGGGATTCAGCCGATCGATTCGGTAAAATCGGCGAATCGCTTGATCAAATCTCACCTAAGTC
>JAAUQT010000082.1 GCA_012033495.1 Cyanobacteria bacterium RM1_2_2 | reverse complement strand
ACCTCGGTGGCTACGGTGTACACACAAGTCGAACGATCCCCCCTAACCCCCCTTGCAAAAGGGGGGAACCGACCCACAACTGGCTTGAAGTCCCCCTTTTTAAGGGGGATTTAGGGGGATCAAGCAGGGTTTTAACTTCCAATGCGAGATGTGTGTACACGGTAGCTATAGAAGCGGGGTAGAAGCGGAATTCTCGCGTCTTACAAGGCGGATAAGAATTTTATCTAAGAGTGATTGGGTTTGACGGGGTTCAGAGGTTCTGCCGGCAGGCGTTGCGCTCGCTGTTGGCGTGGGTCAGAAGCTTCAGAACTGAAGGCTTCGTCGTCAAAAATATTTTCTGTAAAGGCACTATCCAGCACTTTCGAGGTGGATGCTGGTAGTTTTGGTTCGCTTGATGAGAATTCGCCTGTCTCTTGGGGCTGCGGTTGAAGCGGGATATCAGGACGCCTAAACGCTTGCCAAGCTGCTTTTAGACCTACAGCGAGGCTTTGGGTTGCGACCTGTGCCTGTTTGGCCTGCTGTTTGACGCCTGTAATGCTTTGATCAAGCTGTCCAACGACCCGTCCAGCCGCCTGAACATTTTGCCCCACATCATCGGTGAGGTTGGTGAGTTCAACGCTAGTCAACCGAATGGCTTCTAGGGTAGGCGGCAACTCGCGGTTAAGGGTGTCAAACAGTTTTTCGGCACTGCGAGCCGCACGGGTTAGCTCCTGAAAGGCAGGCAAAGCAGCCATGAGGACAGCCGTTAAACTCACTGCGACCAGCAAAATCGATAGTCCTAGCCAAAACAATGGTTCTGTCACAAACCTGGCCTACATGCAGTTATACAGTGCTAGAGTCACGAGTGCTCGTTTCGCCCGTTTCAGCATCCCGAGCCGATGGAGGCACCAGTTCTGATTGAGCGAGCTCCCGTTGCCGCTGACCGGCATCAATGCCTGCTGAAATCGCTTCCCGTAGACGAACTAGCGTATCATCCCAGTTGCGCGAGGCTGATTCTGAAAGGCGATCGGCTTGTAGCTGCATACTCGTTGACAAGTCTTCTGCTAATTCGGGTAGGGCATCTGCTGATTTTCGCAGCAACTGCCGAGTTTCTCGACCCGTTTTAGGAGCAAATAACAGCCCTGCTACAGCTCCAACCGCTGCGCCTAACAGCACTCCTCCGAGAAATAACCCACCTGAGCCAGATCGATTTTCTGACATATTTTCCTACCTTCCACTCAATCTTGATCTTAAAGGCTTGATCTTTATTGATCGTAAGAAGTTGCCCCTAAAGAAACTTAATTTGGCACTTTAGTGAGGTTGCCGAGGGGAAGACCGCTGCCTGAGTTGCCTGAACGGAGTCCAAACGCCCGAATGCTGAATCGAATTTCGAGGGGACTGTCGTCGATACTGCCGCCAAACCAGTTGCCCCAATCCCAATAGCGCAATCACTTGCTGCACTTGCTGAAGCCTCAATGAAACCTGCTGATAGTGCTGCCGCAGTTGGGCGGTTCCGATCTGTCCTTGATAAAGGGTATCACTCGCGTCATGCAGCACCTGTTCAATGTCTTGCTCGGCTAGCGTGAGAGCCGCTGTCACCCTAACTAAAGCCTGTCGAAATTGCCAGATTCGCCAAACTCCATACCAGCATAATCCAGCAATCAGCATATTCAGGATCAAAACGATGGCTACCATAGCGATTATTCTGGGGCTTTCGGCTAGGGCGCGTCATCCATGAATGGTCAAACGCTTGCAGCATCAGCAGGATCGCACCCGTCCCCAAAAACAAGGGATTTAGCTGGAATGGATGACAGCCCCTAGTTTTAGGCTGCTAAATTGCGCTTACACCCTGCCTCTCCTTAATCAATTTCTTAATTCTTGCCACCACATTGGCTCAATCATACCCACAGATCTCCTCCACCGATCCAGATCTGCTTCCAGAAGAGTGCAGCATTCATCGTGAGCATTCAGCAAAAATTAGAGTTGAGCAGGCGATGGGCATCACTGGCGCAAATCTCTTCTTCTGCCTCAAAGCCAGCCTATACCCAAGCACGCTTATGGGGCAGTTCGCGTTGGTGCATCTTGCTGGCAGAAATGCCGCCCTTCAAGATCAGGCTGATTTTGCGAATAGGCGTTACTCTCCAGTGGCCTCCAGGAATCTCATCGGTTCGGTGGCTTGAAACTGGGCTGAAGTGTCGCCTGCGAAAACTGCGCCGTCGGTTAGCGTCAGTTTTTTAACCGGGCTTCCGGCGGTGAAATCTAGGTTATCCAGGTTGACCCAAAACACGTTGGGGCTACGGGTCGATTCAAAGAAATAGCGGCGATTGGTCTGATCGGCAACGGTTCGCCAAATGGTTGAGGAAATATTGGGCTGCCCAGGGGTGGTGATACCGAGCGGCACGGACGCATTTCGGATCACTGAAAAAACACTCGCTGATGCTTCTGCCGGGTCAGCCGTTTTCGGAATCGCATTGATGTAGAACGAAGCACGTACAAATCGATCGGCGGCTCGGTTCGTACCGGGAAGCATCGTAGTGCCGCCAATTTGCTGCCAATATTGATTCAGCGCCAACTGTTGGTCATAGGTAGGAGAGTTGGTCATCACTTGGTAATCCCGACTGTGGTGGATCACCAACCTGCCCTCAACGTACTCAAAGATCGCGGAATCGCCAGTGGCATCTGAAACCGATAGGTGGACAGTTCCAGGCTTACCATCTGGCGATGGGATGGGTATCACGTAAAAAGGTTCTTGCTCCATTGCTGCCACAACCTCAGCCACAGTTGCAAAGTTATCCAGCATATACTGGGCCCACAGAGACAGAGACATCGGTTGACGGGCATCGTTGGCGACTGGGGTGGGGTACTCTGTCTCCGTTAAATAAAGCATATTGGCAACAAGTCCTGCTTCGTTCATGCCATCGGCGATGCCAATATCCCAAATTCCGGCTCCCACGCTGCCATATTTTGATGTCCAGCGAATCGAGTTTGCTCCAGCCGCACCGTCACGCTCGATGCCACGCGGAAAGGCCCAAAGATTGGTCTCCATATCGTTAAACCAGTCCATCGTGCGTCCCGTGACTACCAGATTCTCTGTCCCTAAGTAAACTGCACGAGTACAGCCTAAAACCACGGGGATAGGCATCAGCCCCATCATTAGAAATGTGGTTAGAGAAGTGAACAGGGTGCGAAAGTCAACGTGGAAGTTCAGAGTAGATTGCAGCATGAAAAATCCTCAATAACATCTCAATAGCAGTTGGTTTACGGCTTAATCGCCTGAAAGATTGGTGCAGTGACACCTATCGTAGGGTAGAGTTTGGGCAAATTCTCTTTAAGAAATTTCGATCACAAGAATCTGGCTGCATCCGACTCAATCGAATCAGTTCGCACTAGAATCACGATGCAGGATTGATCAACAGGATTCATTCCAACCGCAGGCTCAGTGATTTTGGTAGGAGAACTCATGATGCAGCGTCAAGTGCCGATCGAACTTTATGTGAATGCCGCGAAAGGAGACGATACGGCTTCAGGCACTTCTTTAGCTCCCTACAAAACCCTCACCCACGCCCTTAAAACGGCTAAACCCAACAGCATTATTTACCTGAGTCGAGGCAGCTACACGACCGAGAACGGCGAGCAGTTTCCGCTGGTGATTGCAAACAGCTTGTCGATTGTGGGCAATGTGGCAGCGCAGGGCAGCGGGGTTTTGCTTCAGGGCAGCGGCATTTATGAAAGTTTGTCTTTCGGTCAGCAGTCGGTGACGGTGGTGCTGGAAGGCGAGGCCCAACTGCGAGGCGTGACAGTGACCAATTTTGACCCCAAAGGAACTGGAATTTGGTTAGAGTCAGCTACGCCAACCCTTTCCAACTGCACGTTGGCTGCCTGTTGCCGCGAAGGAGTTTTGGTGACGGGGACGGCAAACCCCGTGATCAGCGACTGCTTGTTTCGAGAGAATGCTGCGAGTGGGCTAACGCTGGTGCGCCATGCGCGAGGCGAACTGCGAAATAATGTTTGCCGTCAGAATGGGTTTGGCATTGCGATCAGCGATCGGGCGGCTCCTGTGTTGGTGAGCAATCAAATTTTTGAAAACCGCTGTGGGGTGGTGCTTTCGGGTGCAGCAGCTCCGATTTTGCGCGGCAATGTGTTGACTCAAAACACCGAAGATGGCTTGGCAGTTTTTGCTCAGGCTTCTCCCGATTTGGGCACGCACACCGAGCCAGCCGGAAACCGCATCCGCCAAAATCAGCGATTTGACTTGCGCAATGCCACTGCCCAGACGGTGATCTCTAGCGGCAACCAACTCAACCCCATCAAGGTCAGCGGCTCAGTGGAGTGGTTGGCAATTTCTTCGCCCTATACCCAGCCTCCTGTCGCTGAGGTTGCCAAGCTTGAACGTGGCTCTTCTGCCTATCGAAGCCCGCTTCATGCCCCAGGCGATTTAATCAATCACGAATTTGCTGCCCTGATTCAACCACTGCTCGATCGGCAAATTCTCTCTCTTACCTCAAATCAACAGTTTGATCCACAGGGTTGGCTAATCGCAGCAGAGTTGGGGGCGTGGATGCAAAAAGCTGGACTGAATTGGGATGGAGCGCACAACGATTCCAGTCCGCCCGTCCGCCCTTTAACTCGACTACAAGCAACCGAGGCAGTTGTGCAGGCAGCGAATTTAACAGGCGGACACCCGAAACTGCTGAGCCAGTATGCCGATCGGGGCCAGGTTCCCAGCGCTCAAACCTTAATCATTGCAACTGCCCTTCAACATCGACTTCTAGTATGGGCTACGGCTCAAGACAGGCTGAATTTGCTGCACCCGATTACACGGGCAGAAGCCGGAGCCGTGCTGTATCAGGCATTGGTTGCTAAGGGAGAAGCAGTTGCCGTAGAGATGCCAATCGCCTCGCCAGTCAAGCCCATTCGCCTCCCAGCCTCATCGCCTCGCCGTGCACCTGTTGTTGTGCTCGATCCGGGACATGGCGGCTCAGATACAGGCGTTGTGACACAGGTAAAATCAGCCGACGACGAAATGCAACTGCCGGCCGATAGCTGGATGATGGATCGAGCGGCGGAAGTTGCCCTGTCACCGTTACCTGCGGGAATGATGGAACCCGCGATGATGGAACCGATGGGGATGCCGATGGGGATGCCGATGCCTGCGGAAATGCCGCTTGGAATGGAGCCGCCGGAGCCTGCATCCATGCCGCGAATGCCTGACGATCCGCCAGCGATGCCAAGTTTACGCGAGAAGGAAGTCGTGCTTTCCATCGCCCAAGCCGTCGCTAGTTTCTTGAAACAGCAGGGCATTCAGGTGGTGATGACGCGAGCCGATGACCGAGACATGACGCCAGCCGAGCGGGTGGAAATTGCGGAACGGAGCCAGGCAGATGCCTTTATTAGCATTCATGCCAACGCCAGCATCGCTAATCAGTCGGCAATCAACGGAATTGAAACCTATTACAATTCAGATCTTCCAGCCGGATCGCAGTTAGCCTGGGCGATCCACAAAGCCCTCACCCGGATGCCAGACGTGGAAGATCGGGGCGTACATTCTGCCACTTTCTATACGCTGCGGAGCCATTCCATTGCGGCGGCTCATGTGGAAGTGGGCTACATTACCGGCAGCAAAGATGCTCCAAGTTTAGGGAATTCCGCCTATCACCGCTATTTGGCTCGATCGATTGCCAATGGAATTGGGCGCTACGTGCAGCAAAAAGGAAACTAACAGAACACTGAGCGTTCAGTCCTCAAAAAATGGGAAGATAAGTTTAAGCTCACGGTAAGTATTTGTAAAAATTAAGCATGGCTGAAATTCAATTTTCTAAGGGTATCGCTGAGGAAGTTATTCCTGATGTACGGCTGACCCGCTCAAAAGATGGCACGAACGGAACCGCAACTTTCTATTTTGATCAACCCAGAGCGTTGGACAATGATCGCACAGACGACATTACAGGTATGTATATGATCGATGAGGAAGGCGAAATTTCGACTCGTGAAGTCAACGCCAAATTCATCAATGGTCGTCCTGCTGCCCTCGAAGCCCTTTACGTCATGAAAAGCGTGGATGAGTGGGAGCGGTTTATTCGGTTTATGGAGCGCTACGCTGAAGAAAACGAATTAGGCTTTAACAAATCCTGAGCGCCAGCCTGAGTTTGAAGGACGAGGGGGAAGCTGTTGGAACGGGCTGCCCCCGCTTCCATTGATAGCTATCAATCGATAGCATTGTTACTTGAGCATTGTTACTTGGCTCAAAACGGGGTGCAGGGTGTGAAACCTTGGCTAAGGACGTTTGCAGATCGTTGCGCCATCAGCTTCATACCGTTCCGCTTCACCCGCCACAGATGAATCCTCGTTCCCAACAGACAGCCTATCGACGGTCGGCTGCAAGCGGGTTGTTATGCCGCCGCGATCTGCGTTTTCAAATGCAACAACATCAATCTGCCTATTGCTGATGTGCTTCCATATATGCCCGTAGTAATTGGTTGATTTGTGTTTGATAGCCCCTACCTTGAGACTTAAACCACTCCAACACATCACTATCGATGCGAAGTGTAACTTGAGCCTTCGCTTTTGTAGCAGGCAGCCCTCGTCGCACTACTGCTTTAGCAAACATTTCTGGCGTCACCTCTGGACAATCTGATAAATCAATACCTTCATCGCTCATCGCATCCAATCGTTGCCAATCAGTTTGAGAGTTGCTCGAAGTAGGTTCGTTGTTCATTTTTCGTCGCTTTTCTTGCAGAAATAGTACAGGTACGATCCTCACGTTCTGCATGGACAACGGCAATCACTCGCCCTTGCAACAAACCGAATGTGACAAAACGCTGCTCTCCATAACTGTAACGATCGTCCTCAACCGTTACAATGTCGCCATCAAACACGGTTGGAACATCGATAAAATCTATTCCATGCTTACGAAGATTAGCAAGACGTTTTGCTTCATCCCATTCATATTCCATAACTGAACGACAGCTACAATATCCAATTGTAGTTACAAATTGTCGTTACAGCCACCTCATCTAAGCAATTTTCATTGTGAATGAATGCTCTGCAAGCAGCTTCTAGCTACTGTCCTAACCGAGGACTCGCGGCATAACGATCTGACTGAGCGGCTGCAAGTAACCTTTGCAACACCACCGAGATCTCCCTTCAGTCCGCTCCATCCGGGTTGTTGGGCTGCGATCGCAAATCAGTCCACAATAGGCAGGGCAGTTGCCTCACTCACCCCTTGTGCTGCTAGTCTCTGAAACATAGCTTCTACTTGTTGTGTATCCTCATAAACGTGAAGACGAACAACCTTTCCCCACCGCATTTGGATCAAATTCACGCCTGAATTGTAATAGCGAGAACCATCAGTAGGAATGGCAGTTTCAGTCCACTCAACTGCGATTGTCATGTTCCAGGGGAACCCACTGACAGCTACAGTCTCGATAGTAAAGTGCATTTCAGGAACCAACCGATAGAGCCTTTGAAACCATTGTCTCATTGCTTCAATACTGTGCCGCGTTCCACCCAGCGCATGAGAACCACTAAACTCATGGGTAATCGTCGGTGAAATCCCTTTGAGCACAGCCTCATAGTCACCTCTGTTGAGTGCTTCAAACACACGCTCGACATTTTTTCGTACTACAAACGCATATAGAAACATGAAAAAATCTCTCTTGGTTGAAATTAAACCTTGTGGTGAATTGAGACGGTCTTGCTGTGAACACACATCCCATGACCGAGTACACCTACACCCCAGCCTAGAATTGGGAAAACACTCCAAAAGTAGCGTGGCGTTGTTTTCAAGTTAATAAAAACTAAGAGTATACTAATCGCCAGGTAGGGGATCAGGTGAAGCTTAAATCCCAATTGACGACGAGAGTGTTGAACTGCTTGTCTCTGTTTTAGTTTCTGTTCGTCCAGCCATACTTGCTGTGATTTTTGCAATATCTCTGCTGAGATACCAGTTTCTAATGCAATGTCAAGAAGTTGCTCTTGGGAAATTATGTCTTGTTGCTGAAGGCTTGCAGCGTGATTCAAAATTTCTTGTGCTTCTGCAAAGCTGTACTGTTCAGACATATGAAGCTCCTTGTTTGCTAAAAAGCGAGTTTGAGTAGCAAATTAGGTCGCTGGATCAGAATCTTCACCAGTTTGAAGGTAGTCTTGAGGCTGTTGTAGCCTAAGGCTTGTGCCAACTCCTCTGACTGTTTTCGATCCATTTGGCTCCAATTGATTCCCCAAGCGGGTGGATGAGGGTTGTACTCCATGCCTGCTTGAATCAACCGTGCCCGCTCTTCAGTGGTTAATTGTGCAGCAAGATAGAGTGCCATTTCAATTCCAGCCGACACTCCGGCTGCGGTCAAAAATTTTCCATCTTCTACCCATCGCGCTTTGACGTACTGTGCGCCCCATTTCTCTAGGATTGAAGATGCTGCCCAATGAGTTGTTGCTTTGCGATTTTTCAAGAGTCCAGCGGCTGCCAAGATGAGCGAACCGGAGCAAACAGAAACCACTCGCTCTGCCGATCTGCGGCAGTTTGAATGTAGTGCATGACACGATCGTTGACTATTGCCTCAAACGGACCAAAATCACCTCCTGGAATCAGAAGGATATTAGGCTGTGGCAAGTCCTCAAAGGTATACGTTGGCACAATAGAGAGTTTGCTCTCGCAAGGCATGGCTTCAATCCGTTCACCGACTGTTACCGCCTGATATTCAGGGCTAAGGCAATTCAGAACTTCTAGAGGACCAACCAAATCAAGGGCAGTTAATCCTGGGAAGACCAGACAGGCAATCGTCTTTTCTGGGGAGATGGGAGATTGCGTATGGGACATTGTGGTTTCCTGATTGTATATTTGTATTGACCCATTGGTCAATGACATCATAACTGCTACTAACCAATGGGTCAATAGCAGTTATAGTAAGAATGATTTCCGTTCAAACCCTGAACTGTCAGGGATTTCGGAAGAGTACCAGAAAACTTGCCAATATAAAGAAATCTAACAAAGTTTATGCCGGGACAAAAAATTGCCGAAGAGGAGCGCAAACAACAAATCTTGACAGCCGCACTGCAAGTTGCAACTCAGATAGGGCTAGAAAACGTGACAGGGCGGAGAGTCGCTGCTGAGGCAGGCTTAAGTAGTGGACTGATTTTCTTTCACTACAAGACAAAAGACGATCTTTTACTAGCTTTATTAGATGAGCTAATTACTTGGTGGCTTTCAACCCGCGAAATTCATGCGACTGATGCCCAATCTCGTTTTTTGGAGCTAGTGCGTTTAGAAGCACAAGTTGAGGATCGAGCTTTCATCGATCTGCTGCTTGAGTTTTGGATTTTAGGTAGGCATCACCTTGAGATGCGATCGCGTCTACGAGATGCAATGGCAAAATACCGAGAGCGATTTCGCCTTGCTGCACAACAAATGATTCAACAAAGCGAGAACAAAACGCTTTCTGTACCAGCAGAATCACTTGCCATTTTTGCTTCCAGTTTAGTGATTGGAAATGCCCTTCAGGTAATGTTCGATCCCGAACAGTTCAACACCGAAGAGCTTCTCCTAGTTGCCAAAGCACTTTTTGAAGATTTATAAATTAGGGTATTGCTTAGCTGATACTGGCGATTGACCAATAACTTAAGCAGCCCAACAATGTTCTAAGCAGCCCGACAGGTATAGAATACACCTAGTAGAATTCGGAATTGCGTTTTTTCGAGCCTGGATACGCTTGCTGGCGCTGCTTTTTATGACTCATAGCCCCCATCCTGACCTTGCCCCCATTTCAGTGCAGTGTGCCATTCTGACGGTGAGTGACACCCGCACAGTTGACACTGATCGCAGCGGACAGTTGATGCGGCAAAGCCTTGAAGATGCCGGACACGCAGTTGTTGATTACAAACTGCTTCCCGACGAACCCACTCAAATTCGGCAGCAAATTTTAAGCTGGTGTCAGGCTTCTACTCCGATTCAAGCCGTTTTGATCAATGGCGGCACTGGAATTGCGCCCAGAGACACCACTTATGATGCAATTGAGCACCTGCTTGAAAAAGTGCTGCCCGGATTTGGTGAACTCTTTCGTTGGCTCAGCTATCAAGAAATTGGCTCACGGGCAATGGCTTCACGAGCGATTGCGGGCGTTTGTCGAGGCAGGCTCATTTTCTCACTCCCCGGATCGTCGAATGCGGTTCAGTTGGCAATGGAAAAGCTGATTTTGCCGGAATTAGCGCATTTGATGCGGCAAATTGGCTAGATGAGCGATTTCTACTGATTTACTAAACTGATTTACTGATTTACAGCTATAGTCATACCGATTTAAACAGAGGACGCGGCAGTTCACAGACTGAAACCATGGCGGCGCAAAGCTTCCCCAATCCAAAAGTTGCTAGCGCAACACTGCGCGAACGCAAATTCAAAATCCAAAATCGTATCATTTTGGTTAAGTGAGGGGGTTAAGTCAGGGCGCAGCCCCCAAACCTCCTTGTCCTGAACTTTTTGCGGAGCACTTTTTGCGGAGCACTATAGAACCGCAATTCGGATTAAAAACCTGTTTGTAAATCGAGGTCTAGGGCGCATTATCCATGAATGGTCAAGCGCAGCATCCGCCGGATCGCACCCGTTCCCCAAAACAGGCTAGGGAAAAAACAGGCTAGAGGCTGTCGCCTTGCCATGAGCAGGGTTTTAGCTGGAATGGATCACAGCCCCTAGCACCTTGATGTTCATTTACCAACAGTCTCTACCGATTTCCAGGACATGATATGGCGTTACGTATTGAGCTTAAAACATAGGGGATGTGGAGGCGTAGCCCCCAGCTAGGGGTTCCACCCCCTACACCCCGTCCTAACCTTAGGCAGTACTGCTATATCAAGTAGTCGCGCTTATTTTTTCCCGATTTCCGAGAATTAGGCATTCCCGTTCATTCCTGCCACCTGCTGTTGGCTCATGCACTCACCAAAACCTACCCATCTCCCCCTCTACAACGCCTAATTCACAGTCCCAAATTTAGCTGCCACTTCTGGAGGCGTCCGGTACAGGTTGGGATGCAGTCGATTAGCTGAAGCCGCCACTGTCCTTTTGCCGAACAATTAAGGGCTGTTTTCAACCAGAGCGTATTTTCGGGCGAATAAGTCGTTTTGAGACTGGTCAACCGTCCAAGTCCTCGACTTTGCAGCAACATCGGTTTGCCCCAAGGGGGCAGCAGGTAGATTTCCACATCGCCCAAAAACTCGTGCTCCACTTCGACGCTAATTTCCAAATCGCGGACAAGATCGGCTTCTGATACCTCCAGCATACTGATCACGCCCTGCGAATCGGCATCAGGAATTTCGACCGGCTGCGAACTTGAATAGGAAACCCAACGATTCGGCAGAGACAACGGCAGATATTGAGCTTGAGCAAGCTGCACGGCTTTGATGGCGTTTACTTTACCGTAGCCAAACCAAGCCGAATATCGGTTTGCGTCATAGCTACCCAAACACAGTCCTAGCTGCTGATCGGGTTCTCGATCCACCACTCGATCGGCGGTTTGCTCTAGAATTTGCCGGACTTCCTGCGCCCGCAAATCAGGATTGACCGACAGGAGCAGCGCTGCCACACCCGCCACCAACGCACAAGCACTCGATGTATCTCCGAGCGGCGGTACGACCCCGGTTGCGATGGCATCCTCGGTGGCATCTGCGCCACTCATTTGGACAGGTTGACTCAAAGAGACAGACTCTCCGGGCTGTGGGGTTGAAAGGGTCGGTGCAGTGGGCAAAACGCCCATTTGCTGGGTGTAGATCGTCGGCGCAGCATGACCGCTCGGTGCTGCAACTGAAAGCCCGATGCCCCAATTGCTGCTGGCAGATTTATGATTCAGGCTGGTGCAGGCTGCAACGGTGATCACATCAGGATGGATGGCAAAACCATTGAGCCAGCGCGTTTTGCCATGCAATAACTGATCGTTCCAGCCTTGCTCATCCACCACACCGTCGATGGGGCGATTGGCATTGCCTGCCGCAAAAATCAGCACACAGCCTCGCCCTTGCCGTCCTTGCGTTGCGGCCTGCGACAAAGCGGTCCGCTGCCGCAGAGAAAGCGGGAAATAAACGGCTGCTGCACCCCAACCACAGCAAACTACATCTGCCCCTTTTTCGATCAACCACTGACACAGGCGTTCGATGATCTGGTCATCCATCCACTCACCGATGCGGATGGGCATCAGCGCACAGCCGGGCGCAACGCCAATGATGCCTTTGCCCGTTTCGTCTGCCGTTATGAGCCGGGCAGTGTCGGTTCCGTGATGGTGTCCGGGTGCAGGTAGCGGCAAGCCATTTTCCTGTAAATCTAGCGGCGCAACGATTTTGCCTTCGCTTTGAAAGTCGGGATGGTTCAAATCAACACCATCATCAACCACTGCCACTGCCACTGAACGATTCCCACGGGTCACATTCCAAGCAGGCTCCGCGAAAATATGTGCCCCAGCCGCAATGTTCTCACCGCCCTCTGTTTGTAAGTACCACTGCTGGCGATATTCCGATTCTCGCGGTCGATAAAAAGGCTGCCTCAAAACGGCTACATTCGGTTCTGCCACCCAAATTTCTGACCGTTGGCTCAACTGATGCGCCAGTTTCAGCGGGTTGGCAATCGCAGCCTGCGTCAGTTGAAACACAAACGCCTTGGGCACACCGGCCACCAGCTTGAGAATCTGCAAGCCCACCGCCGCCGCAATCGTGTGCATCTGTTCTGAAGAGACAAAATCGGCAAATTGAAGCGTAATTTGATCCGTCAGGTAGATCAGCGTGCCTGGGCTTTGCCGCATCTGGTAAACATGGCTGGCGTAGGCAATTTTTTTAGAGGAGCGAGCAGCCTGCATCAACGCTTCTAGCCGATCTGCCGGAACTTGAATTTCAACGAGCGCAAGGGCAGGAATGGAGTGGGCTGTTAGATCGGGTAAATCGGGTAAATCGGGGGACACTGCATCTCTGAAGGAGTGAAGCACTGTTTCGATGGCATCCTTTGGAGTGCAAATGGTAAACCGATCGCCCATTTTCTCTAGCGCTAATGCTTCACCTCCCCGTTGCAAGGTGGGCGGCGCCCATTCCGCACCAAAATCGGCAGCTTCGGTTGGCAATTCTTGTGTTGCGTCTGTCATCCACTTCACCTCAATTCAAAGGGCTGCCAATTTGCGTATTACCGAGTTTGAGCTTGAAATTGTTTGTCCTGCATCGTATCGTCCTGCATCGTATCGTCCTGCATCGTATCGTCCTGCATCGTAGGGCTTTTCAGGATTGTTGTCTTTCACGGAACTTTCTTTGCATCTCCTCAGTCTGACAAATCTTATCCGATTGCTCCTTGCTTGAAGCGGAAGGCGATTGTGAAAAGAATTTTAAATTAGGTTGGAATGCAATGGTAAAATCCCCTAAGACTAAATCCGTTTGCGGTCGCACCATTTTGTGGAACAGGTTCATGGTATTGTCTGCTACTCTGCTTCGAGTTTTTCCGACGGCTTGCTTACTCTCATTTTCAACGACTGCTGCACTGACCTTGCTTTCGCCCAAAGTTGCTCAGTCCCAAACACCATCTCTTCCAGAAGACAGTGCTCCTGAGACACAAGACCCTACCGACAACCAAGATCTCCGGCCGCTGGCTCAAGGCATCTTAAGTGTACAGGCGGTCAACGGTTGATGGGTGAGGCAGGTAGCGCGGTTTCGGCTCAGGACTATGAGTTGGCGATTGATAAGCTCCAGCAAGCCCGCCAGGTTTTTAATCAGCTTTCCAATTTTTATCAAGAGTTGGCAGCGAGCTTCTCTGGCATTGATGTCCGAATTGCTGATACCCAACGGCGCCAAGCCTTTGACACTGCCCAAATGCGCGATGAAGCAACTTACCAACTGGCGCTGGTTCACCGGGCCCAAAACAAGCCCGAACTCGCAGTGCCGCTTCTGGTTCAGATTGTGCGGAGCCAAAACCCGACCCGCGACTTGGGTAAGAAGGCCTATCAGCAACTCTTTGAGTTAGGTTTTGTCGAGGCTCCTTTTCCACGTGAAGGCGATGTGCCTGCGCCAACGCCTTAGCGTTAAAGTATTAAAGAATAGTTCTCATGACAACCTTACACAGGAGGCGGAATGGTTAGCCCAAGCCAAGTGGAAGCAATGATCAAAACCGGGTTGCCCGATGCTCAGGTGCAGGTGCAAGACTTGACGGGCGGTGGCGATCACTATCAAATTGTGGTGGTTTCAAACCTGTTTGAGGACAAGCGATCTGTCCAGCGTCATCAGCTTGTATATCGGGCTCTGCAACAGGAAATGGCTTCTGAAGCAATCCATGCCCTCACCATGAAAACCTACACGCCGAACGAGTGGGCAGATCAGTCTGTGTAAAGTGTTCCAACTTGAACCTGAAGGAAGCGTTTGTGAAAAGGGCTGATGTTTCTAGAAGAGGAAACTCAATGATCTAGCCCGTCTTCAGTTGGAACGGAACAGATACCATAGATCTGTAGGCACATTTTTGTTAGCAAATATGACTCCAGAATTGCAGCAGCGACTCGACAGTTTGGTTCAACAAAACAAAATTATGGTGTTCATGAAGGGCACGAAATTGATGCCCCAGTGTGGCTTTTCCAACAATGTTGTGCAAATCCTGAACGTGCTAGGGGTTCCCTATGAAACGCTGGATGTCTTAGCTGATCCAGAAATTCGTCAGGGCATCAAGGAATACTCTAGTTGGCCGACGATTCCCCAGGTATACATTAACGGTGAGTTTGTTGGCGGCTCTGATATTTTCATCGAGCTATACAACAACGGCGAATTGCAGCAAATCGTAGAAGTGGCACTTGCATCTTAAAGGATGTTGGTCAGGTCAAATTATCCGCTGAAATTGGGGCAGGAGAAGATTGATTCTGCTGCCCCTCCTGCCCCATATTAAAACTTTTAGATGGAGAAGCTTTCTGCAACTGAAGACGCTTCCCTGCTGGCTCGCATTGCTCAACAGGATCAGACGGCCCTATCGACGTTGTACGATCGCTATGCTCGCATCATTTACAGTTTGGCATTTAGAAGCCTGCGCTCTATAGAAGAAAGTGAAGAAGTCGTTCTAGATGTCTTTGCTCAGGTCTGGCGGATTGCTGACCGTTACGACAGCCAAAAGGGTAAGGTTGATACCTGGCTGTTTACCCTAACGCGCAGCCGAATTCTTGATCGCCTCCGTAAGCTCCAGCGCAACCGCTCCTCAACTACAGTCTCGATCGACGAGCTAGAGATCCAACCAAAGGCAGATAACGTAAACTTATTTGAAGAAGTATCGTTGATGGAACGCCGCAGCCGGATGCTGGCTGTCATGCGAACGATTCCTGATGAACAGCGGCTTGTGTTAGAACTGGCGTATTACCGAGGGCTGTCTCAGAGTGAAATTGCGGCTCAGACGGGCTTATCGCTTGGCACTGTTAAAACTCGAACTCGGTTAGGATTGGGGAAGCTAAGAGCCGCTCTTGGTTCAAGGGAAGACTTGTAAGCGGCTGGAGGCTCAAGCTGTACGCTCAGACGCGAGCAATCCGCGAGTCGAACGCGAATGGAAGGCTGATGTAGAAATGACGGCTGAAAATTACTGTTTCTGTGAACTGGCTCCCCTATATGTGCTAGACATGCTCAGCGAGGAGGAGTGCCGTTGGATTGAGCAGCAGCTTTTAGAGTGTCCAGATCTGCTCGAAGAATTGGCAGCTTACCAATCTGCGGTTAGGGCAATTCCCTACAGTGTGCCCGCTGCGTCGATGGTTCCAGATTTAAAGCATCGGTTGTTTGCTCGCCTAGAGTTGGCTACACCTGACGCCACCTTGCCCATTCCCTTGTCTGCTCCAAATGCTTCCTATGTAGCTATCCGAGAACAAGATCTAAACTGGCAGCCTTTTGTGCCAGGAGTAACCGTTGCAATTGTCCATGTTGATGAAGTCAAGCGAGAGCGAGTTGGTTTTTTGCGGGCTGAGCCAGGGGTTCACTACCCGTTTCATCGCCATGCCGCTGCCGAGGAAATTTTCATGCTGAAAGGCGATCTTGTGATTGGCGATCAGGTTTACGGAGCCGGAGACTACATTCGCTCTGCTCCCAATTCAACCCACGCTCCCTACACCAACAGCGGCTGTCATTTTTTCTTCCGTACTTCGCTCGATGACGAGTATTTTTGCATGACAGAACCAGCCCTCTAGTTAACGTAGCATTCCTACAATTGCTTGATCAGCTTGAAATTGTCAGCTTCAGGTTGAGAGCTTGCTGAATTGGAGCCTAGCTGTGAAGGTCGGTGACGTCTCGGTCTGTATAACCCAGTCATTATCACCAGTATCAAATGCTCATACAAACCTCTGGGGATCTGTGCCACCCTGTTATGTTCTTCACTGGTGAGGCGGAAACTGGCTCTAAAGCTCAGTAGACTTCTAAGCTCAGCGGTAATCAGGCTCAGATTGGGGCACTTCAAAATTAGAAGGATCGTAAACGTAACGAATCACCTCTTCTTCCAAGCGATTAATCAAATAGGGTTCGATTGCGTCGGAGTGGCGCAACGCCGCTAAATAACCATCAATGTATAGCCGCAGTTCATCATATCGATAGCCGCGATTCCATTGCTCGACCAGTGCGTCGGTGAGCCGTTGGTAATAGCGAATTGTAAGGGCATCCTGAAGCATAGTTTGTGAGATTCAGAAGTAACGTTGCCGAAACAGAACCTGGCTAAAAGCGCTTAGCGACATTCTTAGTCGTCGTGTCAACAGCTTTTTACCGTTCTTAATGCAGGTAAGCCATAAACTCGCTAGATCGGGGCACATGGGCTAACCACTCCATCGAGCAGGAAACCCTCTAGAACGGTAGCTTCACCGACTGTACAAATTGCTCAAGCAAGTGAGCTTTTGTTCAGTAGAAATACGCAACCTTACTCATCAAACCTTTTCAGTAATTCTGACTAAGAACTCGATCAGCAAAAGGCAAACGTATAAATTAGGTGAACTTACCCTTATTTTACCTGGAACTCATTCAGAATTCATCAACCTTTGATGAGAAGAGCAAACAGCAAATTCTTGATATCCTGAAAAGAAGGGGCTTGCAAATGAGCCTAACAGCCGAAAAAGGCTAGAAATCTCTGTTTTGAATCTGATCAGTGCAAGTAGCCCCAGTTACAAAACCTTGACAACTGCTTTGCTAGCCTGAATAGTGCAGACCTTAATTAAAGCTTGACCTGTGGGCGCTGTTGGCATCCAAATTGTTGAAGGTAATCCTCATCTACGCTCGCTGCTTGGCTGGCATCTCCAGCAGGTTGGGTACTGGGTTCACCAGTCGGCTGACATTCAACAAGCGAGAGACATTTTCCTGAGTCGGCAGCCTAGCTTGATTATCCTGGATTCAGAGTTGCCCGATGGAGACGGGTTGGAGTTTTGCCACTGGCTTCAGCAACAGCATCAAGCCTTGATTCTGATGTTGTCTGCCCGGAATACTGAGCCTGACATTGTGGCTGGGCTGCGGGCTGGAGCCGATGACTATTTAACGAAACCGTTTGGAATGCAGGAGTTTTTGGCGCGTGTAGAAGCCTTAATTCGCCGCAGCCGAACCGTTTCAGTTCCGGCTTCTCTCGACTACGGAGATCTGAAGATAGACTTGGTGCAGCGCCGAGTTCGATTGAAGAATGAGTTTATTGACCTGACGCCACAAGAATTTAGTTTGCTGTATGTGCTGGCGCAAGCAGGCGGAATTCCTCTTAGCCGCTCTGAGCTATTACGCAAAGCCTGGCCCGATGAAATTGACAATCACCGCACCGTTGACACGCACGTTTTGTCGCTGCGTAAAAAAGTCGAAATTGACCCGCGCCAGCCTAACCTGATCCAAACTGTGCGGAATGTTGGTTATCGGTTCAACGTCGAGCTTGTCGATGCCAATGGCACGACTCAAGCCAAACTTGGCTCCAGAAAACCACCCATTCGTCCGTTGTCCAAAGTAGCAGAAAATTAGGCAAGCAATCGATTTCTAAGCAGATTTCCAAGCAGATTTCTGAGCAAAGCTATTTCGCTGGGTTGGGGCAGATTGTTGGGGCAGGTTTTGCCATAAGAATGGTTTGCAGGCCGTGGTTTTATGGCAAAACCTGCCCGTACCGAGATTTTGTTGGCTGGTTTGTTGGCTGTAAAGATGGTTTGCAGTCCGTAGTTTTATGGCTAAACCTGCCCGTACCGAGATTTTGTTGGCTAGAAATCTCCTAAGCGAGCAGCAGATTTTTCCCGGTGACGGGATCAAACCCAAATAAATGCGCAAAATCGAGTTGCAGCCGCAGCCGATCGCCCAAACGCACTTTCGTATTAGGCGTTGTCCAGACCTGCACAGTAATTGGATCAGCAGCAGCAGTGATGTCAGCCCGTACCAAAACTTCCCGCCCTAGCGGTTCGACCACCGTTACAGTGGCGATTAAATCAAAATTGGCTTCAGCAGCGACAATTTTAAGATGCTCTGGACGAATTCCTAGATTTATGGCTGGTTTAGTGTGGTGCTTCAAGGCGGTTTGCAGCGGCAAAGGGCAGGGCAACAACTGATCGCCGATCTGAAAAGCAGTGCCATCATAGCGAGCCGGCAAAATATTCATGGGTGGATTGCCGACAAATGTTGCCACCATTTGATTTGCGGGCTGACGATATAGTATATGCGGATCGCCAATCTGCTGAATTTTGCCCTGATTCAGCACCACGATTTGATCCGCTAAGGTCATGGCCTCCACCTGATCATGGGTAACGTAGAGTGTCGTAATGCCAAACCGCTGATGCAGTTGCTTTAGTTCAGCACGGGTTTCATCCCGCAACTGAGCATCTAGATTAGAAAGCGGCTCATCGAGTAGGAAAACCTGCGGCTGCCGGACGATTGCCCGACCCAAAGCCACCCGCTGCTGTTGCCCTCCCGAAAGCTGACCTGGCTTGCGATCCAGTAAATGAGCAATATTCAAAGCGCTGGCGACGGTGGCAATTTGAGGTTGAATTTGCGCTGGTTTGCCGCCCCGCATCCGTAGCCCAAACGCCAAATTATCCGCCACAGACATGTGAGGGTAAAGCGCATAATTTTGAAACACCATGGCCACATCGCGCAGACGAGCCGGAACTTGATTCACCTGCCGATCGCCAATGTAAACGCTGCCTGCCGTTGCGCTATCCAGTCCAGCAATCACTCGGAGAATCGTGGATTTGCCGCAGCCCGACGGCCCAACCAATACCCAAAACTGACCATCCGGCACTTCAAAGGAAATCGACTCAATTGCCGCTGTTGTTCCAAATCGGCGGCTCACTTGTGCTAAAGAAACCCTCGCCACAGTTTGTCCTAAGTTTTGCCTGCTGTGAGGCACGTCAAATTCATTGTAAACCTGGAATCTCGGCTCAGTTGAATCTCAAATTCATTTAAGCGTCCAACATTTGCTTTTTCAGGATGGAATAAACACAAATAACTAACAGAAAGTAAACGAAAGATTGAGAAGCTAATCATAAAGTAAATTTTGGTATCACTGATTGGTTTTTATTGGCGATGACGTTATAGTGAATGTATGAAAAGTGAAGCAGAAAAAGCTTCCCGGCAAATTTAACAGCCAAACGCTACGATGGTTCACCCGTTAAATTCCGTTAGTTCGTTGTAAAAGGAGAGAGGTAAAAGCGCTGTTGAATTTGAATCTGTCTCGTTTACGAAAAGTAGCAGCACCCCAGCAAAATATTGGTATTTCCTCATATACATAGTCGAGAGTTCAATCGCTGTATCGTTGTGATTATTTCATAGCTGAATCAGCCAACTCTAGATAGAATTATTGAAGAGAGGAAAATCCCCAGTATTTTATTCGGCGGGTGCTGTTACTGCTTTTGAGCCTAAGAGACAGGTAGAAGTGCATCATGGCAATTATTGCTTTAAAAGCCTGGTATCTCCAGGAATATGAACCGATTCGAGAGTTGGAAAAGCGCCCTCACGATTTGCGCCTTAGTAAAAATAGTCTTCTAAAATCAGCCCTGCGAGCCGACTTCTTAGACGATAGTGAAGAAGTGAAAAAGTCGATTTGGTTTCAGCGCTATTTAGAAGGAGAAGCGGTTGAGTTTTATATTGAAGGAAGTGGCGGCTACGCCATCTCAAATATTGATTTAATCAGCCATGAAATCTACTTCACCAAGCAAGAAATCATGGCGCATTTAGAGCCAACGATCTTTCTTTGTTATCAAACTGAGTTTTCAGAATCAAGCGATTTACTGCGCGAAGAATTGCAGGTTATTCTAGAAAAATCAATAAGCGATCGCGCTTGCCCTTGGGACTAGAAGAATCCCATCGCTTAACGGAAGGGGCAACTCGGCTCAATAGCACGCTGATGAGGAAAATTCGTAAGAGCTTGCTGTTTGTTGCCGATGGAACCGCCATCTTGCAGCTAGAAGGCAACCCGCCTCAATCAATTCCTAGCCCCAAAGTTTGTGTCGAAATTGGCTATGCTTTGCAATGTAAGCGAACTGAACAAATTTTGCTAGCCCAAATGGATCGCTCCACTATTAATGGACAGTTTCCGTTTGATTTGCCGAGCAATCACCGACTCCTGTTTCGCAACAAAGCCGAGTTACACAAGGCGTTACCCCAAGCAATTGAAACCCAACTGCAACGGTTCAATTTGCTCTAGTTCGATGGTAATTCTACTGCCAGCATGTCTGGCATGGTCAAATGGAGCGCATTGTCAAGCAGTGTTATATAAGTTTAATCGAGTCTCTAGGAGAAGACTTCCTAAAAACCTATATCTGTCGCTTACAATGGAATTAGCGGAGACGCATGTTTCCGTTCACTCCTCACACCACACTCCGCCTGGGCTTTTGTTCAGGCGGTTCCTCTTTATAGGAGGGTGACAAGAGGGGTGAAAGCTAAATTAAATCACAGGGCGGTGCTTGCCGACTCTATTTGCAATCTATTATCGATCTTGATCAATTCTGAATTGCGGCTCAATCTATGTCTGAAAATATGTCCGATTGTATAGAGTTGCTAGCCGCAGACCTGGGTTTTCGCTATGGTAAGATTCTGACAACGAATAATATAGGCTAAGGGTTTTGAGGCATGTCAGCAGCCGCAGTTACAGATGAAACTTTTGAACAAGAAGTGATTGAAAGCTCAGTTCCTGTTCTTGTCGATTTTGGGCTCCTTGGTGTGGGCCTTGCCGTATGGTTGCTCCTGTGGTGGACGAAATCGCAGAGCAATATGTAGGGCAGGTAAAAGTTGTAAAAGTCAATACTGACGATAATCCGGGCGTTGCTAGCAAGTATGGCATTCGGAGCATTCCTACCTTGATGATTTTCAAGGGCGGGCAACGGGTGGATATGGTTGTTGGTGCTGTTCCGAAAACGACGTTAGCAAACACATTAGAAAAGCATCTCTAAACGATTTCCCCTTCCAAAAACCTCCTCAGAAGGTACTTAACGCAACTCAAGCGATTAAGCTGCTTCTAGGAGGTTTTTGATTGTGTCGTGCCTGTTAAGTTCGACGTGGATGGCTTGTGCTGGTCTCAGAGGATGTTTAGAAAGTGGTTTGCTGTGACTTTGGGAACCTGTTGATTCCCCCTAACCCCCTTCAATAGGGCTACGGTGTATACACAACTCCTCTCAGCCCCCCCAGATCCCCCACCCGTGGGGAACTTTGAAGACCCAATCGGCTTGGAGAAGCCCCCCAGAATGGGAGATTTAGGGGGCGAAATCTGCACCGAATCGAATCTCAACGGGTGTGTACACGGTAGCTTCAAAAGGGAGGAACTGAACTCAAAGTCTCCCTTTCTGTAGAGTGGGGAGATTTGGAGGGATCTAAGACGGTTTGCGACCGACAGTTGGACTCTTAAAATATTCTCTAACACCGCTTCTTGTTAGGAGATTTCTAGGGCGCGTCATCCGTTCAGGGTCAAACGCTTGCCGCATCCGCCGGATCGCGCCCGTTCCCCAAAACAGGCGAGGGGCTGCCGCCTTGCCATCGTCAGGGTTCTCGCTGGAATGAATCACAGCCCCTAGAAAACAAAATTCCTGGATGGGCAGGTTTGGGGATGCAATCATCTGGCAAGCTACCCTTTGGCAACTGCCCCAACCCATTCAGGTAAAATCATCGCCTTGCCTTGGGTCAAAAAGCAAGCGAAAAACAAGTTGTCACAAATCTCGATAAAATAAACTACTGCCCACTCATAAAAAATTCATGACTTTATCCCCCTCCTCCTCTACCCTGGCAGCTTTGCAGG
>JAAUQT010000310.1 GCA_012033495.1 Cyanobacteria bacterium RM1_2_2 | reverse complement strand
GGAAGAGCAATTCGGTGGGATTAATTGACAAGTACAGCCACAACTCTCCCACTCGGATGCCAGAATCTTCAAAATTCTGGGGATCTTTCCTTTCCTTGCCTTTAGGACTTACGCAGAAGAGATCCCCCAACCCCCTACCCTGCGGGAAGCCGCTTCGCTTCTACAAAAAGGGGGTTTTAGAAGTTCGCTCCTTGAAAAGGGGTTAGGGGAGATGGAGATTTCCAGCTTCAAGGGCGTCAGTCCTAGCTTTTAGTAGGCTAAACCGATAGTAGGCTAAACCGACCCGATTGAGAAACAGGACGATTCCATTCTTATATGTAGCGTTTCGTAAGAAAGAAAATCTGAGTTACACGCTATATTTATCCCATGCGCAGTTTCAACCCAGATTCGGCATTTTTAGATTAAATCTATACTTTTGTACTAGGGTGTAAGTAGTTTATCTTTGCTTAATGTGATGTTGTCGTTTGCCTGCATCAGTGAGGGCAACATCTGGGGGCGCTATCAACTTCAAGCTCTTTTGTATTGTTGCTTTGCTTCGTTCTATGGTCTCTCAACTCGAAGCCCCTACCCGTAGTGGCAATCATTCCCTGACTTACTCAATCGAAGGGCTGGTGCAAGTGTTTACCTGCCCTCATCGCAGCTTCTTTACAGGCGTGATGGCGCAAGCGCTCAGAATTGCCGGACAAGGAACGCCGGTGCTGGTGGTGCAGTTTCTCAAAGGCGGCATCAGGCAAGGCTACCAGCATCCAGTGCAGTTGGCCCAACATCTTGACTGGATTCGCTGCAATTTATCCCGCTGCATCGATACGCCCGATATGGCAGAGGCAGAACGGTTGGCGCTCCGCGAGCTTTGGCAGCACACCCAAACCACGGTTGCCCAAGGCAAATATTCGCTGGTCGTCCTGGATGAACTCAGTTTGGCAATCAATTTTGGCTTAATTTCGGAGGCAGAAGTGCTGAATTTCGTGCAACAGCGACCCAGCCAAATTGACCTGATTCTGACAGGCCCCGACATGCCGCCCGCCCTGCTCGATGTTGCCGATCAAATTACTGAACTGCGCCGCACCCATCGCCCTTAGAGCCGCTATAATTTGGCGCGTGGTTGGCTAAAAGCCATTTGCCTAGATTAGGAATGCAGGAGAAAAAGCCCATGATCAAAAACGATCGCTGGATCACTGAACAAGCCCAAAACGGGATGATTCAACCCTTTGAATCCAGCTTGATTCGAGCCGTATCTGTCGATGGCAACGGTTTGAAGCGTCCGGTGGTCAGCTACGGTCTTTCCTCCTACGGCTACGACATTCGCCTGTCTCCGGCAGAGTTTCTAGTGTTTCGCCATATTCCCGGCACGGTTGTGAATCCAAAGCGCTTCAACCCCAAAAACCTGGAGCCTGTCGCCCTACAATCTGATGAAGACGGCGATTATTTCGTGATTCCAGCCCATTCCTACGGTTTGGGAGTGGCATTAGAGCGGCTGCAAGTTCCTGAAAATGTCACTGTTATTTGCATCGGCAAAAGCACTTACGCCCGCATCGGATTGATTGCCAATCTCACTCCTGCTGAAGCTGGGTGGCGCGGACATCTCACCTTAGAGTTTTCCAATTCTTCTAGCGCCGACTGCCGCATTTACGCCAACGAAGGCGTGGTTCAACTCCTGTTTCTAGAAGGTGTGCCTTGTGAAGTCAGCTACGAAACCCGACGCGGCAAATACCAAGATCAAAACGAACAAGTGACGCTTGCCAAGGTTTGAGCAAAAGGGTTAGGCATCAAATCAAGTGTGAACCAGCCTACAGCATCGACAGTTCGCCTACCACCTCTAAGCGCTTATAGTCTCCGATTGCCATAAACAACTCGGCTAAGCGCTCCGATTGGGCTGGCGTAATCCAACCTAGCTGTTTGAGTAGATGAATGGCAACGGCATGTTTGGCCCGCCTAGCCCCATCCAACGCCTTAATCGCCACACCTAACCCTTCCCCGACTCGCCCGATACATTGGACGCCCTCAGACCCAGCTTTGCTCACTAAGTCTCCGCCTGAGAGCTTCATCAGTTCCGTGTCAAACTGCCCTTCGCCCGAAATTAAGACCGGATGGTGAGTCATCGCCCGCACAATCCGCTCCATGTCCAAATTGTCACCAGAGGCCAGGTGGGCGTAAAGGGTCGCCATTTGCCCAAGCTGCATAAAGTAAGTCGGCGCACCGCAGTCATCGTGAGCGCTGATAAACTCGGCAGGTGGCATTCGCAGCAGTTCTGCCACTTTCGTCAAAATTAGCTGCTGGATTGGGTGGTTCCGCTGCAAATAGGTGCCCAACGGTAAGTTGCGCTGCCGACACACGGCTAGCATCCCCGCATGTTTGCCAGAGCAGTTGTGTTCCAACGGGCTACTTTTTCCAGCCGGAATTGGGCATTGCAGCGCCGAGGGCGGAATATCAGCCCGCCAAAGCACATTAAATGCCTGACGCGCTTGAACTACCGTGCCTTGATGGGAGCTACAAATAATAGCCAAATCTCGATCGTTCAGCCGATAGCGCTCCATCGTTCCTGTTGAGGTGACAGCCAAAGCCTGAAAAGGTTTCAAGCTAGAACGAATAAAGGCCGCTGTTTCAGCACTTCCTGCCGCAGACAGCGTGCGTCCTCGCGTATCTGCCACAACTGCCTGAACCCGATGAACCGATTCAACAATGCCTTCTCGAAGGAGCCGGACTTCTAACTCTGCCGATTGCGTGCGTTTTCCCCTAGTCATGGCTAAAAATGTGCCATACTTCCGGTCACTGACGCAAGCAATGATCACAAAAAAATCCAAATCATGCCATCTGCCAAAAGCAATGAGGCAATTGCGATAAAAGTCAATTGCAGTCGCCGCAAAATTGAGCGAATCTCATAGGTGACAATTAGCCGATCGCGTTGCAACACTTCTGCGGGCTTTTGCCAACACTGACCGTCATACCAGCCCGACTCTTCGTAAAAAATGGTTTCCTGCGATAGCCGATTGCGCACATAAATCCAACCCAAATAGAGGCGAATCAGAGCCAACGTCGGCAGAACTAGCGCCCCAGCCGCCCCACTCAGAAAAAACTGCACTGGATATTTGGCAGCCGGAAAACTAACCGCAGCAACGGGAGCCGCCAAGAGCCAGCTAAACCCCCACATGAACACAATGGGTTTCAGATATCCCGCTAGCCTCAACGTTGCCCACCGGAAAAACCAAGACTCTTTTAGCTCCTGATATTCGTTGATGGGCTGCTGCTCAGTCGGAACTGGACAAACAGGTGCGGAAGAATTCATGATCAAGACAAGCTGCAACTGTGTCTTTTAATTTAGCTAATTTAGCGAATCTCTGGACGCATTCCCAACCGAACTTGATCAAACCAGAAACTGAACCCAGCGAAATTTTCAAATCAAAAGCGGTTTGATGCGCTTTGAAGCTCTCGCGATCCCTCCTACCCTGCGAAAAGCCGCTTCGCCTTTAGGAAAAGGGAAATTTGCCACAATAAACCCATCCTCTCTCTCCACCCCCAGCCATGACGCAAGACGACAATGCTGCCCAAACTCAGCACTAGCGATTTTCATTTGCCTTACGATCCGGCTTTGATTAATCGGGCAAAAGCGTTGCGGCTAAACCCAACTGCGGCTGAGAAAAAGCTGTGGCAATTTCTCAAAACGTTTCACTACCGAGTTTTACGACAACGCCCAATTCATCACTTTATTGTCGATTTCTATTGTCCTCGCTTGAGGCTGGTGATCGAGGTTGATGGCGATGTTCACTTCACTGAGACCGCCGCAGCTTACGATGCAGAACGTACTCAAGTTTTGGAAGGGTACGGCTTACAGGTGATTCGGTTTACCAATGAGCAGGTGATGGGTGATTTTGAAGCGGTTTGTCAGAAGATTGGGGAGATGATCCCCCCCTAGCCCCCTTGAGAAAGGCTACGGTGTACACACAAAGTCGAAAC
>JAAUQT010000309.1 GCA_012033495.1 Cyanobacteria bacterium RM1_2_2 | reverse complement strand
GGTTGGGGCAGTAGCAAGCGCGGCGGGTTCCCGGTGGTCGCGGCAGAGGGGGAGAAAGATTGCGAATGCTGCCAACACTGCCTGCGGCTGTTGGGTAGCGATCGCGGGGATTTTCGGACAGCATTTTGTCAAGCACTTGCCAGAGCGGTTCGCTGATCTGCACTTGCGTTCGCCACTGAGGTTGAATCAAGCGCTGTTCGAGCAGCCATTGGGGATTGCGTCCCGTCAGCAAAACCAGTGCCGTCATGCCGAGCGCATAAAGGTCGCTAGAAGGATAACAGTGCCCAAACTGCATTTGCTCTCGTGGCGAGTAGCCAGGCTTCCCCACCCGCGAAGCTTGCGGCAATGCCTGAAAGCTGCCCGTCTGCTGCGACCAAATTTGACTCGCCACTTCTTTGACGACCCCAAAATCGATCAACACTGGCTTCGCGCCCGGATGCGGCAGCATGACGTTCCCTGGCGAAATATCCCGGTGAATAATATTGATGCCGTGTAGGTAATCCAATAAGGGCAGCAAATCTTTCAGCCATTCAATGATTTCGGCTTCTAAGAAGTTAATGCCGCGCTGCTTTCGCTCTTCTAGCAGTTCTAGATAGGTTTTGCCGTTGATGTATTCTTCGACAATAAAAAGCTGATCGGATTGGGTAAACCACGCCAAAAATTTGGGAATTTGGGGATGGTTGATTTGATAGAGCACTTTGGCTTCCCGCTCAAAAAGCTCACGAGACCGCTGCAAAACGGCAGGAGCACGATTGGTAGGGGCAAATTGTTTCAGAACGCAGAGGTCGCCAAATCGGTAAGTATCAGATGCTAGATAGGTCCGCCCAAAACCGCCACGCCCCAACATCCGCTCGATGTGGTAGCGATCGTTGATTAACCCCGGTTGCAGGGTAGAAGCTGTGGATGTGTCTCTCGGCGGAGATCCGGGTCGAGATTTCGGCTGAGATCCAGACTGAGATCCAGACTGAGATCCAGATGGATGAACAGGGGGAACAGGCGGAGCAGGAGCAGGCAGCCATTCTGACATAGGCTGGGTGGAGAAATCAGGATGAGATAGGGTCAGTAGATCGCCACCCGAACTGCGGCCTGAACTGCCGCCCAAACCCTGCCACGTTGGAGGAATCACCGCCGGATTTTGGCAAATGACTGGCAGCCAAGTGGCGCAGGGAAACTGATCCTCAATGCCTTGCAGCGTTTCTCTGGCTTGCCGCACTGCGACATGAAAAAGTTCGCCTTCCGCAAACGACGCCAAGAATGCCTTCAAGAATTCCTGCGCCACCTGATCAGGCACAGGCTCCCGCATCACGACAATTTGAGGAATTTTGAGGTCTTCTAGCTCACGGGCAAGCCCCAACCCATCGCAGGAGTTAAAGATCGCAATTTGTAAGCCTCGGTCTACGGCGCGTCGCAGCGCATACTTAAGCTGATCCAGCGTCAGTCGATCGGTTTGGTTCAAAATAATCTGCCCACCGTTGCCGTCTGTGAAGCTATGGCTGTGTCCGGCAAAAAACAAAATATCCCAGCTTTGCCGCCAGAGTTCTTGGGTCAGGGCTTGACGAGTTGGCTCGACCAAAAAGCTAACTTCTGCACCGGGCAGTTGGGCTAACAGCCGCCGATCGGTTTGGGTATCGATGCCCGTACTGTCGCCCAAAATCGCCAGCATTGACACGCCAGCATTGACAGGACGCTCGGCTGCGGTCTGCTCGTAAACCGCTGCGCCTAGGGCAATTTCAGTTTTGGGGTAACGGTCGCAGAAATCCCACAAATGCCAGGGTAATCGCCGCACTTCGGGGTTTTCGGTTTGCAAAATCACCCGCACCTGATCAGACGGCATCAGTTGTTCAAGCAGCTTTTCGCGGATCGGACGAAAGGAGTCGGCATACAGCCAGTGATTCAGCCGCTCCGCTAAAACACGCGCCGCCTGATGGCAGTCTTCTCGTCTAGCATCGCTGACTTGAATGGCTTCGGTTTCCAGACGCAGCCGTTGGCTCAAATTCCGGTAGGCAATCGCCCACTGTTGATGGGCTTGGTGCAGATCTGAAGCGGCTGATAAACGACCCCTTGTTTCCACGACAGGACGCCGCCCCTCTTCACCCAACTGGAGCGTGACCGGAAACCCTTGCTCTAGGCTTCCTTCGCCTAATTTCAACAAAACAAGTTTACCCACCGTTACTTTTTAGCCATCGAGAATCATCAATCCTTGTAGCCTGCTGCGAGACAGTTCACCATCATTATAAATTTTCTGCTGAAGGCAGCTTGTTTCAGGTCGATTTACCCCAAAAAATCACGATTTAGTCTGCGATTGAGCTGGATTCACGCCAGCTTATCGTTGTTCCATTGATTTTCGGAAGGCTTGAGCTTGCTGAAAATTGGGAATTTCGCTGATAATCGCCTCGATCAGGTCTTCAGGCGTCATTTGAGGAAACTGCATCACCAAATCGTCCAAAATCAATCCGGCAACTGGGCCAATGCATCGAGTCAGCGTTTGTTGACAATGTTGCAAAAATTCTGGACTAAGGGCAGCCGAGTTGGAGTTTGCTGAAGACAAAGCCGTTGGAGCCACAAACAGGCGTAACTGGGAGATGCTACTGGCGATGGGGTCGGTGATGGAGCGGGTGAGGATAAGTACAACTCGTTGGTTAAGCAGGTTTTAAAGGCAGCCGCCTGAGCCGGATCAAGAATTTCTAGCGTCAGAGCTTGGATCAACTGCATCGGCGTGGCGTTCGGATGCTGCGCCAAGGTGTTTTCTAGGACAAAATTGGCAATCGGGCCGATCCGGTTCATTAGCTCCTGCTGACATCGCTGCAAAAAGCCAGCATCCAGTTCTGCTGCTTCAGTTTGCGTCGGGGCGAAGGCGACAGGTTCAGCCAGCAAGTTGAACTTGGGCACCGGTGCAGTGACGGTTCGCAGGGCAGTTAATACTTCCTGAGCCGTCTGATAGCGGGCTTTGGGTTTTTCGTGCAGCAAGCGAGCTAACACCTGCGCTAGTGAATCACTTACCGTCGCATAATCTCGCCACTGCCACTCCAGTGACTCTTGATCCATTAAGGTTTGGGGTTCTTGTCCGGTCAGCAGCACGAGCGTTGTCACCCCCAACGCATACAGATCGCTAGACGGAAAGCACTGCCCCATGCGAATTTGTTCTGGCGGCGCGTAGCCAAACTTGCCCACAAACGAAGCAGATTCAAGGGCTGAAGGATGATTTGGCTGGCCCGTCTGAACATAAATCTGGCTCAGGGTTTGTTTCACCAGCCCGAAGTCGATCAGCACCGGACGAGCGTTCGACTGATTCGGCAGCATCAAGTTATCGGGTGAAATGTCTCGATGCACGATCTGGCGTTGATGCAGGTAGTCTAAAACGGGCAGCAAGTCAGTGAGCCATCGCAAAATTTCTGCTTCCGAAAAAGCCTGCCCCTGCTGCTGACGTTCTCGCAGCAATTGAGCATAGGTTTTGCCAGCAATGTATTCCTGCACCAGAAACAGCCGTCCCCGATCAATAAACCAGGCTAAAAACTGGGGAATTTGCGGATGCTTGATCTCATAGAGGATGCGGGCTTCGCGTTCAAATAACTCTCGCGCTTTTTGCACCGCATATTCGGCCCGACTGGCGGGCGCAAATTCTTTCAAAACGCAGGGATGATTAAAACATTGCGTATCAAACGCCAGATAGGTTTGCCCAAATCCGCCTCGCCCTAGTCGTTTCTGAATTTGATAACGGTTATTGATTAGCATCTTTAATTGGCATTCTCAGTCGCGCTTAATTGGCACTCTCAGTCGTGCTGGAAGCAGCGGCATCTAGGGTCAAAACGGCTGGCTTTTGCCGCACCTTTGCTTCTAAGGGCTGAACTTTGGCAACGAGCTTAATGAACTGATCGTAGCTGGGCAGATCGGCTTCGGGAATGTAGCCGGCATCGCCAATCACGCTGGAAGGCGCATTGCGCATCGCATTCTCGATTTGGTATTGCCGG
>JAAUQT010000081.1 GCA_012033495.1 Cyanobacteria bacterium RM1_2_2 | reverse complement strand
TGATGGCCATTTGGGAAGTGCTGGAAGTGCAAGGTCAATTTGTACGCATCATTGCCACCAACGCTGGGTCATTCGCACTTATCCGATTGCTTGGATGATGCCTTACCCAAAGCCAATTGGCTACGTTGAACCCGAATTTTAAGCCGTTGTATTCATCGCCCCCCAAATTCCCCATTGCTGGGCAACTCTGAACAGATTGGGTGCAGAAAATTTCCCACGGGTGAGGAATTTAGGGGACAAAAAGCACTTGAGCGGCTGTTAGGAGAGTAAGACCTTAAACAATCGCTTGATTGGGCGAAGTTATTGGGCGAATCCCAAAATTCTCCAGTTCACGGTGAGGTGGCTTTTGTTGTCGAAGTAAAAGCCAGGCTCATCATTGCAGATAAAATAAATCTTCTCGTCTGGTTGTAACGTCAACGTGGCTCCGTTCAGTTGGCTGCCGTGCCCGATATAGCTATACTCACCATAGTCTGCAATCTTAAAAGCAACTAGGGCGGCGGGTGGCAGGTCGGGGAAGAGCAAGTCACCTTCACCACACTCTTTCGGAATCATTTGTCTGTTTCCTTCAGCCCCGACTTCCAGATCAAAGCGATTCTCGTCGCTTTCTTTTGGCCCATAGGTCCATTTGCCATCAATTCGGAGTTCTACCTTAACTGGCTGGCTCAGGGTGTTGGGGGGGATGCAAGGCAATAAATTTCTCGATTGCAGAATGCCCAAGAAATCCCGTCTAGACAAATCTTTGCGTCCATTAATGGGATGAGAATATTCCTGGATGATGTTAACACCAGCATCAGCATAAACGTTGAACTCGCCAGATCCAGAGGGTTGAGGATCTTCAGGATCTGTGGAGCCACCAGGTGTCACGATTCTAGTATTCGTAGGGCAGGCAACTCCTGCGTCAATTTCCTCGACTTTACGAACCCGACGAACAAGAGTAATTTCCTCTTCGCGGCGAATCATGGTGCGAATCGGAGCCAGACAAACCACATCGCGGGCAGGGTTACGCTCGAAGCTGTCGAAACTCAGACGCTCAATATCGAATGGAAGTGGATTGCTCATAAGTTAGTTTGGGTAGTTTAGCTGATTAACTTGAGACTACTCAGGCTTCTTTATGACTATACTGCTTGGGCTTTTTGACGAATATAAATTGAATCTGAATGTTGAATCTGGAGGTTGAATCTGGAGGTTAGGCATCAATTTCCTACTCCAAACTTATACCATTTTGGATTTGCGTTCGCGCAGCGTTGCGCTAGCAACTTTTGGATTGGGGAAGCTTTGCGCCGCCATGGTTTTAGTCTGCGAACTGCCGCGTCCTCTATTTAAATTAAATAGATTTAAATCGGTATTACCGATACTTTGGTATTCCAGGTTCACAAAAAAGGAACGCTCATTAAAAAAGGAACACAGTCATTGCGTCCCTTAGAGAATGTTTGAACAGTGGTTTGCTGTGACTCTGGTAAACCTGTTGATTCACCCTAGCTCCCCTTCAAAAGGAGTGAACTCTACTCAAAGTCCTCCTTCCTCTAAACGCGGAGCGGCTTTCCACCGGGTAGGAGGACTGAGGGAGATCTAAGACGTTTTGCGACCGACAGTTGGGCTTTAAAAACATCCTCGATTCTAATCTTCTTGCCTCAGCCGTTTCATTTCCGAGGCGTCACATCCTTTGCCATGCTGCGGAACGTATCCAAGCTTGGGCCCGGACGGCGACGCGGCATATTTGCAGGCATTAAATGATCAGTCGCAAAATTCACAGGTTCAGGCTGCGGTGCAGGTGCAATAGGTGCAGTAACGGTTGCCGAAGGCGCTGCGGAGGCTGATTCTTTAGTTTCAGCAGATTTTGACTTTTTAAATTTTTTCGCTTTGGTTTTGGTCGCTTCAGCTACCTCAGCCGCCCCGTTCGACACAAGCTCTTTCGCAGAAGCCACCGCCTCGCCAACTGCTTCTAAGGGAGCGGGTGCATCCGCCGCTTTAGCCTCAGATGTTTTTGGAGGTTCTGCTCCATTAGTAGAGGGAGGAGCCTCTAGGAAATATTCAGATCTTTTGCCTTTGCCCAAAAATTTAAGAACCATGCTTGCCGATCGCTCCCAACTTTTTATTATCTCTGCGAGGTGAAGATCGCCCCAGTCGTGAGGCTAGAAATTAGGGAAATCCTATAGGTGATATTTGCCCTACAAATGCCCTACAACTATGAGCGTATCACGAGATGCGGTTCTGCTTCGGACGAATTAAAGACTGCCAAAGCCCTTCTTTTTTTTCTCTTTTTTCTTCTTTTTAGATTTGCCAATGGGAGCCTGATAGCCGCGCCAGCCCGGAGGTGGAGGATTATTCCCATAACTGCCGGCTGGGTTTCCGCCCATGCCGCCAAACATGCCACCCATGCCGCCCATGCCGGGCATTCCCATGCCGCCCATACCAGGAAACTGCCCCGATCCCATCTGCTGCATTAGGGTACGCATTTTCTGGAAATCGGCCACCAGCTTACTCACATCTTCTAAGGCGTAGCCCGACCCCTTGGCGATCCGTTTACGACGACTCGGTGAGCTAGCCAACAAATCAGGATCTTTGCGTTCTGCCATGGTCATTGAATTAATCATGGCTTCGGTGCGTTTTAGCTGCACTTCGCCTTGCTGCAACTGCTCTTCCGAGATCTTGTTGCCCATCCCCGGAATCAGCTTCATGATGCCCGCCAGCGATCCCATATTCTTCATCAGGCGGAGTTGCTTAATGAAGTCGGTGAAATCAAACTTGGCGGTGAGGATTTTTTCTTGCAGTTTTTCGGCGTCGGCTAAATCAATTTCTTCTTGGGCTTTTTCCACCAGCGTCAGCACGTCGCCCATGCCCAAAATCCGCTGTGCCATCCGGTCAGGATAGAACGGCTGCAAGGCTTCAACTTTTTCACCCACACCAATAAACTTGATCGGCTGCCCAGAAATTCGCCGCACCGAGAGGGCTGCCCCCCCGCGAGTGTCACCGTCCATTTTGGTCAAGATTGCGCCCGTAATGCCGATCTGATCGTGGAAGGTGCGGGTCAGGTTGGCGGCTTCCTGTCCGGTCATGGCATCGACCACCAGCAAAACTTCGTGCGGCTTGACGGTGGTTTTGATCTGCGCCAACTCCGCCATCATCGACTCATCAATCTGTAAGCGACCAGCCGTGTCGATAATCACCGTATTGATGCCGTCGGCTTTGGCTTTTTCCACACCCTGCCGCGCAATTTCCACCGGATTCGCGTCTTTGCCCATCTCGAACACGGGCACACCAATCTGCTTACCCAGGGTGACTAGCTGGTCAATCGCCGCCGGACGATAAACATCGGTTGCCACCAATAGCGTACTGCGGTCGATTTTGCGGAGATGCAGCGCTAGTTTTGCCGTAGCGGTGGTTTTTCCGGTTCCCTGCAAGCCGGCCATCAGCACGATCGTCGGGGCGGTGTCAGCCTCAGCTAGCGGTTCGTTGGTTTCGCCCATCAGGGCAGCGAGTTCGTCATAGACAATTTTGATGAATTGCTCGCGCGGATTAACGCCCGAAATCACCTCTGCACCGAGCGCCTGGGTTTGCACCTCCGCCACAAAATCCTTCACCACTTGCAGGCTAACATCTGCTTCCAGCAAAGCCCGCCGCACTTCTCGCAGGGCTTCCTGGATGTTGGCTTCACTAATTTTGTCTTGACCCCGGAGTTTCTTCCAGGCTCCTTCTAGGCGATCGGCAAGAGCATCAAACATGGCGTCGTTATCAGGCGAGTTGAGACTTTTCCTATTTTAGGATGTAGAAGCAGGATGCGAGTGTTTGTTCGGAGCTTCAGATCAAATTGTCCTGTAAAAGCATTTTGCTCATTCTAGCGAGTCACTGGATTAAACCTTATGCACGTCACCATCACCAGCGACAAAATTGAATTACCTCCGGGCGGAGAAATTGTGTTGCGGCATCAAACATGGGCAGACTACGAAGCGCTGTTAGCTAGCCGTTCAAATCGAGCGGCAATTAAACTCTACTTTGATGCGACCACGCAGGAAATTCGGATTATGTCTCCTTTGCCCGGCCATGGCAACCGCTCCGATAGCCTTGCTGATTTGGTGAAAATTCTTCTGCGTTCTCAACAGCAAGACTGGCACAGCTTTGATCCGATTACGCTCAAACAGTTTGGGCAAGCGGGACTGGAACCAGATGCCTGTTTTTATATCCAAAATCGAACCGCCATTTTGGGCAAAGAGCAAATTGATTTAACCGTCGATCCGCCGCCCGATTTAGCCCTCGAAATTGACCAAACTTCCTCGACGAAACCTTCTGACTACGTGCCGATTGCAGTTCCCGAACTGTGGATTTATCGTCGCAAAACGCTTCACATCTATTTATTTGATAGTCAGCAATATCAGGAAAGCAGCGAGAGTCCCCTTTTTCCGGGTTTGCCTGTGAGACAACTCATTCCTCAATTTGTGGAGCGAGCCTGGGAAGCCGGATCGAGTGTGGCATTGCGAGAATTTGAGCAGGTTTTGCAGCCGTTCTTTTAGACTCTTCGAGACTGCAACACCACCATCGCCAAACCGCCTGCAATCAAGCCCCAAAATGCGGAGCCGATGCCGAATAGGGCGATTCCTGATGCCGTGACCAGAAAGGTGATGAGGGCAGGTTCGCGTTCTTTCTCGTAGATAAGTGCAGTCGCCAAGCCGTTGCCGATCGTTCCCAGCAGCGCTAGTCCTGCAATCGCCAGCACCAACTCTTGCGGAAAAGCAGCAAACACTGCCCCCACGGTTGCGCCAAACAGCCCGATCAGCAAATAGAACCCTCCGGCAGCGACAGCAGCAGCATAGCGTCTGTCAGGGTTTTCGTGGGCTTCACGTCCCATACAAATCGCGGCAGTAATCGCAGCCAAATTCAGAGCAAAGGCTCCGAAGGGTGCGAGAATCAGGGTAGCTGCTCCTGTCCAGCCGATTAGCGGCGAAATCGGAACCGTATAGCCGGAAGCCCGAATCACGGCGACACCGGGCACATTCTGCGAAGCCATCGTCACCACAAATAGCGGCAACGCCACACCGATTAACGCCCCGATCGAAAATTGCGGCCTCGTCCAAACAGGCTGAGCCAACTGAAGCTGAACCGTCTCGAACCGCAGTAAGCCTTGGCTTCCGGCAATCAGCATTCCCAGTAATAGCGCTGCAACTACGGCATAGCGAGGTAGAACCCGACGCATCACCAAATATGCGCAAAACATGGCAAATACCATCAGAAATTGGGTTTGCATCGCCACAAACACATCCATGCCAAACCGCAGCAGCACCCCTGCCAGCATTGCGGCGGCAATCGACATCGGGATGCGGTTCATTGCCCGCTCGAACCAGCCGGTAAAGCCGCAGAGGGTGATCAGTCCGCCGGAAATCAGAAATGCGCCAATCGCTTCCGGCATCGACACACCCGCCGCACTGGTAATCAGCATCGCCGCACCGGGAGTAGACCAAGCTGTCACCACCGGAACTCGATAGCGGAGGGACAAAACAATGCAAGTTAGCCCCATCCCCATCCCTAACGCCCACATCCAGGAGGCAATTTCGGCTGCCGACGCCCCTAACGCTTGAGCCGCCTGGAAGACAATCACCGCAGAACTTGTAAACCCAACTAGCACCGTGACGAAGCCTGCAATGATTGCCGATAGGGAAAAGTCTTTCAACATGATTTAAGAGGCGAGACGCTTGAAGAACTGAGAGATGAGGCAAGTTTAGCGAAGCGGTTTTTGGCTGTCTTGGATGTTTTGTCTGTCTTGGATGTTTTTGCTGTCTTGGATGTTTTTACAGTTCTCCAGCAGATGGACTTGCAAAAGATGGACTTGCAAAGCGCAGAGATGAGACGAAGCACCAGCCTTTTCCTTTCATCCTTTTTCATCCTTGTGGTATGAGTTTATAGGGCTACAGCACGAACTCATCGTTTCCTTGTAGCCTTAGCAGTGGGGATATCAGAAAAAAGATCCATGCAGATTCATACGCCAGACTGGGTTAAGCACGCCGTTTTTTACCAAATTTTTCCCGATCGATTTGCGATAGGCAAACTTACGTCGCCTCTCAGCCTCGCGCCAATTCCGCTGGAAGCCTGGGACGCAGAGCCAACGCTCCAGGGCTACAAAGGCGGCAATCTTTGGGGGGTGATCGACAAGCTCGATTATTTGCAGAGTTTGGGCATCACAGCGATTTATTTCACGCCGATTTTTCAGTCTACGTCCAACCACCGCTATCACACCCACGACTATTACCAAGTCGATCCGCTGCTGGGCGGCAATGAGGCGTTTTTTCAGCTTTTGCATACGGCTCATGCACGCGGCATAAAAGTCTTGCTGGATGGAGTATTTAACCATGTAGGGCGCGGGTTTTTCTTTTTCAACGACATTGTGGAAAACGGGCCGCATTCACCGTGGCTCGATTGGTTTAAGATCGACGGCTGGCCGATTTCTCCCTATGATGGCGGTCAAGTTGCCAACTATGGCGGCTGGTTTGGTAATCGGGAGTTGCCAGAATTCAATCACGCGAATCCGGCAGTGCGCGAATACATTATGCGAGTGGCGGAATATTGGATTCGCATGGGCATCGATGGCTGGCGGCTGGATGTACCGTTTTGCATCACTGAACCGGGATTTTGGGAAGAATTTCGAGATCGGGTGAAGGCGATCAATCCCGAAGCCTACATTGTCGGCGAAGTGTGGACGAACACCCGCAAATGGCTCGACGGCACCAAGTTCGACGGCGTGCTGAACTACATTTTTGCAGGCGCAACAATTGCTTTTGCCGGCGGTGAGCGGGTTGATCCCAAGCTGGTGGAAGACCTCGACTATGAAGCCCATCCCAGTATCGATGCCCTCACCTATGCCGAAAAAATCCAGCTTTTGCTGCACGCTCACCCCTGGGAAATTCAGCAAACGCAGCTAAACATTTTGGCCAGCCACGACACTGCCCGCCTGCTCACCCTGGCGACTGGTGACAAAGACACCGTGAAGCTGGCGACGCTGCTGCTATTCACTTTTCCCGGTGCGCCGAGCCTCTATTACGGTGACGAAGTGGGGCTGCCAGGCGGACTCGACCCCGACTCGCGGCGCAGTTTCCCGGCAGCAGACCAGTGGGATCAGGAATTATTGGACTTTCACAAAGGCTTGATTGCCCTCCGCCATGCCCGGATGTCGCTGCGGATTGGCGAATATCGCTACCTCGGTTCAGAGGACAAGACCTATGTGTTTGCCCGCATTTTTGAAGGCGATGTGCTGATTGTGGCAGTTAACGCGGCTGATACATTTGGCAAGATCGATCTGGAGTTTGTCGGCACTCGTCTAGGCGCACAGCCAAGCCAGATTCTTTATACCACTCAAGTAGAGGCAGAAAAATTAGAGGAACCTGGAGTCGCGGAGGAGATGGCAGCATTAGATGCCTTGGATGCAGATGATGCTTCAACAGCGCTACCAGCAACACCTGCATCAACCCCTCCCATCAGAAACACTCCTGAGATTATCTGGACGCTCGATAATCTGTTTCTGGCAATTCCGCCGCGCACGGGCATTGTATTGGGCTAAGACGGGTATTGGGTTAAGACGGGTATTGGGTTAAGGCAAGTCAGAACTCTTCCTCGGTAAACTCTTCCTCAGTCAGTGAAGTTTCTGACTCTTCAGCAGGGGCAGGCAACGAGGGGGCTGCTTCAGATGCCGTTTGCGATGGGAGTTCTGAAGATCTAGGTGGCTGAGGCGTAATCATTGGAGGTGTCATGATTGGAGGCGTGATGATTGGAGGGGCAATCAATGTTGTGGCAGTAGACAACGCGATGGGTTCTGTTCTGCCCCCAAACTCGGAAACTGGCTCAGAAATTTTGTCTTCCGGGGGTTTAGATTCTGAGGGTTGAGGTGCGGCAGGTTTAGACTCGGTTTGGTTCGCTTCTGTGGGTTTAGCTTCCGGCTGAGTGGACTGAGCAGGGGAGGCAGGCTCTTGTGATGCCGTTTTCTTCTGAATTTCAGTGGAAATTTGCTGAACGGTTCTGTTCGGGTCTTGTTCCTGCTGTCCATCAACGGGCGCAGCCGTCTGTTCCGGCTTTTGGGGAACGGGAGTTGCTGCTTTCAAACTGGAAACCATCAAATTGACGTTACTCAAATCAATCGGCGTCAAGCTATTGCTTTTCAACGTCACGCTGCCTAAAGTGATCGTGTCAAACTTAACGCCCGTCCGATTCGCGCCCTCTAGCTTGGTATTGCTGAGGTTCGCGCCATTCAAATTCGCGTCGGTGAGATCGGCTTTTTCCAGATTGGCTCCGCTCAAATTGGCGTTGCTAAAGTTCGCCTCCTTCAGTTTGGCTTGACTGAAATTGACGTTACTCAGATCAGTGTTACTAAAATCAGCCCCTTGCAGCGAAGCCCCGCTCAGATTCGCGCCGTCTAGCTTCACACCGCTTAAATTAGCGCGATCGATCTGCATGTTTTCCAAGTTTGCCGCTGAAAGGTCAGCATTTTTCAAGTTGGCGCGAGTCAGGTTGGCTTCCCGCAGATCGGCTTGCTGTAAGTTGGCCTCACTCAAATTTGCGTCTTCTAGCGTCGCCTTCCACAAAAACGCCTGCCGCAGGTTGACCTTTTCTAAGCTGGCTTTGCGCAGGTTGGCACGGCTCAAATTCGCATCTTCCAAGATAGCTGCGGTCAGGTTGGCTTCAATCAGCGTCGCCTGTTCCAAATTGGCACATCGCAAATCTATTTGGGTGAGATTAGCGTAATTGAGATTGGCGATCGGCAAGTGAATATGCGGCAACTTCAAGCCCGACAAATCTACCCCTGCGAGATTGGCGCTCTTCGGGACATTGAGAAGAAACAAAATAAGCTGCTGCCGATTAATCTCTGCCATAACTGCTGCGATCACAAAAAAGGGTGCTGAGTGCTGATCGGAGTCAGGATACCGCAGCATCAGGACAGTAGCGCCATAATTTCTTGAAATAGCTGCTCAAATTCTTCGGCTGCTTCTAAAGAGGCCTTCCCCAACAGTTCCCAAACTGTCGCCGCTTGCCCAAAGGTGTCAGCCACCGCTTGACGTTGATGCACGACGGTTTTCAAGATCGGCACCCCTAAATTCTCTAAATGTCCGATTGCCTCATCTTTCAGCCGAGTGCCTTTGACCGCCCGCGACAGAAAAACAGCCGCTTGGGGTGTACCGTTGCGGGTTGCCTGAGCTTGACGAATCAACCGAATGGCATCTGCCGCCGAGCGCAGATCTACCCCGGTTGGCTGACAGGGGATTACGGCTAAGTCAGAGCATAGCAAGATCGCCTTCGTTGCATCGGAAAGCCCAGCCGGGCCGTCTACAATCAGTGCATCATACTGACTGGCTAACTTAGGAATCCGCTCTAGTAGCTGATCAGGAGTTTGGGCAACTTCGCAAGGAATGGGATCTTCTAAGGATTCCAACCAGATCGAACTAGATCGCTGTGCATCCGCATCCACCAACATCACCCTGCGCTGTTTATGGAACAGCCAGTAGGTTAAATGAATGGCCGTTGTGGACTTGGCACAGCCCCCTTTCTGGTTCACGAACGCAATGACAGACATAAAGAGGCACAGCGTTAAAGAACTTAATATCAGCTAACTTTAACGCCAGAGGTGTCGCAAGTTATCACTTTTATTGAAAATATTGAAAAATTGACATCTTTCAGCCTGTTTAAGCTTGCTTTGCTAGTCGCCTCTCATTGCCCTAGCTCTTCATGACTTTGGCTCTCCATGACTTTGGTTCTCCATGACTGGACTCTATGGCGTCACCTCAGCAGCAATTGGTAAACCATCCTGCGAAACAGGCTGATTAAACAGCACCATTGTGGTTGTGGAGTTAACCTCAAAACCAATGCGTTCGTAAAACTTTTGCTGATGGCTCGTCATCAGATAAACCCGCTCCACTCGATTCACATGGGGGTGCATCAGGACGGTTTCTACGAGCTTGCGCCCCAACCCCGCGCCTTGATAGTCCGGGTGAATCACTACATCCCAAATCGTGGCGCGATAAATGCCGTCTGAAGTGGCGCGAGCGAAGCCAATCAACCGTTCCCCATCCCAAACGGTCACAACGGGCTTGCTGTTCGCTAGGGCAATCTTCCAATCCTGTAAGCGGCGTTCCTGTGCCCAAAAAGCTGCTGCTTGAAATAAATTCTGGAGCTGGTGAAGATCGATCTTGCGAGGGCAATTTTCGTGACCTGAAAACGTTCCATCCTGCACACAAAACTGGATATGCCGACAGTCCATCGTGATCCATCTCCTCCGGTGAAAAATACCTAATCTGCTGCTAACGTCGCCTACTGTGGTTTTGTCCAAGCTTCTATCCAAAGCAGCCCCATACCAGGCTACTGTGAAGCTGATTTAAGATCCATCTACTTTGGTTAAGCATCCATCTATTCCGATTAAGTCGCGCTAAATGTAAAATCACCTCATCCACCTGGATGATCTGGTTACAGTTCACAGCAGGAGATCGCGGCTCAGTAAATTTCTCTGATCACACCATTCTCAAAAGCCGGTGTCTGTATTACTGGTGTCAATTTGGAATGGGGGAGTTGGGGGAAATGGGGAGGTGCTGCTCTCCAGATGGAAGTTCAAAAATTTTTAATGGTTAACCTGGGAGATCTCTGGGACGATTTGGATAGCTTTTTGAATAAGTTGGTGGCTAGAATCATCTGAGTTGAAATCTACGTTGAAATCTACTGAGCTTCAGTGAGTGCAAATTAACCGAGTATTTCAGTCTAATTATGTTTGCCGAGAAACCAGCTCATACCCATACTTTCAGACAGGTGCAAAGCAATCCGTTTGCTTCCACTGAATTCACGACTCGCAAGACTGACTTTGGCAGAATCAGCAATTTAGGCACTTTAGGCCGGAGTCGTTCAGAGAAAGGTTCAGTGAACCGGAATCGACCTAAAACCTATGAGTTTCGTTTGAGTTCCAGAAGAAGAGTCACATTTACCCTGCGGAACCGGCGCATTCTGGAGCCTTTGAACCTCAATTTGGATGGAGCAAACAATATTCGAGTTGATCTGTTTAGAAATAACGGCGAAAGACGGTCGCTATTTGAGGTTCAACCACGAGACGAGCGCAGCAGACGCCTCACCCTCAATCAGGGAACCTATCGCCTGCGTCTGAGAAGTGGGGGAACAAGACGATCCTCTCTAGACTTTAGATTAAGTCTTCGGACTTCCAGCACCCGTTCTTTCGATCCCTTCTTCTAGGTTGTTCATAGCGCAAGATATTTCTTGTCTCCCCCCCCTCCTCCACTTCCTGCTTTCCGAACTCGCGTTAGTCCTGATAGTGTGGAATCCATGACAAACTGAGCGAATTCCACTGAGTACCTATCTTGATGTCTTTATGCCTCGATTGCGCCGTTTTTTTGCTCGTCGTTGGTGGAATGCCTGCACTAGCCGATTTTCGGTTGGGTTGCTGACCGTTTTGCTGTGGAGCAGCCTGTTGGGTTGGGGACTGGCTCAAACCACTATCCTGACTCCACCCTCTGAAGTTGACCCTGCCGGAACCGTGGATGTGGTGACGGATCGTTATCGGTTGGGGCAGCAGTTTTATCTGGAAAATTGTGCCACCTGCCATGTCGGATTGCCGCCTGCCGTGATGCCGAGCCAAACTTGGGCCGACCTGCTGCAAGACAACCAACACTATGGGGTAGAAATTCAGCCGTTAATCACACCCACGCTTCAGATTGTCTGGAGTTATGTGTCTACTTACTCTCGACCGATTATTCAGCGAGAGCGAGTCCCCTATCGATTGAGCCAATCTCGCTACTTTAAGGCTCTGCATCCCAAGGTTGAGTTCGCTGAACCCGTCGCAGTCAATGGTTGCATCACTTGTCATGTCAACGCGCGGCAATATGACTATCGAACACTAGCTCCAGAATGGCAGGATGCTTCATGAGTAGGGGGATCACACCTGCCGCCTCTCCTTTCCGCTCCGGTGCAAGTGATAGGATGTAGAGTAAAGCTAATGGTTAGTTCTATTAGCTTTTTGCTTAATCCTTAAGATTTGAGTCTGCTAGGTTCTGAACTGTGTCATTAAGAATCTTCTCTCTTAAACTTAGGAAATTTTGTTTGTTCAAGTCTCCGCCTATCCCGTCTCTCGTTGGCTATGTTGAAAACTCTGCTGGGTGATCCGAACGCACGGAAGCTAAGAAAGTACAAAAATGATGTTGTTGAAATCAATTTGCTGGAGGAAGAAATCCAGCAGTTGTCTGATGAAGAACTGACCGGCAAAACCGCAGAGTTTAAGCAGCGCCTCGAAAAAGGGGAAACGCTAGACGACTTGCTGCCGGAAGCTTTTGCCGTCGTCCGAGAAGCCGGAAAGCGCGTGTTGGGAATGCGCCACTTCGATGTGCAGTTGCTGGGTGGCATGGTGCTGCACGATGGTCAAATCGCGGAGATGAAAACGGGTGAAGGTAAAACTTTGGTTTCAACGCTGCCTGCCTACCTGAATGCGCTGACGGGCAAAGGCGTCCATATTGTGACGGTCAACGACTATTTGGCTCGCCGTGACGCGGAATGGATGGGGCAGGTTCACCGCTTTTTGGGTCTGAGCGTGGGTCTGATTCAGCAGGGCATGAATCCGGTTGAGCGCCAGAAAAACTACGCTTGCGACATCACCTACGGCACGAACAGCGAACTGGGCTTTGACTATCTGCGCGACAACATGGCGTCTTCCATCGAAGAAGTGGTGCAGCGCCCGTTTAACTTCTGCATCATTGACGAAGTAGACTCGGTGCTGATTGACGAAGCCCGCACGCCGCTGATTATTTCAGGTCAGGTGGAGCGTCCGAGTGAGAAATATACTAAAGCCGCAACGGTGGCTGCTGCTCTGCGCCGCAAAAAAGACGAAGACGATCCAGACGGGCACTACGAAGTAGATGAAAAGCAGCGCAACGTTTTACTGTCGGATGAGGGCTTCATCGAGTCGGAAAAGCTGCTAGAAGTAACCGATTTGTTTGATCCGAAAGACCCTTGGGCGCACTACATTTTCAACGCTATCAAAGCTAAAGAGCTATTCATCAAAGATGTGAACTACATCGTCCGGAATGGCGAAGTGGTGATTGTCGATGAATTCACCGGACGGGTGATGATCGGTCGGCGCTGGAGTGATGGTCTGCATCAGGCGATTGAGGCTAAAGAGCGGGTGGAAATTCAGCCGGAAACCCAAACCCTAGCGACGATTACTTACCAAAACTTCTTTCTGCTCTATCCCAAACTCTCCGGCATGACCGGAACCGCTAAGACCGAAGAGGCAGAGTTTGAGAAGATCTACAACCTAGAAGTAACCCTGATTCCTACGAACCGCATCACGGGTCGGAAGGATTTGTCAGACGTGGTTTACAAAACTGAAGCGGGCAAGTGGAAGTCGATTGCGGAAGAATGCGCCGAAATGCACGAAACGGGTCGGCCGGTGCTGGTGGGAACCACGAGCGTCGAAAAGTCGGAACTGCTGTCGCGCCTACTGTCAGAGCGGAAAATTCCCCATAATCTGCTCAACGCGAAGCCCGAAAATGTGGAGCGGGAATCAGAAATTATCGCCCAAGCTGGACGCAAGGGAGCCGTGACGATTGCCACCAACATGGCAGGACGCGGAACCGACATTATCTTAGGCGGAAACGCTGACTATATGGCGCGCTTGAAGCTGCGGGAATATTTCATGCCGCGAATTGTGCAGCCTGAAGATGATGCCCTCACAACCAGCGTGATGCGGGGAGACGGGCGCAGTGGTCGCGGACAGGGGTTTGGTGGCGATCGGAAGGTGAAAACTTGGAAGGCGTCTCCACAAATTTTCCCGGTTGAATTGAGCAAAGCCACTCAGCAAAAGCTGAGAGAAGCCGTTGATTTTGCAGCCCAGCAGTATGGACTACAGTCTTTGCCGGAACTGACTGCCGAAGATAAGGTGGCTACCGCAGCCGAAAAAGCGCCGACTGATGATCCGGTGATTCTAGAACTGCGGGAAGTTTACAACCTGATTCGGCATGAATATGAGCAGTATACCGACGCTGAGCACGAAGAAGTTGTGCAGTTTGGCGGCTTGCACGTGATTGGCACAGAACGGCACGAATCCCGACGCATTGACAACCAACTCCGCGGACGGGCAGGACGACAGGGCGATCCGGGTTCGACGCGCTTTTTCCTCAGCTTGGAAGATAACCTGCTGCGGATTTTTGGCGGCGATAAGGTGGCTAACTTGATGAATATGTTCAAAGTCGAGGAAGATATGCCGATCGAATCAGGCATGTTGACCCGCTCTTTGGAAGGCGCCCAGAAGAAAGTTGAAACCTACTACTACGACATTCGGAAACAGGTATTTGAATACGACGAAGTGATGAACAATCAGCGTCGTGCCATTTATGCAGAACGTCGTCGGGTACTAGAAGGCGTAGACCTGAAGGAAAAGGTGATCGAATACATCGAACGCACGATGAATGACATCGTGGATGCCTATATTAACCCCGAACTGCCGCCGGAAGAATGGGAACTCGATAAAGTAGTGGGCAAAGTGAAGGAGTTCATTTACTTACTCGCCGATCTAGAGCCAGAGCAGCTTGCCGACCTCACGACTGGCGAAATCAAAACCTTCCTGCATGAACAAGCTCGCATCGCCTACGACATGAAGGAAGCCGAGATTGATCAGGTGCAGGCTGGCTTGACCCGCAAAGCTGAGCGTTTCTTTACCTTGCAGCAGATCGACACCCTCTGGCGCGAACATCTTCAGCAAATGGATGCCCTACGTGAGTCGGTTGGACTGCGCGGCTACGGTCAAAAAGACCCGCTCATTGAATATAAGAGTGAAGGCTACGAGCTATTCCTCGATATGATGACCAACATTCGCCGCAATGTGGTGTACTCGCTGTTCCAGTTTAAGCCGCAGCCACAGCCTGTGATGTAAACACCATTGGAAGTTTAATCGTTTCATGGTGCATCGAAAAACGATGACAGTGGGGTTGTGGAAGTCATATTTCTGCAACCCCTTTTTGCTTTTGCCTCTCTGCAACCCCGGAGCACTAAGCCTCAGGAGTCTGGCGAGTCTGTTCTGGCATCTGTTTCGGCATCTGTTCCGGCATTCGTCCTGTCACCCGTTCTATGCGCTCCGAAAGCAGGTGTTCTTCCTTCGTGACGATTGCCTCCAAAATTTGCAAGCGAGATTCCATGAGTTGGATGTGTTCGGCTTGATCTCGCAATTCTTGGTGCTTTTGCTCCTCTTGACGAAAGACATAAATGGTTGTGGCAGCAGCAGCGATGGGCGGAATTACAATGGCAAAAACTTTGTTATCCGAGCCGCCACCAAAAATGCCAATAATCGCCATCATGCCCGCCGCATAGCCCCAGACGGAACGAATCAGCGATTTGGAAGCGTTGTCTAAATCCTTCATGAGAATCAGTCATCCCCGCACAGCTATCTTTGAATCAGCTTAGCTTAAAGCTTCGTTGTTGGAGTTTCCCCAATCCACAAGCACATAGTTCAGGCAGTTCGGTGCGAGGCAGTTTGGTGCGAGGCAAAACGCAGATATCGAGCTGGCAGTGGGCGACTACGCAAAGCGTTCTTACCTGCCAGCAGTGGTGGCTATAAGCATCTCTACCCCTAATTCATCAGCGTTGCCTTATTCGCCAACCGATCGGCGAGTTCATTCATTTCACTACCCTGATGTCCGCGCACATGGGTAAACTTCACCGCTGCATGACGTGCCACCGCACTATCCAAATATTTCCAATGCTCTAGGTTGGCTTTTTTCTTAAACGCGCCCAACATGGTCTTCACCACATATTGCGAATCGGTAAACACCTCAACCGAACAACCCGACGGCAGGGCATTCAAGCCTTCTGCGGCAGCCCGGATTTCGGCAACTTGATTGGTGGCATGTCCAAGCGGACGAAAGCCTTCAGCAACGAGCGCTCCTTGCTTCAAGATCACCCAACCGGCCCCTGCCATACCTGGATTTCCATGACAAGAGCCATCCGAGAATAGCGTATAGTCTCCCGGTTCTAGTTCAATTTGATTTGCAACCATGCGGTTTTCTCCTACTCGGATCGGTCAAGCTCACCATCATACTGGTGAACGGCAACGAGGGCTAGATCGATTTTAAGCGCAAGTGTAATTTGCAGCAGTTCTCGTATAAATGATGTGAGGGATGAGAATTAGCTTTGTTAGCTCTCCGGCTCCGAGAATCTAGGGATTTTGCGCTCACGACAAAAGAAAGGTTATCGAACATTCAGTTCTCTGACCAGTGATTCAACGTATTCAGATTGCACGAGCAACATATCTGGCAAAAATGCCGTCTCGTGAATACCCAACATTCTCAATATGGAAACCACTGCGCTCTATCATTGGCTCCAGAAGCCACGCGAAGGTTGAATGCTCATCACGGATGTGCTCTTCGAGATCAGCCCGAGTCCAGCCATTTTTTGGATTATCGCTGAGCGTAGCACACCATGCATCCAAGCGATCCTCAGCTTCTGAAGGGTCAAAGTTATAGACGACATCCCACAGCCGGAGCACGCCTCCTATCCGAACAATATGTCGAAGTCGTTGAAGAGCCAACGCCTTCCAGAAATCAGGAAGGTGATGGAGCGCATAGCGAGAATACACGAAATCAGCTTGCTTCCCTTGGTGTTCATAGGTGAGGAAGCCAGACTGAACAATCTCAACATTTGGTAGATGAGACGCACTAACCTTCGCCTTTAACACGTCTAACATGACAGGCGAAACATCAACTGCAACAACTCGTGCACACACTGAGGCAACAGCAAGGGTGAACTGTCCAGTGCCTGCGCCAATGTCTACCACTTCTGATTGCCTGTTAAGTCCAAGCCTTTTCATAAGTGCTAGCTCTTCCATGACACCAGCATCTTCCTTAACGTCGTATTCAGATGCGTGGTCGGCATCGAGATTTTCTCTGCCTGCGCTCTTCACTTCGTCTAGCATCCAATGGCATCTTTCAGTTTTACTCATCTTTCACGTGGTGCTTAATCGATAGCAAGATTTTACTTTTTGCCCAATGCTATCTTGACCTTGAGGCTAGCATCACTAAATTTTGGACTAAAAGATGATATTGGACTGAAAGTTGCCCCATAACATGCGCCTAGGGTTTTTAGACAGATGGTTTCTGCGAACAGCTAGTTAGTCCTCCTGACTCAGTTTATGGTGTTGTTCGACTTAACATCCCACCAAATGTAGTCATCAGTAATGGTTGTGGGTTCAGGCGTTATTATTAGATATGTCAAGAGGCTTTGCAAATACGTACTGAGTGCTGTTAGAGCCAGGGTTAAATATGAGCGAAAAGTATTTAACAGATTTTAGTTCGTGGATTAACCAAACAGCCCAACTGTTACGGGAACATCGTTGGCATGAAATTGATGTGCCGAATTTAATTGAAGCGGTTGAAGACTTAGGCAAAAGTGAACGACGAGGAATTACCAGTCAACTAACTCGTCTTCTACCGCATCTGCTCAAGTGGCAGTATCAACCTCAGCGCCGCTCAGATAGTTGGCTTGATTCTATTACTGATGCGCGTACTCAGATCATCTTACCCCTCTTCTGTCATCTCGGTAGAGAAAAATCCGATCAGAATTGCTGAAAGCTACATGCAATAGACAGTTCAATATTCACAACTTGTTCACAGCCGGCAGCACCATCTTGGAAAAGAGTGTGAACGTTGAAGTAAAGGTTAGAAAAACGTTCTAGCAATTTTAGTCTAATTTTTATTTCCGTAAATGATAGAAGAGGGTTATCGAGGTTTAGGCGTAACGGGGATACTGCACTGCAACGTTTACATGACTTGCGCGCAGTCATAAGGTGTGTGCTGTGCGCGATAGCGAAGCGCTGCTGCGAAGCGCAGATCGCTTAACCTGGGCATCGCCCGATCGCCCAGAGCGCATGAGTTGACTGACAGATGCAATCGTCAAATTGGGCATTTCCTGACGACAATTTGGGCAAAACCAATAGACACCAGAGCTACGAACATGCCGTAACATGTTTCCGGGGCAACAAGGACAATCAGTCATGAGGTCTTCCTACTTTCTAGCGTGATTAAGGATGGGTAACAGTGTTGACCTCTCATGGAAAGCCGATCGGTATGCTTCAACTTATTGATAAATATTCTCAATAAGTTGAAGAAATTCTAGCACAACGTCACGGTTCTCTACAGACTATTCTCCTAATTGCCTTCAGTACATGAACTTGCAGGTTGACAGGGAGGGATTCTCGCTAAAATTCCCTTTTTGAGAATATCAGGACGTTCTTGACGAGGAATCAACCCATCTGAACTGTTATGGTACTGTTCTGCCAGTTGCAGAATGGCGATCGCACTCTGGAGCGGGGGTAAATCTCCAAACATCAATGTGGTCTTATGGGGAACAGCATAAGCCACCACGCAAGGACGGTTACAGGCGCTGAGGCAATCAACGGGGGCGATCGTATATTCTGCGGCTAATGTCCATTTTGACTGGAGGAGCAGCAGATGATTCAGCAGATGATACCCGCCCCGCTGACCCATATAATCTCGTTGCGTTGATGAATACGCACAGGATTTGCAAACAAATAGAGTGTGTTTTGTCATTGTGATTAAATTTTCCAGTGTGTTTTTATTAACTCAGCAGACTTCATGTTTGCAATCGCTGTTGAAGTTTATGGCTGATTGATCAAATCAAGTTACAAATATCGATTTCATCAATATCATTGACGGCTTTATGAATCTTGTATTGCTGAACTGGTGTTGACATTATTGCAATCACCGTCTCAATGGGTGGACATCCCGGCTCTTTGCAGGCAAGCTGGCTGATGGAAATCGGAATCCCACTATCCACTTCGAGAATGCGGTAGACCCAGTTCTTGATATCCCGAACTTTCTCTGGGTCGGCTTTGGGTTTGTCTTGGGAAAATAGATTCATACAATGGGCTGATGAGAGCGAGTTGTAAATCGAACAAACACGAGGTAAACCAGAGTTAGAGCGATTGTCCAAACCGTGGTATTGACCAAAATGCCACGAGCGATCGCCCAGGTCAGGGTATGACTGCCTGTTAGCAACCAATCAACAGATAGGATGAGACTTTGAAACGCGGCAAAGCCAACCAGCGCAATCGCCCCTAACCACAAACAATGTCCTTTCATGGTCTTCTGACTAAACTTCGGACGCAGCAATGCCAATGCTGTGACGATCAGGGTTCCTAAACCCAATATCAATCCCCAGAGTAGCGAATCTGCTGACCAGGGATACTGCCGCACGGTGTAGCCATAAACTTGATTCATCAACCAGATCAATAGGGCAACCAAAATGGCTCGTCTTGGTTTGAAGGTAGTTCCGGCGATCGCGCCAAATGCGACAAACGGTGGATGGGGATAGATGATGCTACTGAAAACGCCCATTGCAATCAGCAGGAATGTCCAACGGCGATCGCTGGCAACCCGATTCCAGGTGATTGACCATTGACTCGACTGAGGAATGGTTGGCGTAAAAGACTCTTGCATTTTTCCTCCTATCTTAAATGGGGTGTCGGCTCATGATTACTTGCTGCATTTTCTCCTGAAGTTCTAACAGCGTTAACGATCCGAGTTCCCCTGATTGGCGGGTTCGCACGCTCAAGGTCTGGTTTACCACTTCCCGTTTCCCAACAACCGCAACGACGGGGATCTTTTCCAGTTCTGCGGTGCGAATTTGTTTCCCCAACCGTTCTCCACTGTGATCCACCTCAACCCGATAGCCAAATTGTTTGAGTTGCAGGGCGATCGCAGTGGCATGATCCCGCTGCTCATCACTCACAGGCAGCAATCGGACCTGGACTGGAGCCAACCAGAGGGGAAAGTCCCCAGCATAGTTTTCAATCAAGATGCCGAAGAACCGCTCTAATGATCCAAAGATGGCACGATGAATCATAATCGGACGTTGGCGGGAACCATCGGCTGCTACGTAGTCCATGTCAAAGCGTTCTGGTAAATTGAAATCGACTTGAATCGTGGAACATTGCCACAACCGCCCGATCGCATCTTTGATCTTGATATCAATTTTAGGACCATAGAACGCACCACCACCCTCATCCGTCACATAATTCCAGCCCTTTGCATCTAAGGCTTGAACCAGCGCATCCGTCGCTAATTCCCAAATGGCATCCGTACCCACAGACTTGCCAGGACGAGTGGAAAGGTATACTTCGTACTCAGTAAAGCCAAAGTCCGACAGGATTTGCTCGGTCAAATTCAACACGCCCCAAATTTCGTCCGCTACCTGTTCTGGCAAACAGAAAATGTGAGCATCATCTTGAGTAAAGCCGCGCACTCGCATCAAACCATGCAATACACCCGATCGCTCATAGCGATAGACGGTGCCCAACTCTGCCCAACGAATCGGCAGTTCCCGGTAAGAATGCAAATGGCTTTGATAGGTCAGCACATGAAACGGGCAGTTCATCGGCTTGAGTTGATACTGCTGCGTCTCAATCTCCATCTGGTCAAACATATTCTCGCGGTAAAACTCAAAGTGCCCCGATGTTTTCCAGAGATCGAGATTAGCAATATGCGGCGTGTAAAGCAGTTCATAACCTGCATCTAAATGAGCCTTGCGCCAGTAGTCTTCAATAACCAGGCGCATCCTAGCTCCCTTAGGATGCCAAAATACCAATCCCCCACCTGCATCCTCCTGGATGCTAAATAAATCAAGTTCTTGTCCCAATTTGCGATGGTCGCGACGTTTGGCTTCTTCTTTCTGGGTGAGATACGCCTGTAGTTGTTCGGGGGTTTCCCAGACTGTGCCGTAAATCCGCTGTAACTGCGGTTTGGTTTCATCTCCTCGCCAATAGGCTCCAGCCACACTCTCCAGAGCAAACGCATCGGGGTTAATTTCACCCGTGTAGTTGAGGTGAGGACCCGCACACAAATCCCACCAGCAATCTTTGCCCATCGGTTTCTGGGTCAGGGTGTCCGCCGCGATGTGAAACAAGGAAGCCTCTACCACACCTTGCAGGGTATCTGCACAGCCAATGAAGTAGCGCGTGATCGGTTCATCAGCAGGAATACTGTTGAGGATTTCTAGTTTGTAGGGTTCGCCCAACTGCTCGATTTCTGCTCGAATTTGTTCGCGATCGACCACTTCCTGAATGATCGGCAAATTGGCGTTGATGATGCGGCGCATCTCGGTTTCAATCTGAGTGAGATCGTCAGGGGTGAAGGGGGTTTGACGATCGAAATCATAATAGAAACCAGTATCTGTCCAGGGTCCAATCGTCACTTTCGTTTCTGGAAGCAGGGTTTGCACTGCCATTGCCAGCACATGGGCACAGGTATGACGAAGCCGCAGCAGCATTTCAGCGCTGGTTGGGTTGGGAGGGGACTGAAGAACAGAACTGACCATAATCGATAAAAATGATAATCATTCTCATATTATAATCGCTTAGCCTAATGCAAAAACTCGGCTCTTCAGTTTTTTGGACTTCAAATTCGTGAAATTTCATTGGCAAATACCGGAATGCGCGATCGCGGCGTAAAACGTGCTCGCTTTTATGTCCTGGTTCGTACCGCGATGCCTGCGGTGCTGGTGGAGGTTGGCTTTGTGACAGGTCAAGAGGATGCCATACGACTCAGCGATCCAGCCATTCGCACCCAAATGGCACGGGCGATCGTGCAGGGCATTCTTGATTATCTCGCAAACAACCAACCATGAACTGTAAGACTTTAGCTTCATTGAATCAGCAGTTGCGTTCACAAAGTGTCTCCGCAGGAGAATCGCTCCTCACTCTGGAAAGAAAAACTCTGCTGAATCTTCACCCACGGGTTCACGATTGCGGTAATATGCCTCTAATTCTTCTGGGCTGACGGAATTCTCGGTGGGATTCTCAAAAAATGCCTTGATGCGGATATAGCGCCGTAAGCCCTCTGCTCCGGCATCTTCCCGCGTAGCCTCTTTGAAATCATCTGGGAAGGTTTCACTCACCTTAATCCAGGCTTCCTGCAAAATATCCTCAATTTCAGCACTGGGAGTCTTGTCCAGCAAGGTTTCCAAGGCTTCCAGAATCTCGATCGTCTGCAAAATTTCAGGAGTGATATCAGATCCAGACATTGCACGTTTACCCATGTCCTAAAGCACGTAATCGGGGCAATGCCATTGTCGTTAGAAAAATCACTAACTGGGTTGCCACAATACTGGGACCAGAAGGCAAATTAAACGCCGCTGAAATCAGCATCCCAACCACAGCACTCAACGCCCCTAATCCTGCTGATAGCACTACGTAATTTGTGAATGTCCGGCTCAGCAGTCGGGCAGCGCAGGCAGGAATCACCACAAAGGCACTGACAAGCAGCACCCCGATCGCCTTGATCGAAATGCCCACCACCAGCGACAGCAACACAATGAATGCGGTACGATGAGCCGAAACCGAAACTCCACGGGCGACCGCGAGTGGTTCATGCAGGGTCAACAACATTTGCGTTCGCAACGTTAACCCAATAAACACCGTACACACAATCAATAACAAACCACTAAAGACTAAATCCAGTTCTCGCACTGCCAGAATATCGCCAAATAGCAGGTTATTCAGTCCACCTTTGTACTGTCCGACAAAGCTGAGGACAATGACAGCGATCGCC
>JAAUQT010000080.1 GCA_012033495.1 Cyanobacteria bacterium RM1_2_2 | reverse complement strand
AATCCCCCTTACAAAGGGGGACTTTCAAGGTTTTTAGTTCGGTTCCCCCCTTTTTCAAGGGGGGTTAGGGGGGAGTCAATCAGGATTTGCGATCTACTGGATCTAACTGATCTAACTGTGTACTCTAACTTCCTACTGCGCAGCTATTTTACAAATTTCTTGACTGGATTAGGATAAACCCATGACCCAACCTCAAACTGAAACCACAGTGGACAAAACTAGCTTAGAGCCAGTAATTATCGCCAAAGATGTCGAAAAATGGTATGACAACAATTTTCATGTGCTGAAGGGTGTCAGCCTCACGGTTGTAAAAGGCGAGGTAGTCGTTGTGATGGGGCCATCAGGTTCAGGTAAATCGACGTTTATTCGTACCTTTAACGCACTAGAACCCTATCAAAAAGGCACGATCGAAATCGATGGCATCCAGCTTTCCCACGATTTGAAGAACATCGATGCCATTCGTCGGGAAGTGGGCATGGTGTTTCAGCAGTTCAACCTGTTTCCTCATCTGACGGTGCTGCAAAACGTCACTTTGGCCCCGATTTGGGTGCGGCGCTGGTCGAAAGCCAAAGCTGAAGAAGTGGCGATGCAGCTTCTAGAGCGAGTGGGCATTCTAAATCAGGCAAATAAGTTTCCGGGGCAGCTATCCGGAGGTCAGCAGCAGCGGGTGGCCATTGCACGAGCCTTGGCAATGCAGCCGAAAGTGATGCTATTTGACGAACCGACTTCTGCCCTCGACCCTGAGATGGTGCGGGAAGTGCTGGATGTCATGCGCACACTCGCCAACGAAGGAATGACAATGGTGTGTGTGACACATGAGGTTGGCTTTGCCCGCGAAGTTGCGGATCGCGTGGTGCTGATGGCAGATGGAATGCTGGTGGAAGAAGCTACGCCTGCGGAGTTCTTCAATAACCCAAAAGAGGAGCGCTCGAAGAAGTTTCTTTCACAAATTTTGCATTGAGCAAGGTTTACAAATCTTAATTTTTTTGCAGTAAATCCTATAGAATTGGCTTGTTGAGTGGTTTCGCCTCTCAGTTGCTAACCGTTTATTCAGTTTGTTAAGGATATGGTTAAACGGACTTCTATTCATGATTTGCAGGGCTGGGATGATGCTCCTGATTTAGACCATCTTGTGAAAGACAAACGCTCTGGAAAGCGAGCCACCCCTGCCAAAGCCCGCCGCCGCAATCGACGCTACGAGAATCGCCTGCTGAATGCTCAAGTCAATGAGTTGATTGAGCCGGATGACGACGATGGTGAGGCGCTGTAGGCTACTCAGGCAGATGACGTTGGTTCTCACGGTATGACAGGCTTTTGGATTCCCCATCTCACTGATGATGGCTCTTTCACCTTTTTCTCTGAGGAGTTTGGTGAAACCTTTCACTCGCAGCTAGGCGCAAAGCAGGAAGCGTTTCTGAAGTTTGCAGCCGCGACGAACTTGGCTGAGCAAGCAAAACGCGACCAAATTCGGCTGCTAGATGTCTGCTATGGTTTGGGCTACAACACGGCAGCAGCGCTAGAAACAATTTGGGCAATGAACCCGTACTGTCGAGTTGAGGTGTATGGGCTGGAGCTAGATGAATCTGTGCCTAAGGCAGCGGTTGAGCCTCCGTTGATTGATAGCTGGTCAGCGACGGTGCGGGGTGTTCTGAGATCGTTAGCCTCTGATCATCAGTGCGAAATGCCCTACCTCTCGGCAACCTTGTTGATTGGCGATGCGCGGCAGACCATTCAGCAGCTTCAAGGCTTTCGAGCAGATGCCATCTTTTTTGATCCATTTTCGCCGCGTCGCTGTCCGCAGCTATGGACGGTCGAGTTTTTTCAAGCCGTGGCAGGCTGTTTAGCAGCATCAGGCAAGCTGGCAACCTATTCTCGTTCGGCTTCAGTTCGAGCAGCATTGCGGGCAGCAGGACTCCAGATCGGCACTATTCCACTGAATGGCGATGGTGCTCATTTGCCACATGAATGGTCGCAAGGCACGGTTGCAGGTTTTGAGGCCCAAGCCTTGACGCCACTCTCAATCATGGAACAAGAGCACTTACAAACGCGAGCCGCCATTCCCTATCACGATCCAACCTTAACAGATTCGGCTGAAGCGATTTTAGAACGCCACCAGTTACAGCAGCAGCAGGCTCACTGTGAATCGACCTCAAGCTGGCGACGACGCTGGGGAATTCGGTAAGGGAAAATTCAGTGGGCAGCAAAAAAAGCTGGAACGCATAAGGTGTCTATTCTTTGTGGCTTTAGCAACAAAACGTTATATTTTTTCTAGCTACACTGGAGAAGGAGCTAAGCAAAAAGCAGCCAAGGTTACTAAGCGCAAGACTTAGCGCTATAGGCAGAGCTAAGAGCATTTCAGAAATTTAGAGCATTGAGTTTTCATGCAACTGCACACCAAACACCAAGGAGGTGTGACATGGGTCTGGTTAGGCGAGTCGAAGTACGAGTACTAGATTCAATCAAGAGCGGCATGGTGGAGTTTTACACACCTCAGTCTAGCCATGAGACGGTGCTGGCGCAGATTCCAGCCGGACTAATCGATGATTTATTTGTGCATCATTTCCAAACCGATCAACTGCTCGTTGTCCGGGGCAGTTTTGTGTTGGTGGTGCTGCAAAACCGGCAGTATGAATATATTCCGCTCAGTGAAGATCAGCCCAAGGTGGTGACAATTCCGCCCGGAGTTCCACATGGCGCGATCAACCTGAGTGACGAACCCTGTTTGTTGGTGAATGCCGTTCTGCGTCACGGAGCCGCCAGCGAGCGCGATTACCGTCCGATGCGGTTGCCTTATCCGTTTGATCTTGCCAAGGCTCAGGCTTTATTAGCTGCTTCAAAATTGCCAGTTGGTGCTTAATTGAAGCTACACCCGTTCAAGCTTTTGATAAAGCGATTCTCGTGATTGTTGCTGAACGCTGCCATTCATGACGGCTTGCTGCAACAGCAGGAACGCAACCAAATCTTCTCGATCATTTTTGGTGGTCAAAAGCTGGCGTAACTGCTCCTCTGCCGCCACGGTGAGATACTGCTCAGCTATTGCCTGTTGCACAATTTCTCGAATGCGCATCTCCTCGCCCCTTTTCTAGATAACTTGATGCAACCGCTGTCTATTCATAGGACGAACTGAACGGAATTATGCAAATTGGGTAGGCGTAAACTGGTGAATCGCTCGTGCCAAGTCTTCGGGAGTGCCGACATCGAGGTAGCTGCCTGCGGGAAAGGGTTCGGCTTCGACGCGCAGCCCTGCCGCAATTCCGGCTTGAATCACGTTGCCAATTGGCAGTTCCGCTCCCGGCGGGTGGGTCTGCAAAAACTGCTGTAAAAACTGTGAGAAACGCGGCGTCCAGACGGCGATGGCCCACATATATTTCAAATCCGTTTGCTTTGGTTTCTCGATAATTTTCAGTACCTGTCCGGCAGAATCAAATTCCACCATGCCTGCTTTCCAGTACTGAGCGGTGGGAAACAGTCCGAGCACGACATCGGCTTGACTGGCTGCTAATCGGGTCAAAACCTGTTTGTAGGCATCGTCTGGCTGAAACAGAATATCGGGGAAACCGAGGGCAACGATGGCATTTTGCACAAACGGATAAGCTTGATTCAGCGTGTAAGGAACGCCATCGGGCACATGCACCGTTAAGTAGCCCAAATGCAGGTCGAGTATGGCTCCGTCACCAAAATAGCTGGGAATATCCCATTTGCCGGGGCGCAGAATAAAAAACGCTTTGGTGATTCCGGCGAGCCGCATTTTTTCTAGCAGATAGTGACTCACCACCTTCGGTTTGGGCTTGCCGTCTTGGTCTGTCCAAAAGCCAATCGGATACAGTTCCTTGCTGAGGGGCAGGGGGGCAAGCCGCGTTGCCTGACCACCAGCAGGCAAAAGTCCGATCACGTCTAGTTCTTGGCTCATGGCAGGTTGGGGATCAAAATACCCCTATTCTGTCACTGGTTGCTTGCCTAATTGAAATAAACCGTTACTCAGCGCAGTTCGACGGGAATAACTAACTACGAAAGAAGGCATTGCGCAGGCAAATCCGTGTTAGTCAGTAGACCTCCTGTTGAGCAACCTAATCCTGCTCAAACTTCGAGCCAAGCGAATCAGCCGAGTTTAAAAGACAAGCTGGCCCAAAAACGCAAGGCGGCGCGGTTTCGGAAGGAAATTACCAATTTTTCGACATATTCGCTCTTTTTTGCAATTTTAGTTGGTGCGCCGCTGGGGTTGATTGGCGGCATCAAAGTCGCAGGCGGGGCAGTTGTGGCGATTTTGTGCCTCGCTTTTTCGTTCAAATATCCGCGTCAGGCGCTCTGGGGCTTTTTGATTTATGTGCCGTTTGGCGGAACCATCACCTATGCAATTGGCAATAGCCCGCTGTTGCAGTTGGCAAAAGATGGACTCTATCTGCCGGCGCTTTTTGGGGTCGTGCAGTATTGCAAACGGGAGCGACTGCCGATTTTTATTCCCAAAGGGCTAATGCCGACGTTGGGTATTCTGGTCAGCTTTTGTGTGTTGACACTGCTGTTTGTGAATGGCTATCAGGAAATTTTCGGCAAACCCAACGAAAAGCCTTTTGCGATGGGCATTTTGGGCATTAAGGTGCTAATTGGCTATCTGCCGCTGATCGTTTGCGCTTACTATTTGCTCCACAAGAAAAAAGATTTGCTGTTGCTAATGCGGCTGACCACCGTTTTGGTGATTATTTGCTGCGCGTTGGGGTTTGTGCAGTATTTCATGCTGTTGACCGGAATCTGTGAAGGAACTCGGTCTGCGGTCGGTGAAGACTTGTTTAAGGCTACGCTGGGGGCCCGCTGCTTTGTCGGTGGCTCGCTGCTTTATAGCCCCCAGCAAGGCGTGATTCGGCTACCGGGAACCTTTGTGGCTCCGTGGCAGTGGGGCTGGTTTTTAATTGCCAGCAGTTTTCTGGTGTTTCCGTCGGCTTTTAATGATCCGAAACCCTATTGGCGGATTGCTGGACTGGTTGGACTAGGCGGAATTTTCGTGATGGCGGTGGTTTCGGGGCAACGGATTGCGCTAGCGCTCGTCCCTACGTCAATCGCACTGCTGCTGGTTTTTACAGGGCAAGTCACTAACCTCAAACGCTTTCTGCCGATTGCCGTAGGGCTGGGCGTCGTGCTAGGCGGCGCAGCGATGCAAAATCCGGCAACGGTTCAAGAGCGCATCAATAGTTTCGTTTCTCGCTGGAATGCGTCTCCTCCCTATGCCTTCATTCTCGACCAGTTAAATTGGGCGCTCAAGGATCGAGCTTTGCTGGGGCATGGTTTGGGACGCGCTACGAATGCAGCCCGCGCCTTGGGGAACACTGAGCTAGTTGAAACCTATTACCCCAAGCTGATTTACGAAATCGGCCCGTTTGGAACGCTGGCTTTTCTGGCAATGGTGACGGTTCTCACCTATTTGACCTTCAAGGCTTACCGTTCTGTGCGAGATCGCAACCTGCGAGCCTATGGTTCTGCCCTCTGGCTGTTCGTTTTGTTCATCAGCTACAACACCTACTACTATCCGCTTGATGTCGATCCGGTGGCGGTTTACTACTGGTTTTATGCAGGAGTGATTCTCAAACTGCCGGAGATTGATCGGTTGGCGCGGTTGGAACCTGATCCAGACGAGGAGCCACCTCCCGACAAAAAAGGCAAGAAAGGCAAGAAGCGAAAGCAGAAAAAGCAGAAAAACAAAAAGAAGCGTTGATCCTCTAACCCTCTAACCTCGAACAGGAGCAATTAACCGTGTCAGCACTGAGTATTTCTGTGATTATCCCCACTTATGGTCGTGAGGAGATTTTACGAGAAACCCTCGCCAACGTGATTCAGCAAGACTACGCCCACTATGAAGTGCTGGTGATTGACCAAACCGCGCAGCATCAGCCAGAAACCGACGCCTATCTGAATCAATTAGCTGCCGAGCAGAAAATCCGCCTGTTTCGGGTGAATTGGGCCAGCTTACCGGGAGCACGTAACTATGCAGTGCGTCGCTCCACCGGCGATATTGTTTTGTTTCTTGATGACGATGTGCTGCTTCCGGCTGGCTTTCTAGAGGCACATGTCCGCAATTACATCAACCATCCTGAAATTGGTGCGGTTGCAGGTCGCGTGTATGACCGGATGAAGCTAGCAGACGCCGCCCCCGGACTCTCGATCGACTACCTGCCGCCGCAAGCCATGAACCCCGGAATTGCTTGGTATTACATCGATTTGGTGCATACCTGCAAGCCCCAGCGAGTTTTGACCGCGCGGGGCTGCAATATGTCTTTTCGGCGTGAGGTGTTTGAGAAACACGGGATTTGGTTTGACGAGCGGTTTCGCGGCAGTGCAGTGCGGGAAGAGTCAGATTTTTGTTTACGCATCCGTCAAACCGGGCTGCAAATCTGGTATGACCCAGAGGCAAACTTGGTGCATCTCGGCGAGGAAACAGGTGGCTGTCATGACATCAGCACTCGCTCGCTTCAGTATCAAATCACCTTCTACCACAATCACTTTCTGCTCGGACTCAAAAATTTAACCCTCTGGCAAGCAATTCGGTTATATGCCAAGCTGTTCGACTGCCATGTGCTGGGGCATCCACCTTGTTATAAAAGCGGTTCGCCTTTGAAAGTTATGAGCCGTGCCGTTTTCTATTGCCTTGGCTTTGTGTCAGCCCTCAAAACTTGGATCAGCGCTCTGTGGAATAAAGGACAGGTTTATTCGCAACTGGATCACTTGGTACGTAGTTAACACATTTATCGCTTTCGTTCAGCTTTTATTCTGATTGCCCTACCTATGAAAATTCTCGTTGTTAGCCACTCCTATATTGTTGATCTGAACTGCGAAAAGTTTAGAACGTTGGCATCCCTGGAACCCAACCTCGAAGTCACGATTGTTGTGCCGAAGCGCTGGCGACCTGGAGGTGTGCAAAACAAAATCATCGAAACCCGTTTCTGGGAAGATGGACGCTTTCGAGTCGTGCCGATCTCTAACTTCAGCCAAAATAACCAAGGCTTGCTGTGCTTCGGAGCCGATCTGATTGCGCTGTTACGAGAATTCCGTCCTCATGTCATTCAAGTTGAGCAAGGTTCAAAAGCCTTGGCTTATGCCGAATTGATTACCCTAAATCGGCTGCTGGGACTCCACGCCAAAAATCTGTTTTTTACCTGGTGGAACCTGCCCTATGAGCTAAAGTTTCCGGTTTCTCAGCTAGAAGCCTACAACTTACGCCACACCCACGGCATCGTATCGGGCAACCAAGACGGAGCCAATATTTTGCGGCAGCGCGGTTATCAGGGTTTAATTCAGGTGATGCCCCAACTCGGCGTTGATGAAGCTCTGTTTCGCCCTTGCGCTCAGCCTGAATTGGAAACTCAGCTAGGCATTCAACCTAATGAATTTGTGGTGGGTTTTGTGGGGCGATTTGTGGCAGAAAAAGGGCTGTTAACACTGTGCAAAGCGTTGGCGGGCATCAAAGATCAAGCTTGGAAATGGCTGCTGTTAGGTCGTGGCCCACTGAAGCAGACCTTGATGGAAGCCGCTACCGCAGCAGGGTTTGCCGATCGCTTGATCTGGGTTGAGAGCGTTCCTCACAATGATGTAGCCAAATACATCAATTTGATGAATACATTAGTGCTGCCCTCGGAAACCACAGAACAATTCAAAACACTAACTTCAGTGGGTTGGAAAGAGCAATTCGGGCATGTTTTAATTGAAGCAATGGCTTGTCAAGTGCCTGTCATTGGCTCCGATTCTGGCGAAATTCCTCACGTGATTGGTCAGGCTGGGCTAACTTTTCCTGAAGGGAACGCTGAGGCTCTCACGAATTGCCTGTTGCAACTGATCCAGCAGCCTGACTTAAGCGTTGAAATGGGCAAGCGTGGATATGACCGAGTGCTTACCCATTACACAAATCGTGCCTTAGCGCAAAAACAGCTTGACTTTTATCGTGAAATTATCGAAAGCTCGTCGCTAGCGGAAGCCTCACAGACTACGCATTTGAGTGTCGAACGTGGGTAGCTGCTCTGCATCTTCTTTCGTGAGTGCAGAAGCGTAAACGCACTGATGATCAGCGTCTACTCTCGCCCGTTCAGCAGGCAGCATCACTTCTCTTCCTGACGGCGAGTTGCCCAAGTCAACCACAATATACTGGATCTGCCCTGCATCGTTCACGAGGACATTGCTCACCGTACCAATTTTTTCTTCGGTTTTGTTGGTTAATGTTCCTGCAATCAAGTCTGAATGGACGCTAAATCCCTTGATTTGCGTAGAGCTAATTGGATTTGCAGATTTTGAATTGAATTCATCAAGCGTTACAAGCGCCATAAGTTTTACCTCAAAATTTACTTTTCTGTTGGTGCTGCATTTGCTCAGCACTGTGATCGTAGAAGGTGAGCCGTAAAAATGCGTCTCCCGGAAGAGCGAACTTCCTCCATCGAAAGAACGAAATTAGCTTCGGCTGATCAATCACAATTTTGGGTTAAGCCACTATGCCATCACTTCGAGTTCTACAAATTGTCCCGTCTCTTTCGTTGGTCTACGGTGGGCCCAGCCAGATGGTGTTAGGGTTATCCAAGGGTTTGGCAGATCAAGGTGTAGAAGTTACCATTCTCACAACCGACGCCAACGGTGATGTTGGACAAGCGCCCTTGGATGTCCCCCTGAGTCAACCGATTGATCAACAAGGTTATCAAATCCGTTATTTTCACTGTTCGCCTTTTCGTCGCTATAAGTTTTCTATTGACTTACTGAGATGGCTGTCTCAAAATGCTCATCAATATGACTTGGCGCACATTCACGCTTTGTTTTCACCTGTGAGTAGCCTTGCTGCAACAATCGCCAGATCGAAGCAACTGCCCTACGTTCTGCGTCCACTGGGTACGCTTGACCCAGCCGACTTAAAAAAGAAAAAACGGCTGAAACAAATTTATGCTGCGCTGCTGGAACGTCCTAACTTAGCGGGGGCAGCGGCAGTGCATTTCACAAGCGATCAGGAAGCCAAAACCTCAGAGCGATTTGGCATTGCGACGCGAGATTGGGTGATGCCTTTAGGAGTGGAATTACCGTCAGCCACCGCCCTGTCTCAGTCTGAAGTACGGCAGCGATTGGGAATTATGGATCAGCATCCGATTGTGCTGTTTATGTCGCGGATCGATCCTAAAAAAGGGCTGGATTTGCTGCTGCCTGCGCTGGAGCAGTTACGCACAGAAGGCGTGCCCTTTCATCTCGTTTTGGCGGGCGGCAATCCTCAAGATTCGCAGTATGAGCATCAGATTCGTAGGCGAGTCCAAACTTCTGCCCTAGCTAGCTGCACCACGCTCGCCGGATTTGTGTCTGGTGCGCTTAAAACGCAGTTATTACAAACGGCGGATTTGTTCGTGTTGCCGTCCTATTATGAAAACTTTGGCATTGCGGTGGCAGAAGCGATGACGGTTGGCGTTCCCGTTGTGATCTCAGATCAGGTGCATATTTGGCAGGACATTGAGCGAGCAAAGGCGGGCTGGATTTGCGCCTGTGAAGTCGCTTCTTTAACTGAGAACCTGCGAGCAGCATTGCACAATTCAAACGACCGTCAACAGCGCGGAGCCAATGCCCAAACCTATGCGCTGCAACACTATAGCTGGAGGTCCATCGCTCAACAGATGATTCAGGCTTATACTCACGCCATGGGCAACTTTACTCATCCAAGTTCCCCTTCGTAAGGCTACGGTGTACACGTAAGGAGATTTTTAGGAAAAAGTTGTTGCCACGTTGGGGCGGATTTGGACTCAGTCTCGCGTCGCCCAGATGATTGATCTGCAAAACCTGCCCGTACTGGGGTAGAGGGTTTCCTAGAAATCTCCTAAGTTGAAGATTCTCCCCAACCCCTCTTCCGAAAAGGGGTGTTTTTCCCAAAACGATCGCGAGTAGGGTTAAATTAAACGTGGCTTTTTTGTAGAACTAAAACCCAGGTTTATGGCGAAAGATCCAGGAAAAACATTGCGTACCGCCAGGCTGCTTCCAATCAGCGCAACTAACCGCACCTTTAAAGAACGACTCAGCGTCCAGGATCAAGTTGATATCTGGAAAATTAACACCACAACACGGAGCAGTCTCAATTTGACCCTTGGCAGCGTTGCTAAACGGTCTAATGCAAATGTGGCATTACTCAATGCTGCTGGTCGTGTCATTACTGCTTCTAACCGACGCGGCAATCGGGCTGAAAAGTTGAGCAATGTGCTTTTGGAAGCAGGCACTTTCTATGTGCGAGTCAATTTGGCTAAACTTCCGAAGAACCGTGCTGATCTTCGCTATGCCCTCACCTTGGCTGCAACCCCGACCGATGATCAACTGGGCAACGCTTTTGAGACGGCAACTCCTCTACGCACGGCAACGGGCACTTTCACTGATTTTGTTGGCAACGCTGATCCAACCGACGTTCTCGGATTTGGAACGCTGCTGTCTGGACAATTCAACGTATCACTCACCAATTTAAGCGATGATGCCAACCTGGAACTCTATGACGGCAACCGGAATCTACTATTTGCTTCAAAAAACACAGGTACAGCAGAGGAAAATATCAATCAGCGGCTAACAGGCATTTCGGGTTCCAGCTACTTCCTGCGCGTCACACCCGCCCCCGGTAAAAATGCCAGCTACAGCCTCAACTATGCCTTTACGCCCGAAACGCCCGTGAGAACTGCGTCTGGGCTGCAATACATTGACATCAACCCCGGCACAGGCGTGACCCCTCGCACTGGACAAACCGTAACTGTGCAGTACACCGGGCTTCTCACCAACGGCGTCAAGTTCGACAGTTCTCGTGATCGCAACCAGCCTTTCTCCTTTCAAATCGGCGTAGGCGACGTGATTCGAGGCTGGGATGAAGGCATCAGCACGATGGCGGTTGGGGCACGACGACAGTTGATTATTCCAGCCGAACTGGCCTACGGTTCCAGAGGGGCAGGCAGCACAATTCCACCGAATGCTACGCTGATTTTTGACGTGGAAGTGCTAGGCATCAGCTAACAGATACACAAAATCAGGAGTGTTATACTCACCTGAGATCCGATTGTGTCAAATTGTAATGATGAATGATGTAACAGTCCCTCAACGTACCATCACAGCGTTAGTTGTCGGGGCAGGGCAAGGGATTGGGCTAGAGTTTGTGCGGCAGTTGCTTCCTAGCGTTGATCGCCTCTATGCCACTTACCGCAACTCCCAGTCGGAACTGTTGACTATCACAGATTCGCGGTTGCACTGCTTGGAGATGGATATTACTGAAGAAGCACAGGTTGCCGCCGCCATTCAGCAGATTCAAGCCGAAACAACAGCCCTACATTTTGTGATCAACTGCGTTGGGATGTTGCATGACGGCACGATTCAACCCGAAAAAAGCTTACGGCACATCAACTCAGAGCAACTGATCCGCTACTTTCAGGTCAACAGCATTGGCGCAATCTTGTTGGCGAAACAAGTGCAACCCTTGCTAAAGCATCGAGATCGCGCTATCTTTGCCACCATTTCCGCGAAAGTTGGCAGCATTGGCGATAATCAGTTGGGCGGCTGGTACGGCTATCGCGCCTCCAAAGCTGCGCTGAATATGCTGATGCGAACCACTGCCATTGAATACAAACGCACCTGCCCACGAGCGATTGTGGTAACGCTCCATCCCGGCACAACTGATACGCAGCTATCCCGCCCGTTTCAACGCAATGTGTCGCCTGAAAAGCTGTTTTCCGTTGAGCGAACCGTACAGCAACTTTTGGCAGTGCTTGACCAGCTTCAAGAAAGTGATAGCGGCGAATTCTTTTCCTGGGATGGTAATCGTTTACCCTGGTAGTAAATTTTACTCAATATAATTACGGATGGCTGGATCGTAACTCACCGAATATACAGAGAAAGAAGTTCTGCTGAGTAGAGACTAAAGTTATGGCATCCAAGGGTTCCAATCCAGAAGCGCCCAAACCAGAAACTGGCAATCATCAAGGACTAAAATCAATAGTGATTAAAGGAGCCGTTGGCGCAGTCACGCTTGCAGGGACAACAGCCATTCCGCTCATGGTGCAGAAGTACCTTTCTCCTGCTCCTCCTGTTCCTGCTGTTCAGGCATCACCCGCTCAGGAATCACCTGACCAATCTCATTTAATGCAGGTCGGAACAGACGAGCAGGTCGGAACAGACGACGAAAAGCCTGGAAACCGCAAAGGACAGAAGAAAAACAAAAATTAGATGAACTGAAATCTAAGTAGGTAGAAGAACTCAATGAAACGGACTTGAAATTCGGGTTTCGACTGCGCTCAACCCGCGTTCGACTGCGCTCAACCCGCGTTCGACTGAGTTTAACCCGCCGTTCGACTGCGCTCAACCCACCGAATGCTGAAGGTTGGCGCGTTGAGTGGAGCCAAAACGCATCTGACCGTTCATTTTGTCCACCTCCTTCATTCAAATCATTCTTGTTGCAGATGGTAGATTTTGCCTCTGAGATTTGCCTTGGGAGGGGGTAGAGCCTACAAAAAAGACGCCACAAAAAAGGGAGGCGCTGACCTCCCTCAGTATTTAACTCCCAGAAACTTGGACGTACTTTAGAACCAATTAGTTCGCTCCTAATTGACTTCTGCCAAAACAGGAACATCCTGTCGGTCGATGTAGATTTGTCCGTCTTCGTCTAAATCGGCAATGGCGGTGTCGCCGGACTGCACTTTGCCCATCAGCATTGCTTCTGCTAGGTTGTCTTCCAGCAGTCGGGCGATGGCTCGGCGCAACGGACGCGCCCCATAGCTGGGGTCAAAGCCTTCTGTGACGAGTCGATCTTTGAAGGCATCGGTGGCAACAAGCGCAATCTCTTGTTCGCTGAGGCGGTTAGCAACTTCACGAATCATCAGATCCGCGATTTGCCGCACTTCCTGACGCTCAAGCTGACGGAAGACAATGATTTCATCAATCCGGTTCAGCATCTCAGGACGGAAGAATTGCTTCATTTCGTCCATGACTCGATTGCGAATCTGGTTGTACTGAGCCATTGCTGCATCGTCACCAATCGCAAAACCGAGGCTACTGCCGCCTTTTTCAATCACCTTTGAGCCAATGTTCGAGGTCATGATCACAAGCGTGTTTTTGAAGCTGACCGTGCGACCTTTTGCGTCAGTTAAGCGACCATCTTCCAGCAGTTGCAGCATCATGTTAAATACGTCTGGATGAGCTTTCTCGATTTCATCCATCAGAATCACTGTGTAGGGTTTCTGACGCACGGCTTCGGTGAGTTGACCGCCTTCGTCATAGCCAACATAGCCCGGCGGTGAGCCAATCAGCTTAGAAACGGTATGCGCTTCCATAAACTCGGACATATCCAGCCGAATCATGGCTTCTTCAGAACCGAAAACCGCAACGGCTAGCGCTTTCGCTAACTCAGTTTTGCCGACGCCTGTGGGGCCAGAGAAAACGAGGCTGGCGATCGGTCGGTTCGGATTTTGTAGCCCAACCCGCGCTCGACGAATGGCACGCGATACAGCCATCACCGCTTCTTGTTGACCAATGACTCGATCGTGCAATACGTCTTCGAGATGCAGCAGCAGCACAGACTCAGATTCAGTGAGCTTACTGACCGGAATGCTTGTCCAAGAGGCAACGATTTGGGCGATGTCTTCTGCGGTGACATGCGGCGCAGGCAGAGATGGGCTAGCTTCACCGAGTTCTAGCTTGCCGGAGGCTTGCTCTCGAATTTGTGCTTCTAAGGCTAGCTCTCGATCACGCAGCTTGCCAGCCGCATCAAAGTCTTGGGCATTCACGGCCGCTTCTTTAGCGACGGTGACTTGACGCAGTTCTTGCTTCAGCGCTTTCACAGGCGACTGTTGGGCGTGGCGGAACCTCACCATTGACCCGGCTTCATCGATCAGGTCGATGGCTTTGTCAGGGAGATGGCGGTCGGGGATGTAGCGATCGGAGAGTTTAGCAGCCGCTTCGAGAGCTTCGTTGGTGATCATAAGCTGGTGGTGCTGCTCATACCGACTGCGTAGACCGCGCAAAATCTCGATGGTTTCTTCAATGGTGGGATCGCCAACTTGCACCGGCTGAAAGCGGCGTTCAAGGGCGGCGTCTCGTTCGATGTGTTGGCGATACTCATTCAGCGTGGTTGCCCCAATCACCTGAAACTCACCACGAGCGAGGGCAGGCTTCAGCAGGTTTGCCGCATCCATGCCACCTTCTAGCGCTCCAGCCCCGACTAAAGTATGAACTTCGTCGATCACGAGCAAGATGTTTCCTGACTGGCGAACTTCTGCAATGATTTGGGTGAGGCGCTCTTCAAATTCGCCGCGAAACCGAGTGCCTGCCAGCAGTGCACCCATGTCAAGGCTGATAATTTGCTTGTCTAGCAGCAAATCGGGGACATCTTGATCAACAATGCGCTGGGCTAGTCCTTCGGCAATTGCAGTTTTGCCGACGCCCGGTTCGCCGATCAGCACCGGATTGTTCTTCGTCCGACGCACCAAAATTTGCATAACACGCTCTAATTCGCGGCTGCGACCCACCATCGGATCAAGGGCCCCAGCAGCAGCAAGTTGGGTTAAGTCGCGCCCAAACTGCTCTAAAACACGGTTTTTAGAACGAGTAGAACGTCCGGCGGAGCGTCCTTGCACGCCAGAAGCAACGGGAGTCGCCTCGCCAACCGCTCGAATAATCCGTCGGCGGATTTCGTCTGTATCAACTCTAAGCCGCTCTAGCACTTTGACGGCAACATTATCTCGATCTTGAATTAGGCTCAGCAGCAGATGCTCTGGCGCAATGTAGGGTTGGTCTAACTGGCGAGCTTGCTCAAAGGCTTGCTCTAAAATGCGCTTAGTTTTAGGCGTGAAGGGTAAATCGGTAGTGATAGTGGTGGAGCCACGCCCGATAATTTTCTCAACTTCAATTTGAGCTGCGTTTAGCGTAATGCCTAATTCTGCTAACACGGATGCTGCAATGCTGCCTTCGACCCGAATCAGCCCTAGCAGAATTTGCTCTGTTCCTACAAAGGCATGACGGAGACGATGGGCTTCCTCTTGGGCAGCCATGACCACGGCAATTGCTTTTTCTGTGAAATACTCAAACATGGTAAAAGGGTCTCCACTAGACTAGCTCCATTCCAGATCTACGAATCGATTCAGGAACTAGATCGGAACAGTGACAAGGGGGTGTAAGTAATCATGAGCCAAAATGTTGATTGAGCCAAAACACGGAATAGATGCAAGCTCTCAACTCGGATTGTCAACATTTATTAATTTTTAATGTAACGAACGCCAATGGTTGTGGGCAGGGAGGATAACCGTCGTTGACAAGTAGGGTTAAGTAAGTAGATAAGTGTTTCTCTTGTAGGGTAGTTTTTGGCTGGGAATTCAAGCTGCTCTGGAGCTTTTTTTCTGATTATTTTGCTTCAAATCTGGCTGCAAAATTGTGCTTCAGTCTCAAGCAAAGCTTGAAAATTTAGGCGCAATTATGGGAATTCTGTAATCTAAGTTGAAGATGTTTGGCTGAAAGTAAAGTAATAATGCAATGTGAGCAATTTTGCCCTCACCTCCTTAACCATTCTCTCTTAAATCTGGGAGAGGAGAGAATTTAAACCATTTCTGGCTCTCTCAAGCTTAGAAGCAGAGTTGGGTTCATGTGAGCGGTTCTGTCGAATTTCACTGTTGAGTCTCACTATCGAGACGCTCAGCGACTCGTGTATGCCTCGCCGAAAATCGAGCAGGATAGGGGCAATGCAGCACCGCGCCGCAAGAAGCCGCAAGCAAAAGTGTATTGCGTCTATCAGCAAGAGGCTTCATCTTAGCCGCATCTCTCACAACTGAATCTAGAGTTCTTCTCGCTTCCTGGGTCACACTATCATGATAGAATCGCAACTCTTAGGGCAAGAACAGTTGCTTCGCCGCATTACCAACCACATTCGCCAATCTTTAGAATTAGACCAAATTTTAACAACGGCTGTGGCAGAGGTTCGCTCGTTTCTCTCCACCGATCGAGTGAAAATATATCGGTTTTTTGAGGATGGGCATGGGCAGGTGATTGCAGAGTCGATTCATGACCATCGGTTGCCTTCCTTACTGGGGCTGCATTTTCCAGCAGATGACATTCCGACTCAGGCTCGCGAGTTGTTTCGGGTCGCTCGGCAGCGCTCAATTGTAGATTTAGCGAATCAAAGAATTGGTGAAAATTCGCCAGAGGAATCCGAAGATATTCGATATCGACCAGTCGATCCTTGTCATGTGGAATATCTACGAACAATGGGCGTTCGGTCTTCGGTGGTTGTGCCGATCCTTCAGCAGGAAACGCTCTGGGGCTTATTGGTTTCGCATCATGCTGAACCTCGCCAAATTTCGGAAGCCGATTTGCAGGTGCTTCAGTCCGTGGTGGATCAGCTTGAGATTGCGATTATGCAAGCAACTTTGGTGAGCCAAATTCAAGCTCAGTCTGCTCAGGAAGCAGCGGTCAATCAGATTTCCACGTTGCTTCATTCTGTTCCAGCCATCCAGCTAGATGTGGCTTTGCAGGCAACGGTTGATCGGTTTGCGGGGGCAGGGGGCAGGCTTTATTTGCTGCCAAATGGCTCGTCTGCTGAGGTGTTGTATACCTGCGGTGAACAGCCTGCGCTGCTGCTAGACGGTCAACCTCTGGAGCATCATTATCTTTGGCAAAATTATTTGCAAACGTTGGACGTGGCTCAAGCTGGCAATCCATCCAATCCAGCGGATTCTCTGTCCTGGATCATTTCTGATCTCTACAAGTATCCGGCTTTCCGAACGCTGGCTCCTTGCTTTCAATCTACGACGATTCGGGGCTTGATGATGGTTCCGCTGTGGTATGGGCAGCGGGTATTGGGCTGTTTGACGCTGTTTCGCAATCAGATCGAAACAAAAACGCTCTGGGCGGGAGAACATGACCCCGATCACCGTCAACTGCTGCCGCGTCAGTCGTTTTCAGCTTGGTGTGAACTCAAAAGCGGTCAGATCCAGGAATGGACAGATGCAGAGGTGAAGCTAGCTCAAACCATTGGCGCCCACTTTGCAATGGCGGCTCAACAGTATCACCTCTATGACGCAGTGAATTTACTGAATGCGAGCTTGGAGCAGCAAGTTCAGGAGCGGACGGCAAAAATTCAGCAGGCGGTTGAGCAGCAAAAGGCCTTGGCAAGTGTGGTGGCAAAAATTCGCGCTTCGCTGGATCTTAACTTCACTTTTCAAGCCACGGTGCAAGAGGTGCGGCAATTACTGGAGGCTGATCGAGTTGGAATTTTTTATTTTGCTCCAGACTCTAACTGGAGCCAGGGTGAGTTTATTGCTGAAGATGTACATCCAGCATTTACCTCGGTTTTGGGCATTAAAGTAGATGACCATTGCTTTAGCGAAAAGTATGCGATGGAATATCACCGGGGACGTATTCAGGCGGTAGCTGACATTTACACAGCAGGGTTAAAGGATTGCCATGTGGAGGCGCTCTCAAGATTACAGATTCGAGCCAACTTGATTGCTCCACTTTCGGAAAGAGATCAACTTCAGGGGCTGTTGTGTATCCATCAGGGTAGCCCGCGCGAGTGGACTAGCTCTGAAATTGATTTTGTAACGCAAATTGCCTCTCAGCTATGCGTTGGGATTCAACAAGCCAAATTGCTGAGTCAAACTCAACAGCAGGCAGAGCAACTCAGCCAAGCGCTGCAAACGGTGCAGAATACTCAAAGCCAGTTGGTGCAAACTGAGAAAATGTCGAGTTTGGGGCAGTTGGTGGCAGGAATTGCCCATGAGATCAACAATCCGGTTAACTTTATCTACGGCAATTTAGACCACGCTAGGGCTTACACAGAAGATTTGCTGCAAGTCATCCAGACTTATCAGAAACATTATCCTGAGCCAGTGCCATCGATTCAATCCGTGCTGGAAAGTACCGATCTGAATTTTGTGATAGCTGATTTTCCGAAAATTTTGGCTTCGATGAAGATGGGATCGGATCGGATTCGGCAAATTGTTCAGTCGTTACGGACTTTTTCGCGGCTTGATCAGGCAGAACGGAAGCCGGTAGACCTACATGAAGGGATTGAAAGTACGCTATTAATCTTGCAACATCGCTTAAAGCTGAACGGTGTTTTACCTGGCATTCAGATTGTGAAGGAGTATGGTAGTTTGCCGCTAGTGGAATGCTATGCTGGACAGTTGAATCAAGTTTTTATGAACATTTTGAGTAATGCCATTGATGCGTTAGAAGCGCGTGATCTGGCTCGATCTGCGGAGGCGATTAAAGCTAGCCCAAGCATCATCAAAATTCAAACGGGGTTGGTTTGTAGTCAGGAGAATCAGCAGCAGGCTGTGATTTGCATTGCTGATAATGGAAATGGCATGTCGGAGGCAGTGAAATCGCGGATTTTTGATCCGTTCTACACAACAAAGCCTGTGGGTAAAGGCACGGGGTTAGGACTGTCTATCAGCTATCAGGTGATAACGGAGAAGCACAACGGCACGTTAGAGTGCATCTCTCAACCGGGAGAAGGCACAGAATTCTGGATTACATTGCCGCTCGGTTAGCGTGCCCCTGGAATGGTATTAAATCGGTAGGGTATTGAATTCGGTAGCGTGTCGAATCGGTAGGGTGTTGGAGCAAGGAATGAGACGGCATCGATCCCCAATATTCTGCAATCAAACCTTGAAGAGGACGAGATGAAAGCGATTGGGCAGATGGGGATCTTGCAGAGTCAAGAGGCGTGCTGCTGCAAATATTTCTCCACACACTGAGACATTTCAATAAAATTTGGCTCTGCTTGCTTTGCCAGAATGTCTTCTGCAATGCGGCTGACTTGTCCTGACAAAAAGCCAGGGACGCCTTTGAGGTGTTTGGGGTCAATGGCTAAAATGCCTTTGCTTTCGACTCGCGTGCCGCTGCCTGCTTCAAGATAGCGATCTTGCCCAGCCCAAGTAATGGCTTCGCTGAAGGCATGGGGCTGAATTGTCCAGTCGGTGACGAAATCTGCTTCTTTCCAGGTTGCATGATCTGTCCAGGTGAGTAAATCTTCGCTGACAAAGGCCTTCAGCATCGCTGGGATGTCGCTTTTGCCGTGCCACTCATACACTTGCTGGACGGTGCTGGCTTGGGCCTGCCGCGATTTTAGCTGTACGCTTTTGACGTTGGGCATGTGGGCCGCAAGCTCTAGCAGTTTGTCGCGGTAGGTGGCGTAAACCAGAGGGCGCGGAAAGGGCAGAAAAATGCTGGCGTTGATTTGCATAGAGTCGGGTAATGAAAGAAGCTTTGATGAGATAAAAACAGGTGATTTGATGGCTGAAGTATAACAGCCAACGTTCCTAGAAAAGATGAACGAGTTTTAAGCCGTTTGCTGGCTAGAATCAGGATGAGATGCGGCAGGAAAGTCCTAGAATTGAGCTTGTCCCCCTTGAGCAATTTCATCTATTATGCCTGACGTTAATTCCCCCTTTACTGCTGAAGAAATTGCGGCTGAAGGCATCAAGCCCAATGAGTATGAGGAGATTGTGCAGCGGTTAGGGCGACATCCGAATCGAGCCGAGTTGGGGATGTTTGGGGTGATGTGGTCGGAGCACTGCTGCTACAAAAACTCTCGCCCGCTGCTGAAGCAATTTCCAACGACGGGCGCGCGCATTTTGGTAGGGCCGGGCGAGAATGCAGGTGTAGTGGATATGGGAGACGGGCTGCGGCTGGCGTTTAAGATCGAGTCGCACAATCACCCGTCTGCGGTAGAGCCGTTTCAGGGAGCAGCGACCGGGGTAGGCGGCATTTTGCGGGACATTTTTACGATGGGGGCGCGGCCGATTGCCGTACTCAATTCGCTGCGGTTTGGGAGCCTCACGGATGCCCGCACGAAACGGCTGTTTAATGGCGTGGTGTCTGGAATTAGTCACTATGGCAATTGTGTCGGGGTTCCCACGGTGGGCGGTGAGGTGTATTTTGATCCGGCTTACGGAGAGAATCCGTTAGTGAATGCGATGGCGCTGGGGCTGATGGAAACGCCAGAAATCGTCAAATCGGGCGCAGTGGGAATTGGGAATCCGGTGCTGTATGTAGGATCGACAACGGGGCGAGACGGCATGGGTGGGGCAAGTTTTGCCAGCGCTGAGTTGAGCGACCAGTCAATTGATGACCGTCCAGCGGTTCAGGTGGGCGATCCGTTTTTGGAAAAATCTTTAATTGAGGCTTGCCTGGAGGCGTTCAAAACGGGCGCAGTGGCAGCAGCACAGGATATGGGGGCAGCGGGGATTACTTGCTCGACTTCAGAGATGGCGGCGAAGGGTGGCGTCGGGATTGAATTGGATCTGGATAAAATTCCGGTGCGCGAGTCGGGGATGGTTCCCTATGAGTATTTGCTGTCGGAATCGCAGGAGCGAATGCTGTTTGTGGCGCATCGAGGACGGGAGCAGGAGCTAATCGAAATTTTTGAACGCTGGGGGCTTCATGCTGTAGTCGCCGGAACGGTGATTGCTGAGCCAATTGTGCGGATTTTGTTTCGAGGAGAAACGGCGGCAGAAATTCCGGCAACGGCGCTAGCAGACAATACGCCAATCTATCATCGTGAACTGATGGTGGAACCGCCAGAATATGCTCAGAAAGCTTGGCAGTGGAGCGAATTATTATTGCCAGAATGTACGGTTTCGGGAATCGAAATCACGGGTGAAAAATATGCCTGGAATGATATTCTATTGCAGCTATTAGACAGTCCTACAATTGCCTCTAAGCGCTGGGTTGTACCGTCAGTATGACCATCAGGTTCAGAACAATACGGTTTTGCTGCCGGGGGGGGCAGATGCGGCGGTGGTGAGGTTGCGGCCGCAGGAAAGTGATGATGGAAAAACGAACCCTGCACAAGCGAACTTGAAAGGCGTGGCGGCAACGGTGGATTGCAATGCCCGCTATGTTTACTTGCATCCCTATGAGGGCGCAAAAATGGCGGTGGCAGAAGCAGCTCGGAATCTAAGCTGTGTGGGGGCAGAACCGCTGGCTGTCACGGATAACCTGAATTTTGGTAGCCCGGAAAAGCCGGTGGGCTATTGGCAGTTGGCAGAGTCCTGTCGTGGGCTAGCAGAAGCGTGCGCCGAATTCGCAACGCCAGTGACGGGTGGGAATGTGTCGCTATATAACGAACGGCTCGATGCGGAAGGCAAGCCACAATCAATTTACCCGACTCCAGTAGTAGGAATGGTGGGGTTGGTGCAGGACATTCGTCAAGTCTGCGGGCAGGGCTGGCAAACGGCAGGAGATGGAGTTTACCTGCTGGGAATTCCTGCCGTCTCGGAGGCTTCTAGGCATCTGAGCTTAGGAGGTTCGGAATATTTGGCGGTGTTGCATCACACAGTTGTCGGAATGCCGCCCGTAGTGGATTTTGAGTTGGAGCGACGGGTGCAAGCGGCTTGTCGGACTGGAATTGCGGCAGGTTGGGTGCGATCGGCGCATGATTGTGCGGAAGGCGGCTTGGCGGTGGCAGTGGCGGAATGCTGCATCAGCGGTCAACACGGGGCAGAACTCAATCTCTCTGACGATTCTCGACTTCAGGGAACGACGCTACGCTGGGATCGGCTGCTGTTTGCAGAAGGGGGTGCACGCATTGTGGTTTCGGTTGCAGCAGATGCGGTTCATGCTTGGGAGGTTTACTTGGAACAACACTTGAGTCATCATTGGCAAAAAATGGGTCAAGTGACGGCTGAACCTCGACTAAAGATTACGTTTGGCTCAGCAGTGACAGTCATTGATCTCAGCATCGAGCAACTGCGCAACTGCTGGGAAACGGCAATCGAACGGCGGTTAGCGGATTGAGTTCGGCAGGCTTTTCGGGAAGAGTGCTTCTGGATTTTTCCTCTTCCCCCTGTCGTGAGCCGCTAAGGATCGTGGATTGAATCAATCTGTAAACTGTAGGGGTGGGTTTCGCAGATCAATGGGCATCCGGCAATCGATTTGACCGCAAAACCCGCCCCTACCAAATATCGAACTGATTGAATTCTCATTCCCTGTTGGCTACTCATGTTGGCTACTCAGCAACATGATATTGGTAATTATTCCGCCCCAGTTTTTTAGCACGGTACAGGGCGGCATCAGCATTTTGCAGCAATATGCTGGCATCTGTTCCATCCTCAGGACAAATCGCAATGCCCACACTGATGGTTATCTTCAAATTGTGTCCCTTCAGGAGAAAGGGAGACTGGAATGCGGCAATCAATTTGTAGGCAACCACACTAGCATCTTCTCGGCTATTCATTTGGGGCAATAGCAGTACAAATTCATCTCCTCCCCAGCGAGCCAGCAAATCGTTTTCTCTGAGGCAAGCAGTGAGGCGATGCACAACATTTTGCAACAAGAGATCGCCGATGGCATGACCCAATGTGTCATTCACGATTTTGAATCGATCGAGATCGAGAAACATCACAGCCATCATTTTTTCATGATTCGCCTTTGCGTTGTGATGGGCATCAGTCAAAGCGTCATCAAGTCTTTGGTCAAATAGCGCTCGATTTGGCAGATTTGTGAGCGGGTCATGAAAAGCCTGATGTTGCACAATCGCTTCTGCTTGCTTTTCCTGGGTCACATCCCGAAAGCTCCAAACTCGACCGACAATTTGATTGGCGAGATATTGCGGACGCAAATAATATTCAACAATGCTGCAATTTTTTAGGGTTAAAAACCCGTGC
>JAAUQT010000308.1 GCA_012033495.1 Cyanobacteria bacterium RM1_2_2 | reverse complement strand
GGCAGTCGGTGATAAGTAACTTATCGTGTAGTCGAGCAGGGACTGATTAGGCAGCGCAAAGGGGTTGGAAAAGGGCTTAAAGAAAAAAGACTTAAGCCCCTGGCTAAATGAGGGCAATTAGCCATCAAGGTTAAACAAAGTAACGTTTTGCAACGTTAATCTTCATGATCTTCAAAGGGATCACTCAGTTCTCTAGAAGGTGGCCCAAATGACGTATAGATTGAAAGGATTGTGATTCCCAGCACAAAAACGCCAATCGCCACAACGGCTGCTGTTGCAGGCTCCATTGACTGAATGCTAAAAAGTGTTGCAAGCTCCATATTTAGAAGAAACACAAATAGTATTATTCTTATGATATTACGGATCATTAAAAACTTTAGAGAACATTAGAAGGTCACTCATGGCACAGCGGACTCGCTTAGGAGATATCCTTAAACCTCTCAACTCTGAATATGGCAAAGTTGCACCTGGTTGGGGAACCACCCCACTCATGGGCGTTTTCATGGGGCTATTTTTTGTCTTTTTGCTCATCATTCTGCAAATCTACAACTCCTCGCTGATTCTCAATGGACTTGATGTAGACTGGTCAAGCTTGGGCGGTTGAGGCTGCGTCCTGTTCAATATCGGCTTTGACCATCTTTGCCCTGGATGACCCAGGGCTTTTTAGTTGCCACCTAGTTATAGTTGCCACCTAGTTATTAGCTGTCACCTAGTTTGCTTAGGAATGGGAATTCAATCCGTTCGATCGTGGGCAGGGGCGGTTTTTGCGGTTAAATCGATTGCCGGATGCCCATTGCTCTGCGAAACCCGCCCGTCCAGTTGACGGATTGATTCAATCCACGATCCTTAGGGCATTGAAGCAAATAGAGTTTGGGAGCACAAGCCAGGGATGCCAATGTTTGGGTTCCGGGGAGTCAGCCAAACCGCTGAGGCTTACAAGTTCGGCGAGGCTCAATCGAGCCGTCGAAGCCCCTGCTCCCAGACTAACCCACCTGACAATGGCTACCCAAGTGACGATGGCTATAACTTCTTGAGAAGATAATTTGTTGAGCAATCAACAGGCAGGTTAGGCTGCAACACCTTCTCTTACTACCCTCTACACTAAAAAGAGGCATGATCAAGGGAAAGTCAAAATTACTCAGAATTCGATAGCACATTCTGCGGAGGATAGGCAATGAATATCTTTGGAATCGGTCTACCAGAGATGGCGTTAATTATGATTTTGGCGCTGCTCGTTTTTGGGCCCAAGAAGCTACCAGAAATTGGTCGCAGTTTGGGAAAAGCAATTCGCGGGTTTCAGGAAGCTTCTAAAGAGTTTGAAACTGAGTTTAAAAAAGAAGCCGAGCGGTTAGAAAAAGTGGTGACAGAACCGATGAAAGCCACACTGGAACCCCCTGAACAAAAAGCATTGAATTCTACTGTGGAGCCACCTGCTGATGGAATTACTACGGCAGAGGTGATCGAAGAGACCAACCAACCGCAACAGAGCTAAGCTCAACCCACAACCGCCTGATGAATGCCGCTTACTATGACTGAAGCTAGTGCTGCGCTGATTCACCCCCAATTGATTGTCGGCTTGGGCAATCCGGGAGCAAAGTATGATCAAACTCGTCACAATATTGGCTTTGCCGCGATTGACGTGCTCTCCCGCACTTGGCAAATTCCGCTGTCAGAGCACCGCAAGTTTCAGGGTTTTTTTGGAGAAGGGGTAGTCGCTAGGCAAAAAATGCGCCTGCTGAAGCCGACTACTTTCATGAACTTGTCGGGGCAGTCGATCCGAGCGGTGACAGACTGGTATAAGTTGCCGCCCGAATCGGTGTTGGTCATCTACGACGAGATGGATTTGCCGGTTGGGAAGCTGCGGCTGCGGCAGTCGGGGTCGGCCGGAGGTCATAACGGCATGAAGTCTACGATCGCTCACTTAAACAGCCAAAATTTTCCTCGCCTACGGATTGGGATTGGTTCCCCTAGTGGAGATAAAGCAGTGGTTTCTCATGTTCTGGGTCGCTTTTCGGCAACTGAAGAGGGGGTCATGGCAGAGGTGCTGAAATTGGTGGTAGATGCAATCGAACTCAGCCTTAAACAGGGAATTCCTAAAGCCATGAGTCTTTACAACAACCGCTCGGTAGAGTTTTCCAATCCCTAGGGCGCGTCATCCATTCAGGGTCAAACGCAGCATCAGCCAAATCGCGCCCGTTCCCCCAAACAGGCGAGGGGCTGTCGCCTTGCCATCGTCAGGGTTGTAGCTGGAATGGATCACAGCCCCTAGGCAGGTTCCAATCTCTAAGCCGGTTAATCTTGATGTGCTTTAACGAGGGGTCTGGAAACGAGTGAGCAGGAAGCTGGCAGCGCTCACATCATCGGCGTTAACATTTAGCAATTGTGCCAACGTTTTGAAACCACCCCCTGCGTCGCCATTGCCATCTACCCGCACGAAGGTGCTTCCAGCGGCAGGCACTAATCGAACATAGGCTGCAAATCGGTTAGTTTCGTCGTAATTGGGTCGATCCAGAATTCGCCGTAGATCAATTTTGTCTTTGCCAATTTGGAAATCAGCGATGGTGTCTCTACCGTGATCGGCATTTTGATAGATAAACAGATCTCGCCCTAAGCCACCCTGTAGAAAATCTTGACCGCCGCCGCCTGTAAGCTGATCGTTTTGGTTGCCGCCTAGCAAGGTATCAGCTTGAGAACCACCCGCTAATTGGTCGTTGCCAATGTTGCCTTCCAGGTGATCTGCGCCTGCTCTGCCGCTGAAAGAATCATTGCCACTAAAGCCAACCAATCGATCTGGTGCTTCCGTCCCTAAGCGGATAACGTTGTCTTTGATGCCCGTGAGGATAGTGCGACGAAACGCTTCTGCGAACAAATCATGAGCGCGGGTCGTGGGATGTACCTGATCCCAGAAGAAAAACTGATTTGGATCGGCTGCGGGGTCAGCAGGTGTTAAGCCATTCAGAAAGGGAGTTGTCGTATTGGAGAAGCCAAAAGCCGCTGGATCTTGGGACACGGTTTCTGTGATTGGAAATAAATCTGTCAGAATAATGTTTGTGCCGTTGGACTGCTCTAGCGGAGTGAGATTAGCCGCCAATGCGTCGTTAAAAGCACTGCTCAGCACGGTCAACGGTTCTAGCTGTCCGGCTTGAAGACTGAGCGGAACTCGACCTAAATTGGGCGTTTTGGCAACCACAATGTTTTTGGCGCCCAACTCCACCAGCGCAGTGACCGCTGTGACAATGTTGCTGACAGCGGTATTCACTGCTGCTGTTGGGTCAGACAAGGGGGCCAAAAAGTCGTTTGCACCTGCCCAAACTAAGTACAGATCTTCGCTGTCAGCGCCCAAAGTAGAGGCTTCGGTTTTGAATTGATCGATTTGATTGAGCAATCCACCCAACTGAAAGAGATTATTGTCGTTGGCGTTCGTGCGTCCTGTTTGAGCGCCAGCAATCGCAAAATTAGTTTCTAGAGACAAGTTAATGCCTAGTTGGGGGGCTAATTTTTCAACAGCTAATGTTCCATTTGAGAGCCGCCCATTAAAGTACGGTGGACTAGGCGGAATTAAACCAAACGTTTGCTGAAATAGATTGCCCGTATCTGAAAGGCTGTCACCAAATACAAACAGATCGTATCCGGGTTGGGCAATTGCTGTAAGTTGATTTGTCATTGTTGAAGCTGCTCCTAGGAAATATTGCTCTTAGAAGAATTGTGGCTTGTTTGATGAATTCCTCAGATTACAATTTCTGTTGTCTTCGCTACGAACTATTGAACCCCAAGGTTGAGTTGGGACAGAGTGCAAGCATGAAACCTTGTATGAAGTCGCAGTCCGATTTACGCAGTGCCATGGCAGTCCTAGGGCGCGTCATCCATTCAGGGTCAAACGCTTGCAGTATCAGCTTGATCTAAAAAATGGCTGCGCATACCCCGCAGCTTGCTGCGATTGGGATAAGCAGCCCGCCGACCGTCAGGTCGGCAACAGAGACTTATACTTGGGAGCATGAAAGTTCAAAAGGCAAGTCATTGC
>JAAUQT010000079.1 GCA_012033495.1 Cyanobacteria bacterium RM1_2_2 | reverse complement strand
CTCCCATCAGGCAAGTTGCAGAGGCGATCGGCTCCACTCGTGTCACGGTGACTCGCTTACTGGGCGACCTGCGGCAAGATCAGATGATTTCAATTCACAAAAAGAAAATTACGGTGCATAATCCAGTGACGCTGAGCCAGCAGTTCACTTAACGGGCACACCTGAGAAAGCAGTTGCTTCCTTGATTTAATTTGGCTAGCTTGGCAGTAAATTATCCGAAAACTATTCGACCTGGGTAATTTTTTACCAGTAGACCAAAATTAAGTCAATGAAAGATCTCAACATTCTGCAAATCATGCCGGTTCCTGAGGGGCTAATTGGCTTCTGGGGTGGCGAAAGCGATATGTGCTGCAAGCTAGTCTGTCTCGCGCTCGTAGAACACGCAGACGGACGACGAGAAGTGGTGGGCATCGACAGCCAAGGAGATTTCTTCTACTCCGACTACGAGAGCCGCAGCAAGATGGGCGGCATCGACCGCACCCTTGATTGGGTGATTGCCGGACTCCCTCCCAACGGGCAGGCAACCTACGAGGAGTTTGAACGACTGCATCAGGAAGGGTTTGAGCTTTAAAGCCGCCTTGAAATGAAGCTTTGAAATGAAGCTTTGAAATGAAACAGTATTAGACGGCTTCTGGCTCCTGCCCGGAAATCACAGGCGCAACTTTCTTGAGCTTTAGTTCGGGGTGTTCACCTTCCACTTGCTGATAGTTCCATTCATTGCGGAACAGCAACACCGGACGCCCCCAACTGTCTTTCACCGTTGCTGTGTTGAACAAGCGCCCCACTTTGTTGAGCGCCTCCCAGCCGCCGTCTACCCAACGCGCCACGCTGTAGGGCAAAGCTTCTAGCAGAGTTTCCACGCCATATTCATTCTGCAAGCGAAACTGCACCACCTCAAACTGCAACTGACCGACGGCTGCCAGAATGGGGTCACGCTTGGCTTCATCGACCGAGTACATGATCTGCACGGCTCCCTCTTCCCGCAGTTCACTCACCCCCTTGCGAAACTGCTTAAACTTCGAGGGGTTCGGGTTCTTCAAGTAGGCAAAGAGTTCCGGCGAAAACATCGGAATGCCGTCAAATTCTAGCTTTTGTCCGTTATAGATTGTGTCGCCAATCGCAAACACGCCCGGATTATTCAAGCCGATTACATCACCCGGATAGGCTTCGCTGAGCGATTCCCGGTCTTGCCCAAACAGCTTTTGCGGGTGAGACAGCCGCACTGTTTTACCAGAACGCGCGTGGTTGACCACCATATCTTTCTCAAACTTGCCGGAACAGATGCGAATGAAGGCAATCCGGTCGCGGTGTTTAGGATCCATGTTGGCTTGCAGCTTAAACACGAAACCAGAAAAGTCGGGGTGGGTGGGCAGAATTTCGCCGACCGTACTACGACGGGAACTGGGACGCAGCGCATAGTCTAAAAACGACTCCAGAAATAGCTCCACGCCAAAATTCGTCATGGCGCTGCCAAAAAACACGGGCGTCATTTGTCCGGCATGAATTGCCTCTAAATCAAATTCAGAGCCAACGCCTTCCAGCAGTTCCAGATCTTCCTTCAGCTTGTAGTACAAGTCCTGCTCTAGGAGTTCCTCAATGCGCGGATCGCCCAACTCAATCACAGTATCGGTGGCTTCGCGGCTGCCGTGGGCCGAACGCTCGAATAGGTGAATTTGCCGTTTGCGTCGATCAAACACGCCCTTAAACCGATCGCCCATGCCGATGGGCCAATTCACGGCGTAGGTTTCCAAGCCTAGCTCCTGCTCGATCTCGTCCATTAACTCAAACGGATCGCGTCCGGGACGGTCAAGCTTGTTAAAGAAAGTGAAAATGGGAATGCCGCGCATCCGGCAAACTTCAAACAGCTTGCGGGTTTGTGGCTCCAAGCCCTTAGCCGCGTCTTCCAGCATTACCGCATTGTCGGCAGCCGCCAGCGTGCGATAGGTGTCCTCACTGAAGTCTTGGTGTCCGGGTGTGTCGAGCAGGTTGATCCAAAAGCCGCTGTACTGAAATTGCAGCACCGTTGAAGTAATCGAAATGCCGCGCTGCTGCTCCATTGCCATCCAGTCAGAAGTGGCGTGCCGCTGGGCACGACGAGCTTTAACGGCTCCCGCTTCGTGAATTGCGCCTCCATATAGCAGCAGCTTTTCAGTCAATGTTGTTTTCCCGGCATCGGGGTGAGAAATGATCGCAAAATTACGGCGAGTTTCAACGGCGGTTTCCAAGTCGGTGGCGAGTTCGGTAGTCATGCGGGTCGATAGAATCCGCTGAGCGGATCGGCATAGAGACAGTGCGAGGCAGCTTTACGAGGCAGTTTTCGACGGTTTTTTGATTGACAGTTAATTGACCGTCTTTGAATTCAACAGCCTCTCAACAATACCTCAAGCATAGCGAGAATTCATCTGACCCGGAATGGAGTCGGCGAGATACAACTTGAAGCGTTAGCAGCAAATTACTCTCAAAGTTTCAGTAAAATTACTCACAATTTAAACCAGGCTTAATGTAGCTATGGGATCTATAGGGATTGGAGTAGGACAGCTTCTGTTGCGATTCTGTTACTTGACTGTTGCTCCAGTGAGTGGCTTTCGTTGACTTGCCGCAAAGAGCGAGCCACTGATCATCTTCAGACTCATCCATGCAAGCCTAAGTGGGGAGTCTGCCAGCGGTGCAGCCTGGTTCACTGAAACAAATTCGATCACAAAAACGGTGCAGAAGGGGATGCTCTTTTGTGCGAGGTGCATCACTAGGCGATAGTTGCACGAAGCGACGATCGCTCAAATTGGTCTGAAAATTTGCAGCTTTTACGGAGATTTCAATGGCATTATTTTTCTCGGAATACATTGAGGGCAGTAGCAACAACAAAGCCCTAGAAATTTTTAATGGCACAGACACGGCGATCGATTTAGCGGCTGGCGGTTATGTTGTGCAGTTCTATTTCAATGGCAACACCAGTCCCGCTACTTCTGTTACGCTGACCGGCACAGTTGCCCCTGGAGACGTGTTTGTTCTGGCCCAAAGTAGTGCCAATGCTGCGATTCTCGCTCAGGCTGATCAAACCAGCGGGGCTAGCTTCTTCAACGGCGATGATGCCATCGTGCTGCGGCAAGGCGGCCCAAGCGGCGCAATTTTGGATGTGATTGGTCAGGTTGGCTTCGATCCGGGGACAGAATGGGGAACGGGGTTGACCAGCACTGCCGACAACACACTGCGCCGCAAAACCAGCGTCACGGCAGGCGACACAAACCCCAGCGATGCCTTTGATCCGAGCTTGGAATGGGACGGTTTCGCAACCGATACTGTCGATGATTTGGGCAGCTATGGCTCGGAGCCACCAGACACAGCCGGAGTCACGATCGTGCAGTCGGGCGGCAGCACCGAAGTGAATGAGCAGGGCGAAACCACCGACACCTACACAATTGCGCTCAACACCGCACCCACAGGAGCCGTGGAAGTGGCAGTGACCGCAGATGCCGAAACGCAAATCAGCGCGGATGGGGTTAACTTTTTCGATGCGGTCACGCTCAACCTGACAGACACAATCCCTCAAACCATCACCGTTAGAGCCGTCAACGACTTAGATGCAGAAGGCTCTCCGCATACAGGCGTCATCACCCACAGCATTACCAACAGCGCCGATCCAGCCTATTCCAACGCGCTAACGCCGATTCCTAATCTCAACGTTAATGTGATCGACAATGAGGTTTCCCTGAGCAAAATCTATGAGATCCAGGGCAGCGGAGCCGCCAGTTCCCTTGTAGGGCAGACCGTGACAATTGAAGCCGTTGTGGTCGGCGACTTTCAAGGCAGCAGCGGACTAAATGGATTCTATGTGCAAGAGGCAGTGGGCGATGGCGATGTCACCACCTCGGACGGGATTTTCATCTTTGCGCCTGACAGTATCGATGTAAGCGTTGGGCAAACGGTGCAGCTAACAGGGCGCGTATCAGAATCCTTCAACCAAACGCAAATCGATAACATTAGCGGCTTGAGTGTAGTAGGTACAGGTGCGGTGACGCCAATTGCCATCGATTTACCTATCACCGCAGCAACAGATCTAGAGCGCTATGAAGGAATGCTGGTGACGTTTCCTGAAACCCTAACGGTGACAGAAAACTTCAACCTGGGTCGGTTTGGAGAAGTGCTGCTGTCTTCAGATGGGCGATTGTTTAATCCGACTAACTCTATCGACCCGACAGATATTCCAACTACCGGAACCGAGAATGACGACAACAACGTTGCAGCAGTCACAGCGCAGCAGAACTTAAACAATCTCCGCGACATTCTGCTGGACGATGGCAGCAACACTCAAAATCCGGCAACAGTTCCCTTTTTGCAGAACGGCACACTGCGCGTTGGCAGCACGGTTGCATCGCTGACCGGCGTACTTGGCTTCGGGTTTGGCAACTATCGGCTTCAGCCAACAGTTGATCCCAATTTCGTTAATGCCAATCCTCGCACGGCGGCTCCTGATCCCGTGGGCGGCAATGTGAAAGTTGCGAGCTTCAACGTGCTGAACTACTTCAACGGCGACGGCATGGGCGGCGGTTTCCCGACTGCTCGTGGGGCTAATACGCCAGAAGAATTTGAGCGGCAAAGTGCCAAAATTGTCAGTGCGCTGGCGGCTTTGGATGCAGATGTAGTCGGTCTGATTGAAATTGAAAATGATGGCGATGGTGAAAACTCTGCAATCGCAGAACTGGTCGATCGATTGAATGCCTCTCTGGGGCGCGAAGTCTATGACTATGTGCGCGATCCGGCGACAGGAGTTGGAACGGATGCGATCAAAGTCGCTTTCATCTACAAATCAGAAGCCGTCACTCCGGTTGGGGCTGCTCTGAGCGATCCAGATGCAGTTTATGATCGCCAGCCAGTTGCCCAAACCTTTGTGCTCAACCGAAACGGCGAAACCTTCACCCCGGTGATTAACCATTTCAAATCGAAGGGCGGCACAGGAACCGGCTTGGATGCAGACCAAGGAGACGGACAAGGCGCGTTCAACTTCCGGCGGGTTCAGCAGGCAGAAGCGTTGCTGGGCTTTGTCAACGAGCTTGAAACCACCACAGGCGACCGTGATGTTTTGGTGCTTGGTGATTTGAACGCTTACGGCGAAGAAGATCCAATCGATGTGCTGCGCAACGGCGGTCTGGTCGATGACCTCGGTCGATATGTCGCCGATCCCTACTCGTTTGTCTTCGGCGGACAGTCTGGACGATTGGATCATGCCCTGAGTACCCCCAGTTTGAGTGGGCAAACCACTGGCGCAACCGAATGGCACATCAACGCCGACGAACCCCGCATCTTGGACTACAACCAGGAATTTAACCCTGCTGGACTGTTTGAACCCACGCCTTACCGCTCTTCTGATCATGATCCAGTGCTGGTTGGCATGAACTTGCAGAGCAGCCTGAATGTGGTGAAGCGCGGTAACGGCAACGACACGCTGAACGGCTCGTCTGGCAGAGATGCACTCAGCGGCGGCAACGGCAATGATACGCTGAACGGCGGCAATGGCAACGATACGCTGAACGGCGGCAACGGCAATGACGTTCTGCTGGGTCAAATCAGCAATGATGTCCTGAACGGCGGTAACGCTAGCGATTTGCTGGATGGCGGTCAAGGGCAAGACACGCTGAACGGCGGCAAAGGGAACGATCGGTTTGTGCTGAGGGCAGGCGAAGGCGCAGATGTGATTCAGGACTTCAAAGCCAGAAACACCGCTGATTTGATTGCGCTAGCAGGAGGTCTCACCTTTGGGCAACTCACACTCGCTGGCAGTGGCAACAACACCCTAATTCGGGTTACGTCCACCAACGAGCTATTGGCCACGCTGAATGGCGTTCAACTGAGCGCAATTACAGCAGCCGACTTTGTTGTTATCTGATACTGAGTTATCAGCTTTTGACTTCATTCTCGTGAGTTAGTTTACATGGAAGGGCGGCTCTCATCCGCCCTTCTGTACTACACTCACTTATTTCAGATTTTCCAGTTCTTAATGGGTCAAGAGCAATTTTTCTTTTCTACGGTTCCATCGGGCATAGTCGTGTTGCAGAGCTTGACGGTAGCTAGGTTCACCCCAGTCAAATTGGCTCCAATTAGCGTCGCATTACTTAAATCTGCGCCGTCTAGTTTGGCTGCCAGTAGATTGGCATTCGTCAGGTCGGCAGAATCTAGTAGAGCATTTTGTAAATTGGCACTGGCTAGAGTCGCATTGACAAGTTTTGCCTTTGGCAGTTTGGCATCCAACAAATCAACTCCGCTTAAATCCGCATTTTCAAAAATCGCGTTTGGCAGCGTTGCTCCAGCCAGATCTGCGCCTAACATTCTGGCATCAGTTAAATTCACCTGTGCTGAGGTCACTTGTCTCAAGTTTGCCCCTTCCAGGTTAGCTTTCTGTAATTGAACCCCCGACAGATTCGCTCTTTCTAGATTGGCTTTTTCCAGATTTGTACGCTCTAGATTTGCATTTCTTAAGTCAGTTTCACTCAAATCGGCTTCTCTTAAATCAGCGCCTTGAAGCTGAATTTCGACTAAAGATGCGCCCTTGACATTCAGCCGCGCTAACGAAACATCATCTTGTGCCAAATCTTGTAGAGCATCAACTCTGCCGCCGCTCACTCGTTTACCTTCCGCAGCGTTGACGATATTCCAGGCTTGATAATGAGACAGTTTTCGCCTTTCTCCAGCTTCTGAAAAAAGGTGATTACTCCAATTAAAATTGCAAGTTTTCCTGCGTATTCTAATACTTCAAGAAAAGCGAGACCTTTGAGCCAATCAGCGACTTTCCTTAGTGGCTTGTAGTTTACATAGGCGGCAATCCAGCGATTTGGCATAGAAGTATTCTTTATCTAAATGACTATATCTCAATACCAATTTTGCTCTTGAACTAATTCAATATTTTCAAGCCTGAATTCAAGACCAGAACCAACTAGAACACAGACAGCAGAGCTACCCGAAGGAACACGCGCTCGCCCAAATAGTCTCGAAGTTCTGTCTTCGATGCGCTCCCCAATTTGAGAAGTCACTTCATAATACACTTCATAAGTAAAGGTCTCTCTCCTACCTTTCTCCTGACATTTTTCTTCTAGAGCCCAAATATCATTCACGATACTCTGTATCTGATCATGACATTCAATCGCAGGCTGAAAATCTGGTCTCAGTTCAACTGCACGATTACATGAGGACAAGCTCGTTGTGGAGAGTTCATTGTATCTTTTAGAATCTATTAAATACTTGAACTGTGTTATTCCTTGATAATACCAAGCTAAGTAACTGATTGCATCATCCTCTGCAATATTGCGAGTCACTGTTTGATAGAAATTGACTGCCCACGATGCGAGTTCATCCCAATTTTTACTCGCTATCTCAAAAGCAGTTTTTAATGTGTACTCGTCGTATTGTGCGCCTTCAGCAATTCCAGTATCAAAACTTGTTTTCGCTTCAATATACTTTCCTTGAGCATTTAAAATTCTACTTTCACCTATCCAGGCTTCTGGTGCTAGAGATTCTCCCACTAAGTTTTTGGCGTTATCGAAAGTGTTAAGCGCTTCTTCTAATCTACGTTGTCCTGTTGCTTGTTCACCTCGCTGAAGTTCTTCCTTTGCCACCTCATAAAGAGCACGTCCCCTCACAATCAAACCTTGGTAGCCAGTCTGATCTCCTGCTGCTAATCGAGCCTGTTCAGCCTCATCAACTCGCTCTAATTTATCAAGCGCAAATGCCATTCCTGCCCAAGCTTGAGAGTAGTTCTGATTTTCTTGACAGAACAAAGCACTGGTGGTGCTTTCACAAGCAGTAATTGCATTCTGGAAAGCTTCTACTGCTTGCTCATATTCCTCTAACTGCGTCAAAACCACTCCTTGCCAGCGCCAGAAAACATAAACATCGCGATATTTCGGCTCTTGTTCGGTTGCAAAGGTAATCGCCTGCTCAAATAATTGGTTTACTTCCTCAAAATTTTGCTTCTGATCTAAGGCGGCTGGTTGCTGAGTGGTTCTTTGCAGCAGCACAAAACCTTTTACAAAATACGCTAATGGCGAAGCTGGATTAGTTTCGATGGCCCTGTCAAGACAATTTAGGGATTGCTCATAGTTGCCGAGGCGAAAGAATCGATTACCTCGCTGAATTAATTCTTGAAAATCATCACTATTTAGACCGCTCATTGGGCAAGTTGCAATATCGCCTTCTAGTAAAGCGGTTATCGCTTGGGGTGCTAGTTCTCTAGACAAAAAAGGTGTGGAGTCAAACTGCAAATTTTCCGGTAGTAAAAATTGCACAAATTGCCTGAGAAACCGATCAATTGGAATTCCCAAGCTGTATCCATAAATGAGACCTTCTAATCGATCTCCCTCAGCTTGTCCATGAATGCCGATCAGTTGTCCGCTTGTGTCTAAAATTGGGCCACCGCTCATTCCTTGTTCAGTTGGGTTGGTGTAGAGAAACTCGTATCCTCCTGCTAAGGGCGTTTGAGCAGCTAATGATTGAGAACTCCGGTCTATGAATGATCCGAGGGTCAAAACAAATTGACCAGAATTTTCGCCTTCTTTGGGGTATCCGGCAACCACAACCTGCTGGGAAGTCGTAGAAAGCAATGGTTGATCAGCATCACCACGAGGTTGGCAAAACACAGAATTAGGAAAATTACCTTCTTCTCCTGCGTCTAAACCGTTCCACTCGTTCATGACACAAACTGTAGAAACATTGGCTGTAGACAATCTGCTAGAGCCATCAAAAGCAACCAGAGCCAAATCTGCCCCTCGAATCATTGGCTTTCGAGCTTCATCTGTAACCAAACGTAAGGGGTAAGTCTTGCCATCTGGCGTGATGACTCGATAGTCAGTGCCCTCAGTTTGAATGTCCTTAACAACATGATTAGCCGTCAAAACGTAGTACGTGCGGCTATTACGAGCTGCTACAAGTACGCCTGATCCTGCTGGCACAAAGGGGCAGGGCTGAGCTATATTCTCATCGAAGCATCGTTCTACTTCGATCCTGACTGTAATGGATTCAGCCGTTTGTCTTAATTCTTCAGCCGTGAGAGCGTTTGCTTGTTGGGGAAAGTAGGCAAAAGCGACTGATGATAAACTCCAGAAAAACAGGGACTTCAAAGGAAGTTTCAGCATTTCAGTTCTGATAATCTGACTCTAAAGGGGTCGAATAAAGCAGCCAAAACCCAGAGATGTAGCCGTGTTAGTCCAAACCGACTGTGTTCGGTATGCATGGTGATGCATCAGGAGCAGCAGAATCAGAATTCAACTCCCTTAATAGCTCTAACACTGCTTGCATAGGGATAGCCCAACTGAGCTTACGCATCTGTTCTCTCAGTGAAACGGCTGGTATTGAGCCATCTTTGAACACATAAGGATTGCCCCAAAGCGGGTATTTATCCATCCCGTTCATACCAATAACCTGTCCCTGCCTGTTGAGCAGTGGGCCACCGCTCATTCCTTGTTTAACAGTGTTGGTGTAACCAATCTGATAACCGTTCTGGAAAGGTTGCTCTGAGAGCAGTGAGACCTTACCAGTTGTCAATATGAAGCTTTGAGATGGGTCAGCCAAGCTAGCCTCAAACGAGAAGCCTGCGGCATAAACTGAATCACCCACTGCAAAACTAGATGCACCTCCGATAACAGCAAGTGGCAAAGAGGTTTCGCCACCTCGAAATTCCAAAAGTCCAATATCGCTATTACCAACATGAATCAAGTCAAGACGGCGAGCAGGGTAGCTCTGTCCATTTGATAACTCAATTCGATAGCTCTCGTCTATCCCCAAAACATGGTCAGCGGTAAGAACGGTATAAAATTGCCCTGTTTGGCAAAGCAAAATTCCTGAACCCCAAGAACTTTCCCCTGATAAAACCCTCACCGTGATAGCCTTGGCTTGCTCTTGAAGTTGGTCTGATGAAAGAGATTCGCCTTGTGCTAGAGGTTCCCCATCTGTGGGTAAGGTGAATGAAAGTTGATTATCAGTTACGTGCATTGATGAGAATAGTAGAGCAATTAGTCCTCCGCCAACGCTCAAACCAAGTATCAATCGCTGCCAGCAAATTCTGATCTTACTGATAGTCACTGGGGTAAGGGAAATTCGGTATTGCTTGATTCTGAATTACTTCTGAGATAACTCAACAAATTAAAGGAAAACGATTCTTGTCCACCTTGCTCAATAGGGGTGCTTCTATAAAAAGCTGAATTTCCCAGACTTCTGCGAGCATTTTCAATATTATCCCAGGAGCTTGCTGTATAGAGGTATCCACGTTTTTCTGGCTCAGTCGAAGAAACAGCATACATAGCAGGCGAGCCATTTTGATTGACAACTTTAATTTCATCCATGCCTTGCTGAACCATGTACTTTTGGAAATTGATAGCTGCAAGCTCACAACGCTGCTCAGGGCTAAACCCGCCCAAAGGTTGAACCCAAAGGATCACAGGTTCAATGCCATCAGGTGTACGAGCCACAAGCGCGGGTTGCCCATTATTGTATGTTTCATCGCACTCAAATCTAATGTCTGTAGTTTGAGCAACACTAGGTAAAATTGGCAACAACGCCACACTAGACCCAACAATAGAAGACCTGATGAGTGCTAAAACTTTGAATTGCATGGTGATTGCAGGAAAGTAGAAGGCTTTAGCAATTTAATAACCTGAAAAGTGATGCTAGCCGGATGAATCTCGCCAAAATTCATCAACTCCTTAAGCAGCAGATCCTTTGGAGTAACCGATAGAGTCTCCTCGCTAGAACAAGAGACTCTGTTAGCAGATAGGATCTTCCTGGGAGTTAAGTAATCAGCAAACTGCTTAACATGGTTGGCAAATTGAAACAATCCACATAGCTTTATGATTAGCAGAAATTCTGGCTAGCAGGAGGCAGGTCAGGGCGACGCTTGCTAGAGTGGTCACAGAATCTTTGGCTCAACTGGCGTTCTGGTTATGAATTGCTTGGCTTCTGCTGTTGCCCCCCACGCGAAGCGTCATTTAACTGCCCTGAATCTTTTTGCTGCTCGACTCTCTGATTTGCCCCCATTTTGGCGATGGCAAATCGTTTGGAGGACGGTAGGAACTGGGTTAGCGTCGTTGATTTTGCAAGCTGGCTCGGTGCTGGCAGCCGAACGAATTACCATCTCCTATGGTGCGCTTGAGCGCTCAATCAGCATTAGCTCGCTCGAACAATATGCTGTAGACGGCGTCATCAGTGAGGATCTACGAGCTTACACCGGCTATCTCAACGAAACGCAACGTGAACAGCTTCGGCAAGTCTTGCAAGCACGGGTCAATCTCAATGGTGTGGCTGTTTCTCAGTTTCTCTATACCCAGCAAGGCGAGATTTTGCTGCGGCAATTAGGAGAAGTTGTCCGAACGGATGCTAATTTATCGGGTTTTTTTGCGATTCGTTCAGCCCTCATCTTAGCAGCAGCCGATCCCGAAGGACTCACTGCGCTGAATGTGCTGCAAGCGTTTCCGCTGAGTAATATCCATATCGACTTGAACCGCACTCTGAAAATTTGGGGCGATTTGCAAACGCTGATTCGTCAAACTCAAGAAGCAACGCTCCTCTTGATCAACAGTTCACGCAAGAGGCAGAAACAGCGGTCAGTCGTCCAACGTTGCCTGATCTACGCCGATATGGGGCGTTTCCCTGGCAAGTGGTTTCTATTCAGTTAGACGACCTCAGCCGTGCCCGCAAATTTCCGGTAGACCTCTATTTGCCGCAATCGCCGCAATCTAGAATGGGCGAGGCAGTGACAGCGGCTCCTGTGGTGGTGATTTCTCATGGATTAGGTTCCGATCGCAGCACCTACGCTTATTTGGCAAAGCAGCTTGCCTCCTATGGTTTTGCCGTCGCAGTGCCAGAACATCCGGGCAGCAATGCCGAACAGTTGCAAGCGCTGATTGCTGGAACTGCAAGTGAAGTGACTGCCCCTTCCGAGTTTGTGGATCGACCGCTGGATATCAAATACTTGCTGGATCAATTAGCCCAACTGAATCAAACCGATCCGGTGATTGGGAGGCGATTGGATCTTGATCAAGTCGGGGTGGTGGGGCAATCATTTGGGGCTTACACGGCGTTAGCGTTGGCAGGGGCGCAAATTAACTTTCAACAGCTTGCCGCCGATTGCGAACAAGAGGGCACTTTTAACCTGTCGTTGTTGCTTCAGTGTCGAGCATTGGAACTGCGCCAACCTTTGCCAGATTTGCAAGACTCGCGCGTTAAGGCCATCATTGCCATCAACCCCATTGGCAGCAGCCTGCTCGGTGCAGATGATTTTGCCAAAGTTCAAGTTCCTGTCATGTTGGTTAGCGGCAGTTCAGATACGATTGCTCCTGCCTTGTTGGAACAAATGCGTCCCTTTACCTGGTTGGAAAGCGCAAATAAATATCTGGTGTTGCTGCAAGGCGGAACGCATTTTTCTACAATTGATGTGCCTTCGACTAATACCGGAGAAGTAATTCAGCTACCCTCCGAGATTGTCGGGCCCGACCCAGCCCTGGCGCAAACCTATCTCAAAATTTTGGGCACTGCCTTTTTTCAAACCTACTTAGAACAGAACTTGAGCTACCGCCCCTATCTGGCGGCTAGCTATACGCAAAGCATTAGTAATGCTCTTTTACCCATTGCCCTTGTGCAGTCGCTCACTCTGCCGCCACAAATTCTGACCTCGCGCTAATTTACGCTTTTTATCTTGGCTATAAAGAAATGTGAAGTAATCCCGCTAAAATGAGAAAGCAAGGAATCACAGCTTTTGCATCTCATGGTGTTACCCCCTTCCGATACTCCACTCTATAACCATCCGCTGCCCGATATTGAGCAATGGCTTCGATTGCAGGGATGCCAGCAAGATGAAACCGACTTGCACCGCTGGCATGTAAAAAACGAAACTTGGGAAGCCGATCTTTGGCTGGAGGTGGACTCCCTCACCGTTCGCTATTTAGGAGCAGGCGAAGGCGGACGGGACATTCAGCGTTCTTTCAAATATTCACTCAGCCGCCAAGATCTAGACGAAGCTGTTTTTTCAGGGCCATAGCGTCTCCTCTTGTTTGCCTATAGTTTGCCAAATCGCCGATCGCGCTGTTGAAAGGTAGACAGCGCGCGGTGAAACTCGGTGCGGTTAAAGTCAGGCCAAAGCGTGTCGGTGACGTAGAGTTCGGCGTAAGCAACCTGCCAAAGCAGAAAATTGCTAATCCGCATTTCGCCGCTGGTGCGAATCATCAGATCGAGATCGCCGCCTGCCGTATAGAGGTGGTGTTCAAACAGCGCCTCATCGATTTCTTCGGGTTGCAGTAACCCTTGCTGCACTTTGGTGGCGATGGCGCGGCAGGCTTGCAGAATCTCTTGGCGGCCGCCGTAATTGGTGGCTACGGTGAACTGAATGCCTCTATTTTGTTGGGTTTGCTGCATCGAGCGCTCAATTTCGAGCTGCAACGATTTGGGCAGAGCGTTGAGGTTGCCCACAAAGCGAATCTGGACATCTTCTTCCATCATTTCCCGTAGCTCTTGCCGCAGCACCCGCTCAAACAGGGTCATGAGAAAATCAACTTCTTCGGTTGGGCGACCCCAATTCTCAGTCGAGAAAGCGTAAGCCGTCAGCGCTTGAATGCCCCAATCTTTGCAGCAGCGCAAAATGTCTTTTAGGGTGTCTACACCGCGTCGATGCCCCATAATTCGCGGTAAGCCCCGCTGCTTCGCCCAGCGACCGTTACCATCCATAATCACCGCGACATGCCTAGGTAAACGATCTCGATGGAGGTCAGCGGGCAACTCTCGAAGGAGGGTAGGGTTGACTGTCATTTTTTCTCTCGTGAAGCCGAAGATTTGAATCGAAACAAACGGGCAATTAAAGCAATGGTACGGGCCCCAATTTGGCGACCCAAAGCGGCTTCCCGCTCAACAGATGGGGAGAACCGCTCTCGCAACATCTCCCGCAGTTTACTGCTTGTTAAGGGTCGATGTAGGGTACCTCGTTCAGCCAGTGAAATTGACCCTGTTTCTTCTGATACAACAACACAGACACAATTTTCGACTCGCTCTGTAATTCCCATTGCGGCCCGATGGCGGGTTCCTAGCTGGCGTGAAGCAGTGCGCTCTGAAATCGGCAGGATTACGCCTGCTGCAATCACACGAGCGCCACGAATCAAAACTGCTCCATCATGCAACAAAGTGGTGGTTTGAAAAATGGTCTGCAAGAGTTCTTTAGAAACTTCAGCATTCAATCTAACACCTGGCACTGAAAAATCTCGCTCGTCAATTGGGCGATCAGTTTCCAGAATGAGCAAGGCCCCGGTGCGATTTTGCGAAAGTTCTTTCACGGCGTCAACAATTTCGTCAATGACGCTATCGGGTTTGGGCAGGGCTTCTTGCGAAGAGTGGAAAAGCTGCGACAGTTCTCCGCGTCCCAACTGTTCTAGCAGCCGTCGAAACTCGCTTTGCAGAATCAGCGCCATCGCCACTGCTGAGCCGATCACTAGCTTTTCGAGCACAAAGCTAAGAAACCGCAGCCCGATGGCACTACTTAGCGCCGAAGCCAGCATTAAAATAATCAGCCCGCGCACCATCCAGAGGGTTCGCCGTTCGCCAATAATCACCAGGATCATGTAAGCCAGTAAAAGCACTAGCCCAACGTCGATCACACGAGGCAGCAAGGACCAAGTCCAGCCAAGGTTGATCAGCCATTGCTTAAACTGAAATCCCATGTGAGCGACGTTGGTGAACCTGGCGAGTGAGAGAAAGCGAGAGCGAAGCAGCGGAACAAAAACAGTAGCATAGGCAGCTTTCTTAGGGAACTCCTCTTCCTGCTGAGGTGTTCCCTGTTACCTATTGTGCAGGAGTCGTTCGGGCAAACAATCTTGACGAATCAAATCTTGATAGGTTTCGCGTTGCACGATTAGGCTCGCTTCGCCAGCGTGAACCAGGACGGCAGCAGGGCGAGGCAAACGGTTGTAGTTAGACGCCATACTGTAGTTATAGGCCCCCGTTGCCATCACGACGAGCACATCCCCCGATTCGGTTTTGGGCAGCAGGGCTTGCTTAATCACAATATCGCCCGATTCACAATGTTTGCCTGCAACAGCGACGGTTTCGGTCAGGGGTTTAGCCATTTGGTTGGCAATCACGGCTCGGTAAACCGATTGGTAGGTAATGGGACGCGGATTATCAGACATGCCGCCATCCACAGTAACGTAAGTTCGCAGATCTGGGATCACCTTTTGGCTGCCGACGGTATAGGCGGTGACACAGGCAGAGCCAATTAGCGATCGTCCGGGTTCGGCAATGAGTTTAGGGAGGGCTAGCTGATGTTCGCGGCAAGCTTGCACAATGCCCTCGCAGATCACCTGCACCCACGCTTCAATGCTAGGCGGATCGTCTGCTTCGGTGTAGCAAATGCCCAATCCACCGCCAATATCTAGTTCGCGGATCGACAATCCATACTGTGCGGCTTGGCTGAGCCACTGCACCATCACACCTGTAAGATCTTGATGAGCTTGCAGTTCAAAAATCTGCGAACCAATGTGGGCGTGTAGTCCAATGCAGTCAAGCTGAGGGTGCTGGCTGACAAATTGAAAAACCCTGTCTAGCTGATCGGGATCAAAGCCAAATTTGCTGTCGAGATGTCCAGTGCGGATATATTCGTGGGTGTGGCATTCGATGCCGGGCGTAAGCCGCAGCATGATTTGTACCGGACGGTCGCCAGAAGCCATTTCTGTCAGCGCCTTGAGTTCCAGCCAGTTGTCTACGACAATCGTGCAGCCCGCATCAATCGCCAGATGGAGTTCTTCAACCGACTTATTATTTCCGTGAAAATACATGGTTTCTGGAGGCATTCCGGCTTGCAGAGCCGTGTAAAGCTCGCCACCCGACACCACATCAATGCCCAATCCCTCTGAGGCGACAATGGCACAAACTGCCAAGCAATTCCAGGCTTTTGAGGCGTAAATGACCAGAGATTCACCCGGATAGTGAGTTTGAAAGGCTTGCCGATACTGACGACATGCCGCCCGCAGGGTTGCCTCATCCAGGATGTACAATGGAGTACCAAAGCGCTGCACCAAGGCGGGCACATCGCAGCCGCCAATTTCTAAATGCTCTTGACCATTCACCTGCGCCGTGAGCGGCAGCAAATACTGGTTAGGAGACGGGTTGTCTATCGTAAAAGCAGGTAAGTACTGGCGACCTGAAGCCACCGCCTGAGCAGGGGTCGATACCATTCGTGTTTTCGATCCTTGAAAAAAGTCCTTGTCACAATCAGCGTTCCAACAGGGGTAGTGCATCCGCAAAATTCCCCTCATATCACCAGTGTACAATTGAGGGCTGTCCATCCTGACGAGATTTTCTAAGTTCTGTGAATTTTCTGACCCTTGCTCCCCTTACCTCCGATTATCTTGCCGAGGCAGTAGACCTCGATCAGCGCTGTCTAGGCGGCCTCTGGACAAGCGACGGCTATCAGCGGGAGATCGACAGCCCCAACAGCGATCTACTCATGTTGCGGCAGGTAATGATACAGCCAGTGACAGCCGAGACTAGACCTCTGGATGCAAATATTTCCTCCCCCTCTCCCTTATCTTCCTCATCTTTAATCGGACTTGCCTGCGCTTGGGCAATTCTAGACGAGGCACATATTACGCTACTGGCAATTGATCCTACCTATCGTCGCCAAGGGCTAGCGCAAGTGCTGCTCTATACACTGCTGGCTTTAGCACGAGACAGAGGCATGGAATGGGCCACATTGGAAGTGCGGGTTTCCAATCAAGCAGCTATTTCGCTCTATCAACGGTTTGGGTTTGAGGCGGTGGGCGAACGTCCGGGCTACTATCAGAACCCTCGCGAAAACGCGCAGATTCTGTGGCGGCAAGGGTTACAGCGGGCGGCGTTTGCAGACTGCTTGCAGCAGTGGCGACAAGAGCTAGACCAACGGCTGGTTCAAACGGGGTGGTATTGGGCAGAAGAAGGGCTGTCTAGTCTCAACTCTTGTCTCAACAAATATTTAACAACCTAATTTCTTTTACTTCACTCTTGACGTAAACAAACTTTTTGCTCAAAATTTCCCTTCGGGAGCTTTTTTTGCGATCCCCTATTCTTTTCACCAACTGCTGCTCTGACGAAGTTCTTCGGTTGCTCTTCGGAGATCACTACCCCAGACCTGCTGTTCAAGGCTAACAGCTTGAGGATTTTCCTATGCTAAAATCAGCGTACCGGTTCGCACCAGGTGATAAAGGAACGCCATGTTTGAACGCTTCACAGAGAAAGCTATTAAGGTAATTATGCTTGCCCAGGAGGAAGCTCGTCGCCTGGGACATAATTTCGTAGGTACAGAACAGATCCTCCTGGGTCTGATTGGAGAAGGGACTGGCGTCGCCGCCAAAGTTCTTAAATCAATGGGGGTCAACCTAAAAGACGCTCGGATTGAAGTTGAGAAAATTATTGGTCGAGGTTCTGGCTTCGTTGCAGTCGAAATTCCCTTCACTCCTCGTGCCAAGCGAGTCTTAGAGCTATCCCTGGAGGAAGCTCGTCAGCTTGGACACAATTACATTGGTACAGAACACTTATTGCTGGGGTTAATCCGCGAAGGAGAAGGCGTAGCAGCTCGGGTTTTAGAGAACCTGGGTGTCGATCTTTCTAAAGTTAGAACCCAAGTCATCCGTATGCTGGGTGAAACCGCGGAAGTGTCTGCGGGCGGTAGCCAAGGCCGTACTAAAACGCCAACGCTGGATGAGTTCGGCTCCAACCTGACTCAAATGGCTGCGGAAGGCAAGCTCGATCCAGTGGTGGGTCGGCAAAAGGAAATTGAGCGCGTCATTCAGATTCTGGGTCGGCGTACCAAAAATAATCCAGTGCTAATTGGAGAGCCTGGGGTTGGTAAAACGGCGATTGCAGAAGGCTTAGCTCAGCGCATTTCTAACAATGATGTCCCTGACATTTTGGAAGAAAAGCGCGTTGTGACGTTGGATATTGGGTTATTGGTCGCTGGAACCAAATATCGCGGTGAATTTGAAGAACGCCTCAAGAAAATCATGGATGAAATCCGTCAAGCCGGAAATGTCATCCTGGTGATTGATGAGGTGCATACGTTAATTGGCGCGGGTGCTGCGGAAGGCGCAATCGATGCTGCCAATATTCTCAAGCCGGCTTTAGCACGAGGCGAGCTTCAGTGTATTGGGGCAACAACTTTAGATGAATACCGCAAGCACATCGAACGAGATGCCGCCCTAGAGCGTCGTTTCCAACCTGTGATGGTGGGTGAACCGACTGTCCCGGAAACGATCGAAATTCTGCACGGCTTACGCGAACGCTATGAACAGCACCACAAGCTGAAAATTTCAGATGAAGCGTTAGAAGCCGCTGCCAAGCTCTCGGATCGCTATATCTCCGACCGTTATTTGCCCGACAAAGCAATTGACTTAGTGGATGAGGCGGGTTCGCGCGTCCGGTTAATTAACTCTCAGTTGCCGCCAGCAGCGAAAGAGCTAGATAAAGAACTGCGTCAAGTGCTGAAAGATAAAGACGATGCGGTTCGTTCTCAGGACTTTGATCGGGCAGGCGAACTGCGCGATCGGGAAATGGAAATTAAAGCCGAAATTCGGGCCATTGCTCAGAACAAAAAGGCTGAATCGGCAGATGGCACGGACGACTCGCCGGTGGTCGGAGAAGACGACATCGCTCAAATTGTTGCTTCCTGGACAGGGATTCCGGTGAATAAACTCACTGAGTCTGAGTCTGAGAAACTGCTGCATATGGAAGACACCCTGCATCAGCGCATGGTGGGTCAAGATGAAGCAGTCAAGGCAATCTCACGGGCAATTCGTCGGGCACGGGTGGGCTTGAAGAACCCGAACCGCCCGATTGCTAGCTTTATCTTCTCTGGGCCGACCGGGGTGGGTAAAACTGAGCTGGCGAAATCTTTGGCGGCTTACTTCTTCGGCTCTGAAGAAGCGATGATTCGCCTGGATATGTCGGAATTCATGGAGCGCCATACGGTTTCTAAGCTGATTGGTTCGCCTCCGGGCTATGTGGGCTACAACGAAGGCGGGCAGTTGACCGAAGCGGTGCGTCGTCGCCCCTACACGGTAGTGCTGTTCGACGAAATCGAGAAAGCTCACCCGGATGTGTTCAACATGCTGCTGCAAATCCTGGAAGACGGTCGTTTGACCGACGCAAAAGGACGCACAGTAGACTTCAAGAACACGTTGCTGATCATGACCTCTAACATCGGTTCTAAGGTGATTGAGAAAGGCGGCGGCGGCATCGGCTTCGACTTTGAGGAAAATGCAGTCGATTCGCAATACACTCGAATTCGTTCGCTGGTGAATGAAGAGTTGAAGCAGTACTTCCGGCCAGAATTCCTCAACCGATTGGATGAAATTATCGTCTTCCGTCAGTTGACCAAGGACGAGGTGAAGCACATCGGCGACATCTTGCTCAAGGAAGTCTATGCTCGACTGCTCGAACAGCATGGCATCACGCTGGAAGTCACCGAGAAGTTTAAGGATCGCTTGGTAGAAGAGGGCTACAACCCCAGCTACGGAGCGCGGCCTTTGCGCCGAGCCATTATGCGACTGCTGGAAGATTCCTTGGCTGAGGAAATTCTTTCCGGTCGGATCAAGTCTGGCGAGACGGCAACGGTGGACATCGGCGAAGAAGGGCAGGTACAAATCCACTCTGAACAAAGCCGGGAACTCCTTCCCCAAGCTGTTGAGTAACAGTTGCTTCTAAGTTTCGGTTCTAAGAGTAGGTGGTGATTGGTGGCAACGCTGATCACCCCTCTTTTTATGTTTTCTAAATCGAAACGAAACCGCTGATAGGGCTACAGATGAGCACAAAGTTAGGACAAGTTGAGCATTGGGCATCTGGAGAAATCGCATACCATTTGATCAACGCCCGGTCATTGCCAGTTTTTTTATGCTGATCGGCTTGCCATAGCCCCAGAGCCGCAGTCGAACCACCGCCAGAATTGATAAAATTGATAAGCTCTCGATCCAATCAGGTCTCTGATCCACTATGACTGATTCGCGCCGCTACCACATCACAACTTTTGGCTGCCAGATGAACAAAGCCGACTCAGAACGGATGGCGGGCATCCTGGAGGAGATGGGGTTTGAATGGTCAGAAGCACCGGAACAGGCTGATCTGGTTCTCTACAACACTTGCACCATCCGTGATAATGCTGAGCAAAAAGTTTACTCCTATCTGGGCAGGCAGGCTAAACGTAAGCACGAACAGCCAAACCTGACCTTGATTGTGGCGGGATGTGTCGCCCAACAGGAAGGAGAAGCCTTGTTGCGTCGAGTTCCAGAGCTTGATTTGGTGATGGGGCCGCAACACGCTAACCGGCTGCGAGATTTGCTAGAGCAGGTGTTTGACGGCAATCAGGTTGTGGCCACTGAGCCTGTCCACATTTTTGAAGATATTACCAAACCGCGCCGAGATAGTACCGTTACCGCATGGGTGAATGTGATCTACGGCTGCAACGAGCGATGTACTTACTGCGTCGTGCCAAATGTGCGCGGGGTTGAACAATCGCGTCTGCCGGAAGCCATTCGCGCTGAGATGGCACAGTTGGGGCGGCAAGGCTTTAAAGAAGTAACGTTACTGGGTCAGAACATTGATGCTTATGGTAGGGATCTTCCAGGCACAACGCCAGCAGGACGACATCAGCACACCCTCACCGATTTGCTGTATTACGTTCACGACGTTCCGGGCATTGAACGGATTCGCTTTGCCACCAGCCACCCGCGCTACTTTACCGAACGGTTGATTCGGGCCTGTGCCGAACTGCCGAAAGTTTGTGAGCATTTTCATATTCCTTTTCAGTCGGGCGACAATGACGTGCTGAAGGCAATGGCGCGGGGCTATACGCGAGAAAAATATCTGCGCATCATCGAAACGGTGCGGCAGTATATGCCCGACGCGGCCATTAGTGCCGATGCGATTGTTGGCTTTCCGGGCGAAACGGAAGCCCAATTTGAAAACACACTGAAGCTAGTCGAAGAAATTGGTTTTGATCAGCTAAACACTGCCGCCTATTCTCCCCGTCCGGGCACACCGGCTGCGGTTTGGGAAAATCAGCTTAGCGAGGACGTGAAAGCCGATCGGCTTCAGCGCTTAAACCATCTGGTTGCTACGAAAGCAGCAGAACGGTCACAGCGCTATTTAGGACGAGTTGAAAAGGTGCTGGTCGAAGATCAAAACCCGAAAGATCCAACTCAAGTGATGGGGCGGACGGGCGGCAACCGGCTTACTTTCTGCACGGGCGACATTGCCAAATTAAAGGGGTGCATCATTCCGGTGAAAATTACTACCGTGCGGGCGTTTAGTCTGACGGGTGATCGGGTTGAGATGCCTGTTGCTGGAGCAACGTGCTAGACTTCATTCCAGCCCTCGTTTTCGGCAGCTTATATGCGAATTGAGGCCCATTCTCGACTCTAAAGCTTTCATCTTTCGCGTTTTGATTCAGCCGTGTTGGTTGTCTTTCTGATTGTTATTTTGGGATTGACTCCTTCCATCCTGTCGCTGTGGATGATGCGTCGAGCCGATGCACAGGCCCAAGAGCGGCTGCGTTTAGCCATGGAGTCAATTTCTACTCGTCGGTTGGCTGCACTACGATTGTCTGGTAATCACCACTATGTCGAAGGAATTGGCTACATGATTGGGGATCTCACCTGCCAATTCAACGCCCGCTCTAGCCATCTGCGCTGTGGTGTCAATCCTTCTGGCCCATGTGAAGCTTGTATGCACTATCAAGAGCGCTCCTACCAATAGGCTGCTTCAACAATTTGCAAGCAAATGGACAAAAATGAACGGTCTGCGTTTCGGCTCCGCTCAACGCGCCAACATTCAGCATTCGATCGGTTGAGCGCAGTCAAAATCCGAATTTTAAGTCCGTTTCATTGGGTTCTTCTTCTTATTGACGACCGAATCATTAAAGGCAGTCTGTGTGAGTTCACCGTCAAGTGACCGTGAAGTTGTTTGTAAGATCCTATTTTAGAAGTCGTAGGTAAGAAGAGCGGAGGTTAAGGTGGTGATAACAAACTCCTAGCGCCGCTCGGATCTTCCAGGGGAGCTAGGTACAATTATTTGATGTTCCCTGACATGTTGCCTAACCAAAATAGTTTTGTGATGATTGCCACTGATGGTGAGTGGAGGATTTTAGTTCGCTCAGTAGCAGAAGCAAAAACCGCAATCAAAGAACTGAAGCTGAAGAAAAAAGAATATGCCCTCATAAAGAGGGAAATTTCTCAGCAACAAAAGCAGATTCGAGCAGAATATACAGATCAGGTAAGACAAAGAGGCTCAAAATTTCGGGGTGGTGGCAGTATTGGTTGCCTCGTCCGGACGGTGCAAACCATTCATCGCGATGCTGATCGGCGTACCTTAGCTCAAGAGCTTGCACCATTAGAGCAACAGAAAAACGCTATTGAGGCAATTATCAATACGATTGATCAAACAATTCTACAAGTTGAAAGATTCATCATCGAGAATTCCTAGCCTTGTAGGGTTGTGATTATGAAACCAGATGTACACTACCAGGTTCTTGAGATTGAGCCAGGAGCATCTCAGGATGACATTAAGCAGGCTTACAAAGATCTAGCGAAAGTTTGGCATCCGGATCGTTTCGCTAGCGATCCAAGATTACAGCACAAAGCAGAAGAAAAGCTAAAGCAAATTAATGCTGCTTACGAATTTCTAAAGACTTATCAACCTCAAGGGGTGACAGCGAGGCTGGGAGGGAAGCTGTGCGGTAGACACAGGCAGCATATAGCCGAAAAAATAGGGTGAATCTGCTAAATTCACCCCTGATATCAAAAATGTTGCCTTCATTCTACCAA
>JAAUQT010000078.1 GCA_012033495.1 Cyanobacteria bacterium RM1_2_2 | reverse complement strand
GAACAGCTCGGTTGATGCTCGAGTACGACACGTGGTTGCTCGTATCGGACAGTGGTTGTAGCGTAGTCGAACGAGTGGGTTGAGCGTAGTCGAACAGTGGGTTGAGCGTAGTCGAAACCCGAATTTTAAGTCCGTTTCGTTGGGTTCTTCTTACCACGATAAGAGTTGCATCCTGAAAACGGATACAGATCTTTAAACCTCCGTAACCTCTGACATACTCGGCTTGTACACTTGAAATTTGAAAATCTACTTGAATTTCCATCTACAGCGTTCACAAGTTGGTTGTGAATAGAGGGGTGGGGCGAAGCCCCCATGCAGGGGTAAAACCTCTGCACCCCGTTCAGATCCTATGAAGGATTGCTGTAAGAAGTGAAAACAACTGATTTCAGAACACCTCATCAGCATAGAAGCAATATTTTTAGATGTCAGTCTGATAAAGTTGGGAAAAGTCAGAATCTAGGCAAAGAAAAACAGAGAAATAGGCTTTCAGCCGCTTCTCGTTACAAGTTCCCAAAATGGGAGTTCAGAGGGCAAAGAGAGCTTGTGCATACACAGTCAATACACAGTACACACACAGCAGGCTGCCAGAGAACGCCCTAAATTTGCTGGTGCTGCGGCAAAATTACAGTGAAGGTTGTGCCCCTGCCCATCTGACTTTCCACTTCGATCTTTCCCTGCTGCAAGTCCACAAACCGTTTTACAATGTTGAGTCCTAATCCTGTGCCAGCAATGTTACTCACATTTCGTCCCCGATGAAAGGGTTCAAACAGATAGGGCAGATCCTCACCAGGAATACCAATGCCCTGATCCTTAATTTGAAATATGGCGTGCTGCTTTTGTTTACGCAAGGTGAACTGAACAGAAGTATGGTTAGGAGAATAACGAAGGGCATTAGATAGAATATTTGTTAAAATCGACCGCAGCAAGCGTTCGTCTAACGTCACTGACAAGTGTTTGGCGCGAGTGATAAATTTAATTCGATCACAGGCAAATTCTGGCTGAAATTCTGGCTGAAATTCGGTGATTAAGTTGCGGCAAAACTCAATCAGATTGAAAGTGCTGGGATCAACCGCTATGCCTTTCGCTTCAACTTTGCCAACGATCAAAATAGCATCAATCATCTGAGTCATTCGCTCAACGTTGTCTTTAATATCTAATAAATATTTCTCTTTTTGATCGAGCGTTAGTTGGGCATCATATCGCCCCAAAGACGAAACAGAAAGCAAAATCGTATTCAACGGATTGCGAAATTCATGACAAACCATTGACACAACCCGTGATCGCACTTCGCTCAGTTCTTTGAGCTGCTCGTTTGCCTGACAAAGTTCAGCAGTGCGTTCGCGTACCATTTGCTCTAATTCTTCATTGGCTCGATGCAAAACGGCTTCTGCCCATTTGCGTTTGGTAATATCGCGGAAGGCAACCACGGCTCCAATCAGCTTGCCGCGCTCATCTCGCATGGGAGTGCTAATGTATTCTACAGGGAAACTTGTGCCGTCTTTGCGCCAAAACACTTCTTCTGAGGCGCGGTGAATCACCCCATCTTGAAAGGCGGCATAGATCGGGCATTCTGCTCTCGGATAGGGAGAGTAATCGGGTCGAGAGTGATGCAAAACCTGATGCATGGAGCGACCGATCAGTTCTTCTGCTCCCCAGCCAATCATCTGCGCCGCCGCCGGATTTACAAACGTCGCGTTCCCTTGCAAATCAACTCCATAAACGCCCTCCCCAATTGCACTCAAAATTAGCTGATGCTGCCGACGCAAATGCTCCATCTCTGGATTTGCTGATGGCAATAAATGGGAAAGGTCATCAGATAGCCAATGTTGTCGCATAGCAAACTAGAATGTTGAACAAAATCAAATTGAATTATGGTGTGAATTTTGAGGTGGATCTCGAAAGAATCACCCAAATCGAAGCATTGAGTCGCAAAGGTTGAGCGCAATGCAAGCGGCAGGAATTAGGTGTGAGTTCTGAGAATGTAGCCCCTTACACCACACACCTTACCTTAAAACCATTATCAAAGGAATAGATCAAAATCCCATCTGTGTCACTCCTGAGCGGCAGGAGTGGTTTTTGCTGAGCCTTCTATCCACTATGAAAAAGATCCTAGTCATTGAGGATGAAATGCAAACGCGAGAAATGTTTCTGAGGTGTCTTAACCTTTGAAGGATTCTTGGCGCTGGCTGCCGAAAATGGCTCAGTGGGGATAGCGTTGGCAAAGCGTCACATCCCTGACCTCATTGTTTGTGACATTATGATGCCCGATTTGGACGGCTACAGTGTGTTGTCTGCCCTACATCAAGACCCTACGACTGCCGCCATTCCTTTCGTTTTTTTGACTGCAAAAGTGACGATGGCAGATTTGCGCCAAGGGATGGAATTGGGGGCAGATGACTATCTCACAAAGCCCTGCACCGTAGAGCAATTTTTGTCGGCAATCAACACCCGATTAGAGCGACAAGCCGTCCTGAAACGCTGGTATGCCAATCCTCAGTCCACCGATTCTTCATCCTCAAACGCTGCATCGGGAGCAGAATCTATTTTTCCCAATAGCCCCAAACTGGCTGAGGTATTCCGCTTCATTGAAGCCTGTTATCACCAGCCAATCAGCCTTACGGATGTGGCGCAGGCAGTGGGCTACTCTCCGGCTTATCTAACAAATTTGGTGCAAACGCAGACCGGACGCACGGTAAAACGGTGGATTACTGAACGCCGTATGGCAGAGGCACGGTTTCTGTTAACGACAACGACGCAATCGGTGAGCCAAATTGCCGAAGTGGTAGGCTACGCCGATCCCAGCTACTTTATTCGGCAGTTTCGTCAATTTCATCAAGCTTCGCCTCAAGCTTGGCGGAATTCGGCTGCATCTCAGGCTTCGGTTGGATAGGGTAGCTGGTAGATTAATCAACCTAATTCGGTAGACGAACTGATTCTTGCTGTAAACTCACGGTGTTCTACAGTCTATATTTCATTCTGTAAAATTGCCATAAGTTTAGCCCGGTTTTCTTGACGCAATTTCCTGACGCAAAGCATCTACAGCGACTAACCCTGATCTTAATCGAAAAAAAATCCTATTTCTCCAAAAGAAGCTCTGATGTGATTCTTTATCATCCCTGATAATGTACCCACATGAGTTTTGAGCAATGCCACCGAGCGGAAAGATTGGTTCTTTAATGCATTTCTTCAAGTGATCTCCTATGTTAACTTCAAGCAGATCGGCTTTATCTACGCAACTTAATGGTCAATGTGTCTGTGGCGGCAATCATCTCCCGCAAGATCACTGGGGATTTTGGGAGAGTATGCCTCAGCGTCCCACTGACTTGATTGATGATTTGATCAAAATGGGGGTTTACAAGCCGCAGGCACTGGATTTGGCAAACTCCCTGACTGAAATTGAGCTAAAAGAAGCTTTGCTGCTCCAGCAAATTGGGCGCGGCAATCCGGTGCGGGAGCAGTTTTGTCGAGACTTGATCAAAGAAGCAGGCGGACTTGATCAGGCAATGGCAGCGGCTTTTGGCGTGAATGCGACAGAGTTTTTTAGCAACACGATTCGCAACGGTGAATTCAGCCGTCGAGAATTCATCAAGCGAGTGGTGGTGACAGCGGCTTTGGTGACGATGGCAAGTTGCGCTCAGGATGCCCAAAACGCCAGCACCGACGATGCGGCTAGCCCCACTGCAACCGGCAATTTGGAAAAAACCGATCTGAGGATTGGGTTCATTCCAATTACCTGCGCCACCCCAATTGTGATGTCGGAGCCGCTGGGCTTCTACGAAAAGCAAGGGCTGAATGCAACGGTGGTGAAAATGCCAAACTGGGCGGCAGTCCGCGATTCGGCAATTGCTGGAGAACTCGATGCCTATCACATGCTCTCCCCGATGCCGATTGCCATCACGATGGGGCTTGGCTCTGCCTCGTTTCCGATCAAGCTTGCCAGTATTGAGAACATTAACGGGCAGGCCATTACTGTGGCGATGAAGCACAAAGATCGCGTCAAGGGGCCGGCAGACTTTAAGGGCTTCAAGATTGGCGTGCCTTTCCCTTACTCAATGCACAACTTGCTGCTGCGCTATTACTTGGCGACGGGAGGCATTGACCCCGACAAAGACGTGCAAATCTTCGCTGTGCCGCCACCAGATAGCGTTGCTAAAATGACCGCATCAGAAATTGACGCCATGCTGATGCCCGATCCATTCAATCAGCGGGCAGTTTACGAGCAAGTGGGCTTCATTCATTTGTTGACCAAAGATTTATGGGATGGGCATCCTTGCTGTGCTTTTGCTGCCAGCCAAGCGTGGATTGACGCTAACCCGAACACGTTCCGCGCCGTGAATAAAGCCATCGTGGATGCCGCAGCCTATGCCAATCAGCCCGCCAATCGCCAAGAAGTTGCTCAAGCGTTGATTGAACGCAAGTATCTCAACCAGCCGCTTCCGGTCGTGCAGGCTGTATTAACGGGCGAGTTTGAGGACGGTTTAGGCGGAACGCAAAATGTACCTGACCGCATCGGATTTGATCCCTATCCTTGGAAGAGTTTTTCTAAATGGATCTCATCTCAGTTAGTGCGCTGGGAACTGATGCCGACCGACAAAGCCAAGTATGACGAAATTGCCCAAGATATCTTTTTAACCGACGTGGCTGCTGAGCTACAAAAGGAACTGGGGCAAACTCCTCCCAGCGAAGTGGAACGCAAAGAAACGCTGAAATTTGACACGTTTGATCCCAAAGATCCGGCTGCTTACGTCAAAGCTCAGATTGACAAATACAACGTGTAGAAGGAATATCCTATGACGAGTCCCGTTTTGCCTACCGTTGCGGTTGCTAAGCCATTCACTCTGACTATTAATCAAAAGGCATTGCTGCTGTTTCTGCTCATCCTCGGCGTGATTTTACTGTTCTGGGAAGCCGGCGCAAAACTGAATTTGTTTTCTCCGTTGATGCCTTCTGCCAGTGAGACGCTGAAAGATTTTTGGTGGTGGATTTCTAATCCTTTCTTCGATTACGGCCCAAATGATAAAGGCATTGGTTGGCTGTTACTAACAAGCTTACGTCGCGTGATCCTCGGCTTTACAATTGGTTCTGCAATTGCCATTCCACTTGGTATTCTGATTGGCTTATCGGAAGTAGCAGCGAGGGCAGTCGATCCCTTTATTCAGATCCTCAAACCTGTCTCTCCGCTAGCATGGCTACCTTTAGGTCTAGGGCTACTCAAAAACTCGGAGAATACCGCTCTGTTTGTGATTGCAATTACGAGTATTTGGCCAACGTTGATTAATACCAAATTTGGTGTCAGCAATGTTGACCGCTCCTATCTCGATGTTGCCCAAACGCTTGGCGCTTCTCGTTGGCGAACGTTAATCAAAGTAATTCTGCCTGCCGCTGCTCCCTATATTGTCTCTGGTTTACGCATTAGTATTGGCATTGCTTGGCTCGTCATTGTAGCGGCAGAAATTTTAGTTGGTGGCTCCGGTGTTGGTTACTTTGTTTGGAACGAATGGAACAACCTCAAAATTACCAGCATCATCACAGCAATCTTGGTGATTGGTTTAGTCGGACTCCTTCTTGATCGCGTTTTTGGATTGCTGCAAAATTGGGTTGCGTTTGGACAACGGCTATGATGACTTCCTCCTACTCCGCTAACTCAGTCGCTATGTCTTCTAGCGTTCATCTGTCTGTTCAAAACGTCTCTAAAACCTACCTAGGCAAGCGGGATTGGTTCAGTCGAGCGACCCGCCGCGCCTCGCTCGATTATATGGCGCTGGATGAAATTAATCTAGAAATTGAACCCAACACATTTGTGTCGATTATCGGCCCGTCTGGATGCGGTAAATCAACGCTGCTCAACATCATTGCCGGACTTTCAGAACCAACAACTGGCGCTGTTTTAATCGGTGGTGTTCCGGTTGCTGGGCCTGGGCCCGATCGCGGTGTGGTGTTCCAAAACTATGCCCTGATGCCCTGGATGACCGTGATTGACAACATTCGATTTGCGATTGAAACGGTTAATCCGAAGCTGTCTCCGACTCGACAAAAAGCAGTTGCCCAAGAGTATATCGAGTTGGTGGGGTTACGCGGCGCAGAACACAAGCATCCGCATGAATTATCGGGCGGCATGAAACAGCGGGTTGGCATTGCCCGTGCGTTGGCAATCAATCCACAAATTTTGCTGATGGATGAACCGTTTGGCGCTTTGGATGCACTAACGCGAGGCTTCCTTCAGGATGAAGTTGAACGCATTTGGGAACAGCAGCGCAAAACCGTTGTTTTGATCACCCACAGCATTGAAGAAGCCCTGCTGCTTTCTGACAAAATTGTGATGATGACGCGCGGCCCGGAAGCCAAAATTGCTCAAATTCTCGATGTTCCGTTTCCCCGTCCGCGCCACCGAGAAACGCTCGATCAGCATCCCGCTTATCACAAACTAAAGGCAGAGATGGAGCTTCATCTCTCTCATGAAACCGCGCGGTTGAGGAGTCGCGCATTCGTAAAACAAGTGCGATTGGATAATCAGATTCTCAGCAACAGCCCATCAAGCTTACTTTTCAAGGAGTTAATCATGCCAGGGATTCAAGTTCCAGAAATCACCCACAAGCTTTTAGCCGCCAAAGCCGCTACCGGCATCACCTTTGCAGAACTCGAAACGACCGTTGGACGCGACGAAGTATGGATCGCAGCAGTCTTTTATCGCCAAGCTAGTGCTTCTCTAGAAGAAGCCGCCAAAATTGTTGAAGCGTTAGGATTAAGCACAGACATTGCCGCTGAATTGACTGAGTATCCGGTCAAGGGGCTAGGGCCGCTCGTGCCAACCGACCCGTTGATTTACCGCTTCTATGAAATCATGCAGGTCTACGGAATGCCGATGAAAGATGTCATTCATGAAAAGTTTGGTGACGGCATCATGAGCGCCATCGACTTCACGCTCGACATTGAAAAAGAAGAAGATCCGAAAGGCGATCGGGTTAAAGTAATCATGAACGGAAAATTCCTGCCCTACAAAAAGTGGTAATAGACAATCCAACAACAATTATTATCCCCACAGGGCAAGAGATACAGAAGATCACAGAGGGCAGAAGTCTGTCCCCTGCCCCCTTCTGCCCTCTGCATTAACAACTCAACATCATGGAACAAAAACCCCCCCTGCCTCCTTTCACCCTTGAAACGGCAAAGGCAAAAGTGCAAGCGGCTGAAGATGCTTGGAATACTCGCAATCCTGAAAAAGTCTCGTTGGCTTACACCGAAGATTCTGTTTGGCGAAACCGCGCCGAGTTTTTCTCAGGACGCGCCGAGATCCGAAAATTCCTGGAACGAAAATGGCATAAAGAGTTAGATTATCGCTTGAAGAAAGAATTGTGGAGTTTCACCGACAACCGCATCTCAGTCAAATTTGAGTATGAGTACCATGACGACTCAGGACAGTGGTATCGCGCTTACGGTAACGAACAGTGGGAATTTGCCAGCAACGGTCTGATGCAGCGGCGAGAAGCCAGCATCAATGATTTGCCGATTCAGGAGTCTGAACGGAAGTTTCGCTGGCAGCGTGAAAGCCAAAGAACATTGTCTTGAGACACTCCCACAGCTAAAGCATCTGGGCTAGACGCTCACGGATGTAAAAAAGATCGACTCAGAGATTTGAGCCGATCGGGTTCAACAGCAACTTTCGGATCAGATGAGTCAGAGCTTGCCCGCTCAGAATCGCAGCGCTCTGCCGACTACGGCTTTCAGGCGGCTCTCATCCCAACTGTTGATTTGTCCTTGAGTTGAATGACAAGCATGGGCTATGTAAGTTTAGGAATGGGAATTAAATCAGTTCGATCGTGGGTAGGGGCGGGTTTTGCGGTCAAATCGATCGCCGGATGCCCATTGATCTGCTCAACCCGCCCGTCCAGTTTACGGATTGATTCAATCCACGCAGGATCCTTAGGGGCTATGACAAGCATCTGCGATTTCTAACCTTGTGAGAAAACGCCAGCACTTCTTCAGCAACACATTTTGCCTCTAGTAAAGTCATCCCGGCTCCCAGGGGCAGTCTAGCCAGCCGCTCGCTCGTCTCATCGGTTACAGCCAGCGTTCCTGCGGTGCGACCATACTTCAAGCCGGCGGGCGCACTGTGCAACGGCACATAATGGAAAGCTGCCTGTATTCCCCGGCTTTTGAGGCGTGCGAGTAAGGCTGTCCGCGTTTTGAGGTCGTCGGTCAGCAGGTAATACATATGAGCGTTGTGCTGACAATGGGCAGGAATCACCGGACGACGGATTTTGCCTTGTTGCTCTAAAACCTCAAACGCCTGATGGTAATAGTTCCAAATTTCCATGCGTTGGTGCATAATGCAATCTGACTGCTCTAGCTGAGCCAACAGAAAAGCGCAGAGGATATCACTGGGCAGGAAAGACGAACCCATATCAACCCAAGTGTATTTATCGACCTCGCCGCGAAAGAACTTACTGCGGTTTGTGCCTTTTTCTCGGATAATCTCAGCCCGCTCTACAAGCTCAGGATGGTTGATTGCTAGCGCGCCCCCTTCACCACAAACCACATTTTTCGTTTCGTGGAAGCTGAAGGCAGACACATGCCCCAAACTGCCCACTGGATTGCCTTTGTAATAGGAAAGAATAGCTTGAGCCGCATCTTCCACAACTAGCAGGTTATAGCGCTCGGCGATCTCCAGTAACGCATCCATCTCACAGCTAACCCCAGCATAGTGAACTGGCGCAATCACCTTTGTTTTAGCTGTAATCGCCGCTTCCACCTGAGACTCATCCAAATTCAACGTATCGGGACGAATGTCTACAAACACGGGCACTGCTCCCCGCAGCACAAAGGCATTTGCTGTAGAAACAAACGTGTAGGATGGCAAGATCACCTCATCTCCAGGCTGAACATCCGCTAAAATTGCTGCCATTTCCAGAGCGGCTGTGCAGGAATGGGTCATCAATGCATTTCGGCAGCCAATTTGCTGAGTCAACCACGCTTGACACTGTTTCGTGAATACGCCGTCTCCAGCGGTGCGCTTGCTGCTAATCACTTGACGAATATATTCCAGTTCTTTTCCAGTGTTCAGTGGATTGTTAAAAGGAATACTTGAGGTAAATACACTGACAGATGTAGAAGATGTTTCAGGGAAAGCAAAATTTTGGGATTTGTGAGCAATATTTGTAGACGAGTCCGAGGGAGTATAAACCATTGCTGTTGAATTGTTGTTAAATGAATCAGGGATATTGCAAGGAAATAACTAGCCAAAGTTGAAGCTCAGCTTTGCATCTAGACACTGTGCGACTAGATAGACTGAACCTAGAAGTTTGATGATATGTAGAAAGGCACGGTGCATTGAGAAAGCACCTTTCTATGCAGAACCCACTCTAGGCAAAGCCCAGAAACTTGCATCGTCCTATTTCTCTCAAGCTGTCGTTCTGAGACTTTAGGACAGTTAGCTTTGAGTCGATGAGCCTCCGACTTGGGCAAAAAATGGGGGGCAAAAAGATGGAGGCAAAACAGTTGAGTCCTGAATTTGTCGCTCATTTGCATGACTGCTCAACGGCGACAACCTTAACCAAACGACGCTCGACTGCCTGAAGCCGGATGCACTGTAACAATCATTACAATACAGGCAGTAAAACCCAACTTTTCTACTCCACGAGATTGCTTTGTCAAAACTCAATGAAATTATGAGATTTGTATAAAGCTTGTCACGCTTCCTGATATTGCTCTGCCTAAATTCACGGGATTACCTCAGTTGCTACTTCAAATAATCTTTGCATTCCAGCCTTGTGTAAAAGGCAATCACAATGACGCTGACACTTTCACTCCAAGCAAGATACACCGACTGTTTGATCTTGTTTCTGTAAAATCTGCTATGAATCTTGTATAAAGAATGAGAAGCGGTTTATTGTTCAATTCTATACTGAGTACCAGGTCTGCTTTGCTGCGTTGGGCGCGTTAGGCATTACAGTGTTAAGCACTATTTTTAAGTAGAAATGATAAGTAGAAGTAAACCTTACCCTTATTTCAATTTGCGCTCCCTTAATGAAACGTCAATGCGGGAATACTTTGATAGTGCTACGCAAACAGGTGAGAACGAGATGGGTTGTCGTCGCCAGTCGGGGGTTCCACCCCTGCACCCCGTCTAAACCCAGCACTTCGGGCTATACCTATAGAGCTATAGAGCTAGTGGATCTAGAAGAAATTGCAGAATTTAGATAACCCCTTAAATCGCCCAACAGCCCCTTAAATAATCCTGTCGTAACCCTAAGGGGTGCTTACTCCTTTTTAAGTTCAAACTTAATTCCATCCCTCTTTTGAACAAAATTTAGGAACTGGCGGTTTTGTCAATAATTCCTCAAAGCCAAGGCGCTGCTTTCCTTTTTCCTTGTCCGAACTCATGCCTGAAATGAATGTCTAGATCAAGCTTTATCTGTCGGGAGTAATTTATGCGGTTTATCTTTCTAGTACCAGATTTAGAAACTCGATCCAGTTGGTGGCAGCTACAAAAAACGATTAGCTTCCTGCGTCTCCGTCCGGTTGAGAACTTTCTGCGTCTTAAATTCATGCGGGTTGGCACAGTTTTCGGTGGCACGCTCAACATCATGCGACACTGTTCGATTGCTCGAAACTGCGGAGCAGAGGCAGTTTTGGCAACGATGAGCGGCAAGGATTACGGCGACAAAGGCATTCCTGAACTACCTTACATTGCTTGGCGCGATCGGCGTCCTGATGATGTGTGTCTCATTCCCGATTTCGTCTCTGAGTTGGCAGATGAAGTTCAAGGACCGGTGATCGTCTATCTCCAGTCTCCCTGGTTTGTGAAAAATAATTTCAACTATCTCGACGAACGGGTCAAGCTTTGGACGGATTCCCCCTTCATGCTGGAAATTTGTCAGAAGGTTTACCCTGGTAAGGCAATTCAAATTGTGCCCAACATCATCAGCGACCAAGATTTTCCTTTTATTCCGCAGTCGCAACGAGAACCGGGGCTGCTCTTTGCCTTCCCGCGTAAAGGCCCAGAATATATTGACGAAACCGAGCGAATCTACCGGGAACAAGGTGGAAAATTTTGGCGGTTCGAGCGGATTAGCGGCTTATCCATCCATGAGCTAGCGCAGCAGTTCCGTCGCCCGCAAGCGTTTTTGGCCTCAGCAGAAGTTGAGGGTTGCGCCCTGCCGCCTCAAGAATCGATGGCTTCAGGAATCGTTGTTGTTGGCAAGAATGCTAAGGGCGCTAACTTTTGTATGGAGCATCGGGAAACTGCGATGATCGCTGCCACACCTGAAGAAGCTGCTCGCTGCCTGTTTGAACTGGAAAATGGGGAACTACGAGAAACGTTGTCCCAAAACGCCTATCAAGCGATCAAACGCTACTTCCCCTCAGAAGAACCCTCTGAATTTTGGCGAGCAAACTTTCAGGAATTTGGCGGCTCAACCTTAACCTCAACGTTAGAAACAGCACAAATTCGTCGCTCGTAATTACGGAGTTCGGTCATTCGCTCCATGGGCGGCGTTTGCTGGGCGGCTGTATTCTTCTGCTCCTGTCTCTCATCCCTTCATCCTCGACTGGAATTTTGTAAACTACTAACGGGGGTTTGAATTTTTTAGATCAGATTTTAGATCAGGAGAGTCTGGTGCGACTATTTAAAACCGTTGCTGGATTGCGCTGCTATCTCAAGCAGTTGCGGTCAGGTCAAGTGCAGGCTGCGGAACAGGAAATCACCAGTCCATCCTGTTATCCGCTGGGTGAGGTTTCGGTGGGGCTGGTTCCCACAATGGGTGCTTTACACGCAGGGCATCTAAGCTTAATTCAGCAAGCCCGACAAGACAATAACGTGGTCGTGGTTAGCATTTTTGTTAATCCACTCCAATTTGGGCCGAATGAAGACTTTCAGCAATATCCTCGGTCGCTGGAGCATGACAGGCTGCTGTGCAACCAGGCAGGCGTCGATGTCATTTTTGCGCCTTCAGTCGAGCAGCTATATGCCAAAGACAAAGATCAAAATGATAAAGCCCAGGAATGGGAGACAGAATCGGTTAATTCGTCTAGAGATGCCTTTACCCAAGTTGTGCCACCACAAAGTATGATGTCTATTCTCTGTGGGTGTTCCCGACCCACTCACTTTCAGGGTGTGGCAACGGTTGTGACGAAATTATTGAATATTGTGCAGCCTCATCGAGCTTACTTTGGGCAAAAGGACGCTCAGCAGGTCGCCATCTTACGGCGCTTGGTGGCAGATTTGAACCTGCCCGTTGAGCTAGTCGCGTGCCCAATTGTGCGAGAAGCGGATGGATTGGCTTTGAGTTCTCGCAATCAATACCTGTCGCCAGAGCAACGGCTGCAAGCAACGATTTTGCAGCGGAGCCTCCAACAAGCAGAACGAGCGTTTTACACTGGGCAGCGGCAGCGTGAAGCGTTGCTTAATGTCGTTAAAAATAAATTGGCAGACTGTCCGACGGTGCAACTGGAGTATATTGAATTGGTTCATCCAGACACCATGCTGCCGTTGTCCCAGGTCGAAGAGGCTGGATTGCTGGCTATCGCTGCCCGTCTGGGTTCAACCCGTTTAATTGATAACATGATGCTTTACAATCGACAGCCCATTGTGGCAATTGATGGCCCCGCAGGAGCCGGTAAATCAACGGTGGTGCGACAGGTTGCCCAAACCTTGGGGCTGCTGTATCTCGATACCGGAGCGATGTATCGGGCGATTACCTGGTTGGTGCTTCAATCGGGTGTCCCGGTGGATGATGAGGCTGGGATCGCTGAACTGGTGAGCCAATGTCAGATCGACATCAGCGGCAATCCGGCGATGACACGGGTTGCGATCAACGGCGAAGACATCACGACTGAAATTCGCAGCCTGCAAGTAACGGAGCAAGTTTCGGCAGTTTCTGCTCAGGCGGTTGTGCGGCACGAACTTGTGAAGCGCCAGAAAGCTTACGGGCGGCGAGGCGGCATTGTGATGGATGGCCGCGATATCGGGACGTGCGTTTTTCCTGATGCTGAACTAAAAATTTTCTTAACTGCTTCGGTGCAGGAACGAGCGCGCCGCCGTCAGCAAGACTTGAGAAAGCAAGGACAAGCCGAAATGTCTTTGGCAGATTTGGAGCAAGCGATTTACGAACGCGACCTAAAGGACAGCACTCGCCAAATTGCCCCGTTGCGTAAGGCAGTGGATGCGATCGAGATCCAAACTGATGACCTAACGATTGATGCTGTCGTAAACCAGATTGTTCAGCTTTACCGCAAACGAGTCTCCCCTTCGGGTGAACCCGCTTCTCCAGTTGTAAGGTGAGTTGAAGTGAGGCGACAGGCAGAAAGCAGAGATGAATAAACCAAACGGAATGTTTCTTCGCGGTCTTTTTTCCTCTACGAGTATCGAAAATTACCCGCCTGTCACCACCGATCGCGTGGCAAGGAGAAGAGATTTAAGTCAGACTGATAAAAACTATCAGGTTTTTGGGCAATCTGAACAGCAGTTACAAGTACGTAAAGCTTGCGAATCAACGCAACACTTTTCTCTATCCTGAAGCTTTTTTGCCAATTGTAGGTGGTCTATGACTGAAGCACAACGTCCAATGACTCCTCCCTCTACGCCGCGAATGCCGCCCCCACCGCCGCCGGCTCGTCCTATGGCAGGTCAGGTTCCTCCTGGTGTTGCCCAACAACTGCCATCCTCCCAAACGTTGCCGATGAATCCTGCTTCAGCCAACCCTGGCGCTGCTGCTCGAACAGTTGCTCCTGCTCCCGGAGGACACCGACCTGCGCCGCCACCTGCTGCCATGCGGGGTGCCAGCCGGGGTAAGCCGACTCCGGGGCAACCCACGATGGCCCATTTAGTCAAAGAAGCTTTCGATAAAGGGTTCTCAGATATTCACACTGGGGTTGGCGAAGTGCCGCGTTTCCGAAATCGTGGTGAAATTGAAGTGACAAACTACCCTGTCACCGACCGAGAGACCTTCATGAGTTGGTTGAAGGAGATCCTCAGCGACGAAGACATCAAGCGATTTCAAGACACGCTAGACTACGACGGCGCAACCCAATATGACTTCGCACGGGTGCGGATTAATATCTTTGACTCGCTGCGCGGCCCCTCGATGGTTATGCGGTTGATTCCGCTGAAAATCTTGACGATGGAGCAGCTAAACTTGCCGCCCGTCTTTAAGGATGTCTGCCATTCGCACAAAGGCTTGATCCTGATTACGGGCCCCACTGGCTCCGGTAAATCAACCACTTTGGCTGCCATGATGGACTACATCAACAGCGAGATGCCAAAGAACATTATTACCATTGAAGATCCGGTTGAATTTGTGCATGTCAGTAAGAAATCGTTGATCAAACAGCGGGAAGTGGGAATTCATACCCTTAAGTTTGATAATGCTCTCAAAGCGGCACTGCGGGAAGACCCAGACATTATTCTGGTCGGTGAAATGCGGGATAAGGAAACGGTCAACACTGCGCTGAAAGCGGCTCAAACCGGGCACTTAGTCATGGGAACCCTGCACACCAACAGCGCTGTGAAGACGATCGAACGGATTTTGCAGCTTTATGAACCCGACCAGCAAGCACCCATGCGGGTGTCGATTGCAGAATCGCTCGTCGCTGTGATCGCCCAGGGGCTGTGCCGCACTACCGATGGAAAGCGGGCTGCCTACCACGATATTATGTTGAATACTGACGCGATTCGAGACTACATTCGTCGGGGTGAGATTGACGAAATTGAGCGATTATCCCACGCTGTACTTTCGACGGCATGTGTACGATGAACCAGTCTCTCTATAAGCTCTACGAAGCAGGGCGGATTACTGAAGAGACCGCTTTGGAACACTCGCCTAAGCCAAACGAAATGGCGCAAATTCTCAGAGGACGAGTCTAAATCAGGACAGGCTGAGGCTGAGGAACTGGGGCTGGGCTGCTGTCCTCTGCGATTGAATCCTATCTTGAACCGCTTGCAGAGATATCACATCGAATGGGCACTTCCCACTTTTCACTCAGTCCTCACTCCTCAGTCCTCTTTAAAGGCATTGCCCTACTCACGCCTGGCGGTGATTTGGTTTATTGCATCGATCCTCATAAACAAAATCGTTGGCATTTGCAGCTTTGTGTCTTTTTGCAAGAGATGCTGGGGCTGTCAGAACCGCCGCACTTTCTGATTCCTTGTTTCACCGCCACGATCGATCGCTGGCAAGATCCGAAAACTCAAACCATCAAAACTTTTGCCGAAGTTTATCCTCATGCCTCCCCGCATCGAGCTTTGTTAGAGGCGGCGTTTGGTTGCCTGAATGCCGATTGGCAGACCGTTGAGCGGCAGCCTGAACTGTGTGATTCGCTGGTGCTGTCTTCCTATCAGCAACAATTTCCGCAGCTTTGGCAAACCCATGATCTGATCGCCCGATTAGCGCCGATTGAGCCATTCTCCCCGTTGCAGACAGGAAGCCCCGCAAGGCTGGCATGGCCAACAGCCCACCAAACCCAAATGCAGGGCTACGTGCTGCGGCTGTATGTCTCTAGCAGTAATGCTCGTGTGGAGCGCATTCTAGAAACGCTGCATCAGCTTTTGGAAGAACATTTGCGGCAACCCTACACGCTGAAAGTGATTGATGTGCGTAAACATCCAGAGCAAGCAGAAGCCGACCAAATCACTGCAACCCCTACCCTCGTTAAAGTTTCGCCTGCTCCGATCCGCCGCATTGCTGGAGCCTTAGACCAGCCTGAACTGTTGCTGAAAATTTTGTCGTCGTTTGAGCGCAGTTCTTTTCTAGAACATACCAGCCCCGAAGAAACTAGCCCCGAAGAAACTAGCCCCGAAGAACATGGCTAAACTGGCAGCAGTGACCGCTGGCAGCTTGGACAAATTGCGTGAATGGTGAGTTGACAATCGAGCAGATGATAACCTTCTTTTTGAGCCGTTTTTGCCCCCATTTTCAGGATGGAGTCATTCTTGAATTCAACGGTTTTGTTGCAGCGAACGCAGATCAAATGGTGATGATGATAGGGCGAAGGTTGATTAATTTCGTAGTGTTTGTGTCCTTCTGCTAGCTCAAGCTCTCGCAAAATTCCCATCCGAGACATCAGCTTCAAATTGCGATAAATCGTAGATAGACTAATCGGCTCTCCTTCTTCTAACAGCAAGACGTGCAAATCTTCGGCGCTGAGATGCTGACCTTTGGGAAGATTTTGAAAAATTTGTAGAATTGTTTCCCGTTGGGGTGTTAAACGCCAACCCCGTTCATTCAATTCAGCTTTGAGGGAGGTTGTAGTGTACATAGCGAGTCTTCTCAATAGCGCTGTCTTAATGAGAAGGATAACAATTGCTATAGTTATTTGCAAGAGCGGTTACTTATTGAGAACAATCTTTAAGAAGCCAGGAAAGAAAGAATAATTGAGCCAATTTGATCCCAACTAAAACGCCGTTGCAGCATTGCTTCCAGTCCATCTGCTCCCATCACTTTAGAATCGGCTGTCTCAGCCAATCTTGCAGTTAATAGGAACAACTCCCAATCAGTTCCGATTGTTCTACGGCAAGCTCAAATTTAGCTACGCTAGAAAGCACTGCTGTTTATTAATAAAGCATCGCAAATCGTGTTTACTGGACTTGTTGCGACAGTTGGAACCTTAAAACCGCTTAGTGCTCAACTCATGCAAGTTTCTTGCGGCACTGATGCACCAGCGAAAATTTTGCAAGATTTAGCCCTCGGAGATAGCGTTGCGGTGGATGGGGTTTGCCTCACCGTCACTGAGATTTTATCCACTGGATTTGTGGCTGCTGTTTCTCCCGAAACCCTCGACCGGACGGTGCTAGGGCACTACAGCCCAGATCATCCCGTCAACTTAGAACCCTCTCTGCGGGTCGGCAGCAAACTCGGCGGACATTTTGTCACCGGACACATCGACGGTGTGGGCTACCTAGAAACTGCCGTCCAAACGGCAAACGCTTGGGAGATCAGCTTTCAAGTATCTGACCCGCGAGTGTCGCGCTACATTGTGCCCAAAGGCAGCATTGCGGTGAACGGCATCAGTTTAACGGTGGCCGACTGCAACTCATCGGGTTCATGGTTCAAAGTCGCGGTGATTCCTCATACCTACTACGAAACCAACTTACAGACCTTAGAACCCGGCAGCCCAGTGAATCTAGAAGGCGATGTTTTGGGCAAATATGTCGAAAAATTCTTGCGGCTGAGCCATCCCAGTGCAGCGATAGCAGAGGACTCTTTAGATGTGAACCCCTCAGAATCGCTGCTCCACACGCCCGGAAGCGTCTCGGCTGCCTTTTTAGCGGAACACGGCTACCTGTAAGAGGACTGTCTGTGAGGGCAGGTTTTGCAAATAAATTATCAATTTTTAGAAAAGTTCCCTCGCAACATCTGCCCCAACCCCAACCCACCGTAGAGCAAGTGCAGCCATCAACGCATGACTGAAACAGACCAATCCCTCGCAAAGCCTGCCCCAATCCATTTCTCTACCACCAGTAGCCCAGACTACAGCGTTGATGTGTGAAAAATTGTTCACTGATGCAACCTACGTTTTGCGCCCAGCGTATTTCGGCGTTGGTGTGAGCGTTGAAGTGATGTGTGAACAGGGCTGAGTATGAACAGAATTTCGATCAAAAGTTTGCTGAAAGGGGCTTGGGTTAGCTTGAGGTTGCCGAGAATTTCATTGCGATGGTTAGCAGCAGGATTCGGGACAGCCGTTGCTCTGATGCTGAGCGTTGCAGCGCCCTTGGTGCAGTCTGCCTCTCCTCCTGAACAGCCTTCCACTGGACAGTTTCCCGTTGCCCAGACGCCAACTGGACAAATGCACTTTGTGAAGTCTGAGCCAGCTAACGTCATCTGGGGAGAATTATTCAAGCCAGATTCGCCCCCCATCTTGCGCGTGCAGTCGGGCGACCAGATTAAGATGGAAACGGTTTCTCACGAGGGCATTTTGGCTGATCAGGGCGACACGGTGGCTTTCCTCACGGGTGGTGGCATTGCTGAGCAAGATATTTTGCCTGATCAGATCCAAATTAAGGCAGAAGTGGAAAAAACGGGGCCAGGGCCGCATGTGGTAACGGGGCCAATTTATGTCGAAGGCGCAGAACCGGGGGATGTTCTGGAAATCAAAACGCTCGACATTGAGTATCGCGTCCCTTATGGGGTTATTTCTAACCGTCACGGTAAAGGCTCACTCCCCGACGAATATCCTGAAAACGGGGCAGCCATCTACACGAAAGTTATTCCAGTTGATGCATCCCGGCAGATTGGCATTTTTCGTCCGAGCAATGGGCTGGCAAATCTAGAAATTCCGCTGAAGCCGTTCATGGGCATCATGGGCATTGTGCCTGCTAACTTGGAAGAGGCTAAAAATTCTGTACCACCGGGAGTCTATGGCGGCAACATTGATATCAAGCATCTAGGCATTGGCAGCAGCTTATATTTGCCTGTCCAAGTGCCGGGGGCGCTGTTCTATTCAGGCGATCCGCACTGCGCTCAAGCCAACGGGGAAGTGGCACTTACAGCAATTGAATGTTCGCTCACTCCCACCTTCGAGCTAACGCTACACAAAGGCATGGCGCTCTCCACCCCGCTCGGAGAAACCGAAGATGCTTGGTATGCCATTGGGTTAGATGTGGATCTAGATGAAGCGATGAAAAAATCGGTGCGCGAATATCTGCGGATTGCCAACGATGAATATGGCTTAACCAAACCCGACGCACTTTTGCTAGGCAGTGCAGCAGTTGACTTTGAAGTTTCCCAAGTGGTGGATATTGTGAAGGGCATTCATGGCGTCATTCCTAAGAAAATGTTTCAAGCCTTGAAGCCAGAATGATCTGAGTTCGTTGATATTTCTAGTAAGATTTATCAGCATGGAAGCTAGCGTGGAACTTTAGTTCTTTTTCTAGCTTCCATTGTTTTATCCCGATTGTTCTCCATCCCATGAACCGCTCGCATCTTAGCTGTCCTCCAAATTGTGTCCATGCCGTTGTACCCGCATCGGGTAAACTTCGTTCGCTCTGGATGGCGCTGGTTTTGATTGTGAGTTTTGCCGGTGTTGAACTGAGTGTGGGGCTAGCCAGCCACAGTTTGGCCCTGCTGGCTGAATCTGGGCATATGATCTCTGATGGACTGGCGCTGGCGCTGGCGCTGCTAGCGACCTGGATCGCGCAATTGCCGCCCTCTCAGCAGGCCCCTTTTGGCTACCGGCGGGTTGAGATTTTAGCGGCTTTGGCAAACGGCATGGGGCTATTGGTCATTGCAGGCTGGATTGGCTGGGAAGCCTTCACCCATCTCCAAGCGTCCGATTCGACGGCTCACATTCTCAGTTTGCCGATGCTAATTACGGCCCTCGGAGGCTTAGCCGTCAACAGCATCAACGCCTATCTGCTGCATCAAGGCAGCCAACATGATTTGAACCTGCGGGGCGCTTTCCTGCACATGCTGGCGGATGTGATCAGTTCAGTGGGGGTAATCATTGCAGCCGTAATGATTTGGCAATGGGGCTGGACTTGGGCTGATGGGGCGATGAGTCTAGGCGTGGCTGTGCTAATTGCCACCGGAGCGATTCCGCTGATTCGCCAAAGCCTGCATATTTTGCTAGAAAAACCACCCTCCCATCTCGATTTAGCGCAAATTGCAGCCCACTTAAAAGGTTTTGAAGGCGTCGTTGCGGTCAACCACCTGCGCGTCTGGACGATTGCTTTGGGGCAGGAAGCCCTTTCAGCCCATTTAGTCACGAGTTACAGCGATGGCAACAAGCGCGATCGGCTATTGCGTCAGATGCAAATGGCGCTCCAGCAAGAATTTGGCATCGCGGAAGTGGTGTTGCAAATGACCGCAGGGCTGCCGATTGAAGAAATTCCGCTAGTTTTAGGACAGCTTGAACGACTGAACCGCCCCCTCAACGAACCCATGTCGGAGATTGTAGTTTTGAGTCCAGAAGACGACTGAGAGAATTGGGAATTCTGGAGCTAAGGAATGGGAATTCAATCCGTTCGATCGTGGGTAGGGGCGGGTTTTGTGGTCAAATCGATCGCCGGATGCCCATGGATCTGCTCAACCCGCCCGTCCAGTTTACGGATTGATTCAATCCACGATCCTAAGGAGCAGGCACAAATCGGTAGCCGAACGGAGCGTCAGCAGCAGGCTGCACCGTTGCTAGCCTCATCGTCTGGGCGCGGTCGCCTTGCTCGCTGAAGCGGATCGGTTACGATTGCCCTGCCGCCGTGAAGCTGGGATGCGAGAGCACTGCCTGAACGCCTTGCCGAGAGCGACCTTTTAATCCGGCAATCAGGACTTGAGCGGCATCATAAGCAGTTACCGTCCGCCAGCTTACGTCGGCTTGCCAGAGTTGACGAGCCGTTCGGGCAAAGGCTGATTCGGGTTGAAACACCCACGGCACTGCAACTACCATCCCCGTTGCCTGCATCCCAGCATCGCTTAACGTCGTGGAATCATACAAACTATCGCCACCCAACAAAGGCAACCTGCGATCATTGCGTTTGATCACTTCTAAAACTGAGGGACGAGTTGCCGTGGTGTTGAGGAGAACAAGCGCCTCAGCGCCCTGACGGTTGGCTTGCTCAAGGGTTTTAAGGGCATCAAAGTCGGGTTTGTTGAGGTCGAACTGAGCGACTATTTTGCCTTGCTGTTGCTTAAGCACACTGACAAACTCTTTCGTTAAAGACGTACTGTAGACACTATCGGAAGCGTAATAAATAGCGACTCTAGTTTTTTGCATCTTTGCGATGAGGTAATTTGCCAACGCGATTGCTGAGGCTTTGTCGTTCGGCACAGTCCGAAAAATGTAGTCCCCCAGCGTCGAAAGACTGACGGCTGTGCTGGTGGGCGAAACCATCACGACCTGATTTTGCTGATAAATTGCTCCGGCAGTTTCGCTCATGTCGCTGCTGTAGTGCCCAATGACACCTAGCACATCAGGACGCTTAGCCAGCACGGTTGCAACTTGAGCCGCCACTTCTGCCTGATTATCATCTCTCGCCAACAGCACTTTCAGCGGCACGCCACCGACCCCGCCCTGCTGATTCACTTCATGCTGCGCCTGAGCCACCCCCCGCAAAATTTCCTTGGCTTGCCCGATCGAACGGTTGCTAATGGGCAACGAAACGGCAATGGTGTAGTAGTAAGGCTGCTGCTGCCGAGGATTCTGCCCAATTTTGGCGTTATTGAGGGCAATGAAAGCTTCTGGATCATTGGGGCTTTTTTGCAGCAAGTCCGTTAAATCTGCAACGGCAGCGGCATAGTTTTGGCGAGCAATTTTCTCGGCAATTGCTTGTTTTTGGGTAATTTCACCTTCTTGAATCAAAACTTGCTCACCGAGGCTGAAGTAAGTAGCCGGAGCAGGTTCAATGGGCGGCTGCGAATCGGGTAATCGTTGTAGTATGACAACACAAATCATCGCCATTAGAAAAAAAAGCAAGGGTCTGAGTAAATGTTGATAATGGGGAGAATATATTTTTCTATAATTGATTTTTCTGTAATTGGGTGTGGACGGAACTTGTGCTAGCGGTTGCTGAACTTGCTCCTGAATTGAGTGATTTTGCGCCACCTGATTCCGAACCAATTGGCTGAATTGATCACGCATGAATTGATTTTGAATCGCCTGATCGCGCAATAGGTTGTCGATCTCGTGTTCCACCCAACTTAAGTTAAAAAGCGATTGATAAATGCGGTTATAAACGTATAGATTCTCTGCTCGACGCACCACAATACCAGACAGTCGAAGCGACATTTGTTCAGCGCTTTTATTTGATAATAAATACCCTTTGAGGAGAAGCTGACGATATAGCCGCAGTAGCTTTAATCGTTCCAGATCACCTGATAATCGATCTCGAATCGTGCGCAGATGTTCCGGTTCATCTTGAGTTTCCCAATGATCGAGAATATAAGTTTTGACTAGCCTTTCAACTGCTTTCGCCTCTTTGCCTTTGGGAATTAATGTGTTTGTGGCAGCGATCAGGCTACAAAGTTTTTGCGTCAGAAAAGGCTGCCCGCCTGTCCATGCCAACACTTCTTTCAGGACGGCTTGTGGGTTTTGAGCTTTGCCGTCTAAACCTTGTGCTAGTGGTCGTGCTTCCTCTAATCGAAAACCATCTAACGCAATCGCTCGACCAATATTAAACGGCGTGCGGTTACGGTCGGCGATTAAATCGGAAGGTGTTGCAACTCCCAAAAAAGCAAAGGTTAAACGCTTGTAGGCGGGTTGTTCGGCGCGTTTATTGTAACAAGTTCTAATGAGAGAAAAGAAGTCATTACGGAACGTGAATTTGAGGATGCTGTCAATTTCATCGATGAAAATAACGATTTTTGATTGAATTCAACCAGCAAAACATCTTCGATAAAATCGCTGAGCCGTTGAATGGGAGACAGCAAATCTCGCTCGCGCCACCAAGCACTGAAATTAATTTTTTTAGTTAAACCAAAGCCACGAATTAATTCAGAAATAACGCCGCCATACCACTCAGAAGGAGTTACATCACTGCCAATTCGCATCATGTCGATTGAAGCACATTTGACGCCTTCTTGCTGAAGCCGTTTCATCATTGCACCCGCAAGCTGGACTTGCCCATTTGCCGAGAATTCAACACATAGCAAAAGTCTCCGTTCTGCAAACCTTGATAGAGTTCTTGATCAGCTTGACGAACGATATAAGTCGGGTGCTGATATTCTAAACTGCCGCCAACTTTGTAGTAGCTGGCATCAAAAAAAGGAAACGGATTTTCAATGTCGCAGGAGAGCCGAGTTTTTACTTCCTGATCGGAATCAACTTCTAAGGTAATTTTGATAGTGGTTTCTTGCGTATTCCACAAAATTGCATCTTCTGTGGTTTTCACCAAAATATCGCCGCAGAAAACTCGAAAGAAAATATCAGGATGTTGATCGAAAAAC
>JAAUQT010000077.1 GCA_012033495.1 Cyanobacteria bacterium RM1_2_2 | reverse complement strand
AAACCGAAACGCCGTTTGGAAACTAAAGGCTGTAGGGCGTGGAGCAGTCGGGCGGAGCATTTGCCACTCTCGGATCGTAGGAAAGCACTGTCGCCGCACCCGATTTTGATTGGCATCCGCTGCCGTGCCGTCGAGCAGCAAATCGCTGAAGCCAACCTGTTCGAGGCGTTGAGCCTCTGAAAATTCTGGAGGCGGCGCAAAGTTTTTGTCAGTCGAAGCCGACCAGCAAACTAGAAATAGATTATCGTGCTGCTGAAACTGCTGAAGCAAAGCGGCGCGTCCTACACCACGCGGCTGATAGCGGTGCATATCCAACCCAATGGCGCGGGGATTCATCTCGGCGAGGTGCTGCAAAAGTTGAGCCAGCGTTTGGTCTGGCAGCGGGTAGCCATACTGATTGGTGTCGGCTTCGGTGACTTCAACCACCAGCACTCGCGGATCGGCAACTTCGGGGGGGCGCAGCTGCATCAGGTGATCGAAGGCTATGAGTTCCAAGGCTTGCAGTCCGCCAAACCAGCGAAGCGCCATCACTAAGCCACTCACCGCCAAGCTGGTGACAGCCGCCAGTTTCAGGGTTGTTCTGCGTCGCGGCAGAGTTGGCTCTGAGGCAGGTTGTTCTGATCCGGCAGGTTCAATTCGGGTGGAATTTGGAGCAACTGCCTGCGCCAAAGCCTTCCAGTCAACAGGTGCAACCGATGGATTTTGACAAATCACAGGCAGCCATGAAGCACAGGGGAACTGGCTTTCCAGCCCTTGCAACTGTTCGCGGGCTTGCCGGACTGACTGGTAAAACGAGTTGCCCTGCGAAAAGGCGGTGAGAAAGTGAGTCAAAAACGTTTGGGCAACCAAATCGGGCACGGGTTCCCGCATCACGATTAGCTGGGGCAGGTTCAAATCAGCGAGGGCGCGAGCCAGTCCTAACCCATCGCAGGAGTTGAAAATCGCAAACTGTAAGCCTCGCTGAATCGCAGCACTCAGGGCATTTTTGAGTTGAGCAATCGTGAGAGTTTCGGTGGGGTTGACGGCTATTGCGCCTGTTGTGCCGTCGGGTTGGCTGGTGCTGTGGCCGGCGAAAAACAAAATATCCCAGCCTTGCACATCCCAGAGATGACGGTCGAGTTCGGGGCGGGTTGGCTCTACCAAAAAGACGGTTTCAGCATCGGGAAGCTGTTCTAGCAGGGCCCGATCGGGCTGAATGTCGATGCCTGTGCCGTTGCCCAGAATCGCCAAAATCCGCACCTTTGCCCCAGTACGCAGGGCGCGATCGGGCTGGCAATATTCCGAGACACTCAGCGCCACTTCTGCTAAGGGGTAATCTTCAAAAAAGCTCCAGAGATGCCAGGGAAAGCGGCGCAACAGCGGATCATCTGTTTCGATCAGCACTCGAATTTCGTCCACAGGGGCGAGGTGAGTCCGCAGCCGTCGATCGACTTTCCGAAACAAATCGGACTCAAACCAGCGATCGAGGTGCTGCTTCAGGTGGTGACACTCCGCTTCAAACGAGGCTTGGGAAACATGCGTCATCCCCTCTGGTTCAATTTCAATCAGCGACGACCGACGCAGGTTTAACCGCTGATTCAGGGCTGCATAGAGCAACTGCCACTGCTTGTATCGTTCAGCCAATTCGGGAGCCGCAGGCAAGCTGCCCACCCACTGCGTCGGAACGATTTGCCCCTCCGACCAAAGCTGCGCCATGACGGTCGGAAACCCGCTTTGCCAAGTTCCCTGCCCCAATTTCAGCACTACCAAACTCATTGCCGTCTCTCCGCTGTTCCGGCTGATCTGCCAACTCGCACCCTACAAACCCAGCGCCCCAAGCCCTATGCCAGAAAAGCCTCTGTAACCTGCTCGGCATCTAGCTCAATTTGCACCTGAAATGGGGTTCCCTCCGGACAGCGAAAGCGGCGTAGCTGAATGTAATTATCTTGCGATCCTGCCTGCACCGATTGCAGCGTTTCTCCCGTGTCTGCCAGCAGGCTGAGGTTCAGGTTGGCGGGAACTAGAGCAGGGTTTGCTGCCGGATGAAGCTGCACCAGAATCGCCATCCGTTCGTCGGCTTCCGGACTCAGGTGCATCACCAACACCACTGCCTGACCCGCCACTTCCAAGAGTTTTGCCTGAGTGATGGTGTTGGGTTGATCGTTCACTGACCGTAAGCTCGCTGCCAACGGCGCATCAGTTCCCAGCAACGTTTCGAGCCGCTGCCAGCCTGCCGTTACTTGCTGCTGAACCTGCTGAAACCATTGGCTGAGGTGAATGGGGCTTGATGGGTTGGCATCAGCCTGAATGCGCCGCTGATAGAGCTGCTGCCGCCATTCCGACTGAAGCAAAGCGCCCCAAGTGGTGAACGGAATGCTGAGGCGCGGAAAAGTGACGGTTGGTTGGCTCAATCGTTGCATCAAACTTTCGGCTTGTGGCGTGGGCAATTCTGGCAGGGGGGCAACCGTAGCACGAGTAGCGGCATCTGGGCAAAAGCGCAGCGTCACCCACAGCGCACTCCAATCTCGCGTCAGTTGAGCGGGTTCCAAACTATAAGTGCGGTCATCAGCATCATAGCGACCGCTGGTTTTCAGATCGGCATGGGTGGCATAGCCCCAAACCCGAATCCACGATTGCTCAGCATCGGGTTCAATCTGCACCTGCACCGCCAGATAATAGTCGGCAATCCAACTAGGAATATCAACCCACTCTTGCGGCACTACAAATTCACTGTCATCAATTGCTTCGGTTGGCATCAGCGCCAGCCGCGTTGTGCCGATCGTTGTGCCGATCGTTATGGCGCTGCCGTTGACAAACTCCCAAACGCTAGGTATTTGACCTTCTGAAAGCCAACTTACCGCATCAGGCGCATGGTCGGCGCGAATCGACTCCAGCAGCAATTCCAGACAAATTTGGTTGAGGCCAGCATTCCAGCGGTTCGCAGCACTGCTGGCAGCCCTTTGTCCAGCGGTAGCACGACTGGGAGAAACCTCTCGCCACAGTTCAGTTGGGTCAGCGAAAGCAAACATGATTCTAGTCCTCTCTCTAGGTGGATGAAGCCGCCCCGGTCGGTTGATAGCGCAGATTGAGCCACTCGTCTATTGCGGTGCTCATTTCTTTTATTAGGGCAGGATTTACCGCAATATTCAGCGATTGGCTCCACTGCACTGTTGCCGTTAACAAGTTCTCTCTAGCTTTGCTCAACCGCCGCGACACCGACGCCTGACTCAGCGCCAGTTCTCCCATGATTTGCTGTTGGGTCAACCCCTGCTGATAGTACAGCCGCAAAATGTCCTGCGATTGGCGGTCTAGGTTTGCAATTGCGTCGCTGAGAGCTTGATTTAGCTGCGCCTGCTGGTTGGCTCGATCTGCCGTTTCTTCTTCGGCAACCAACTCACTCAACAGCGAATCTGCCCCGTCTGCCGCCAGCATATCTTGTACTTCGGTGGTGTCTTCGCCAAATTTGGGAGTGTTGAGCGAGCCAACCGCCGGATACAAGTAAGAGCGCACCCAACCCGCAGTTTGAGACAGCCAGCGTTCGAGTGTGGCCGCATTGATGGCAGTTCCGGGCGTTAAAAGCTGCTGCCGTTCGACATTGTAGAGATCAGCCACCTTTTCCCAGAAAGCAGTATCGAGCTTGGGCAGGCGTTCAGCCGCAGTTGGAGGCACATACAGCGTTTTGAAACACACCCATGCCAACTGATACTGCGGTATTGCATCCGACAACCCGCCAAACTTCAAAGCCTCCAGCAGACGTTTTTTGCTGATTCGCCGTAAAAGCGTCCAATTGCTGCACAAATCCACAATTTGCCGTTGGCGTAAGGCATCTCGCAGCACGCTGTTGAAGGCCATGTTGGCGTAGGTTTTGAGGCTGGCTCCCCGCTCTGGATTGAACCCCTTCAAAACGGTGTTGACCTCAGCAATGGCAATTTGAAAGCAATCGGACAAGCGATATTGCAGATCGGCAAACTTCCGCACGGTTTGCTGCGCTGCCCAGTAACAGGCTTCTTGCAAGTAGGCAGTGAGGTGTAAATCAGCAGGCTGGGGTTGGGTTTGCCAGAGGTTGTGCCAATACATCACCCAAAACCGCTCAGAAGTCGAAGCCTCAGCGGTCTGTAGCTGCTGTCTCTCTCGTTGCTGTCTCTCTCGCTGCTGTCCCTCTCGCTGCTGTAATTGCTGCATCCGCCGCCATAATCGGGCATCTGTTACCCATCGATCAAAATGATCGGCTTCAAACTGCAAAAAAGTAGAAAACAACTCCGTAATCTGCTGACGAGAACGCATAACACACTAACTCTTGTCGGGCGATTCAATTTTTCGACGTAACACTCTGCCTGTCGATCTTAATCTTTTCACTCCATCAGCAATTTTCCTACCCTTCGATCTACATCAATCTCAACGAATGATCCGGCATCCTGGATGGCAACAGCAAACCGGAAAGAACTTCAGCCGCTTTTAGTTTGGGCGAATTTCCGCGATTAAAGCCGCTCATTGTAAACAAATGATGCAACGTTGAGATTCCGCGAATAAAATCGCAACTTCTGCCAGATAGGACACTGTGAGGAAAAAAATCTGAACTTTGTCCCTAATTGAGAGGAACTTAAAATGGCAACAATTAACGGCAGCCCATACAGCGACAATGGCACAGTCAACGGAAACGGACTATTTCATCCCCAACTCATTGGAACAGCCGGAAATGATGTTATCTACGGCTATGCCGGAAATGATTACCTTGATGGTGGTGCAGGTGCAGACCAAATGTACGGCGGGTCAAATGACGATGTTTACATTGTTGACAATTTTGATGACAAAGTTTTTGAGGATTTCAAGCAAGGTTCAGATACCATTCGCTCATCCATTACCTACACCGCACCCGACAACGTCGAGTTTCTTTACCTACAAGGCACCGGAAACATCAACGGCTTTGGCAACAACCAAGACCATACCGCTCTACTGGGCAACAGCGGCATCAACTACCTGCGAGGCGGCAACGGCATCAATGTACTCAACGGCATGGCAGGTGATGATACGCTTGAAGGCGTGGGAGTGAGCGATGATTTCTACATCGTTGACAGCGCTGGAGACAAAATTGTAGACGGTCAAGCTACTGGTATTGAAACGGTTTTGTCTACGGTTGACTGGGATCTGCGCGTCAGCTACAAGCGACTGAACCCCAGCAATGACAGCGATTTGCGTGTTGTCCGTAATGATCCTGGCGTAGAAGGTTTGGATCATCTCACGTTGACTGGCTCTGGACATATCAACGGCACAGGCAACAAGCTAGGCAACACAATCAAAGGCAATGGCGGCAACAACACATTGAATGGGCTAGGCGGCAGCGACAAACTCCTTGGCTTTGCTGGCTCTGATACCCTGGTTGGCTATGGCGGCACTTTAAACGAAATTGACGACTTGACTGGCAGCAGTGGCGGCGATGTATTTGTTTTGGGTGATGCATCTCGCACCTTCTACACTGGGGATGGCAACGGTGGCCATGCCATTATCAGGGATTTTATTTACCAAGAGGGTGACAAAATCCAGATGAAAGGTTCGCTCAATGACTATCAGTGGGTAGAATCCTTCTCTCCCGGCATCGGTTCCAGCGCTGTCATGGATACATTGATCTACAAAGGAGGCGACTTAGTTGCAATTGTTCAAGATAAGTCGGGTTATCGCTTCATGCCTTCCCTGGATGTGAACTTTGTTTAGGAAAAGGAATTCAATCAGTTCGATCTTGGGTAGGGGCAGGTTTTGCGGTCAGATCCATTGCCGGATGCCCATTGATCTGCTCAACCCGCCCGATAGAAACGTGATCTGTAGTTGTGATTTAGAGAGTAGGCGGCAATTCATCAGGCTTGGCGGGTTTTAGCTGTTCTGGCTCAGGTGCGCTGCGCAAGCGGTTTAGTTGCCCCAATGCCCACCGCGCGGTTTCCTGGACATCAGCGTCGGCATCACTAACGGCATACTGCAACAGTTGGCTGACCTGAGCCATTTGGTCATAAATTCGGGTAATGTCTCGAATCGCATTTTTCCGCACATCAGCACTTTCATCTTGTAGCGACATCAGCAACGCCCGATGCATCGGTTTTAGAGTGCGGCTACTAATTTCAGCAATTGCTGCCAAAATTAAGCTGCGCTGCTGAGAGTCGGCATCCACCAACAAATCTACAAGGGGTTGAATCGCGCGCGAATCGCCTCTTTGCCCCAGTTCCCAGATTGCCTTACGCCGTTGGGATGCCTCTGAATGGTGCAAGTCATTCATGAGGGCTGCAACAATATCAACCTTAGAAATTCGCGTTGTTTGGGTAACTGTCGCATCATGGGGCAAATGAGCTTCAATTGCCTCCAAATGAGAACGAATGGTCACAGTTGTTTCGGTCGCTTGGGTTTCGGTCGCTTGCTTTGGCAACGAATCGTCGGGGCGGAGGGCATGGTTATACCCTTTTTGCGAGGTGACTTCAGCGGCGGGTATTGCTTCGTTCGGCAGTTGAGGCTGGAGCAGTTGAGGCTGGGGCAGTTGAGGGGGCGCAGTAGGGGAATGGTAGTTCGTTACATCACCCATCGATTTCTGTCGAGCCGTCCGCCTTGAATAATATAAAGCGGTTCCAACGACGCCAACTGGAATAAGCGCCAAGATAGCCCACCTGACAATTTGCTCTAAATCGATGCTGTTTGCCCTCGGAATCAGCAGCTTTTCAGCACTCGCAAGAGAATCCGAAAGAGGCTGTGGCTCAGCCGTTCTAGGGGCTTGCAGAATTACAGGTTCAGTCATTGCAGGTTCAACCCACTGAGTCTGAACAGCATGAAACAGCGTAGTGACACTTCTGGCACTGTGAACCGAAAGGTTTTGAGCAAGGACGATTTCACCAGCAGAAGACCTACTTGGCATTAAAGGAACCAAGCTCAAATATGTCACGCCTGTTGCTAGTAGCAGCTTGAAAAAATGAACCATAGAGAAGAGGAATTGTCTGTGTCTAACGAGGAAACACTGCCCTGCGGAGTTTGAAAAAGCAACTCAAGCCATGTCCATCGTAAACTACGACTGCCGGAGCGGAGCGAATCGCTGGCAGGTCTACGCCCAATTCATCAACCCTCCTCATCCACTGATCAGCGAGGCGAATCGGATTCGGTTTCTATGAGGCTAGGCTGCACGGTCGCCAAACCGGAGGTTTCCGGAACTTCAGGTTGATTAGCCACACGATTCCAGCTAAGCCGCCAAGTTTGCAGCGTTTGCCGTAACTGCTCTCGCTGGTTAATCAAATAGATGCTAACTAGGGTTAAAAACACGCCGCTCCACTGAAGCAAATCCAGCGTTTCAGCCAGAAACAGATTCCCAAACAGCAGCGCAAACACGGGCGTCAAGAAAGTGAGAGAACTAAAGCTAGTCAAGTTGCCGCTCGATGCAAAGTAGAAAAACAACCCGTAGGCGATGGCGCTACCGAAAAGGGTTGAGTAGGACAGCGCTAGCCAGTCGGTCGGCTGTAGATTCTGCCACTGCTGCGTTTCCCAAAAAGCTGATCCAAAAAACAGCGGAATGCCGCCAAACACCAGATGCCAACCTGTGGCAGCTACCGGATCAGCATATCGACTCACATAACGGACGAGCACCGTGCCAACTGCCATTGACAGAGCCGCCAGCAGCATCAACCACTGCCCGTTTTGAAACAGTTGCGTCAGGAATTGATCCACTGGCTGTAAACTCAGCAGCGTTTCGCCGTGCCACATCCCTAGCAGCCACTCCTGCGGAATGCCCAACAAGCTGATGCCAATTACTCCAAATGCCAGCCCCAACCAGCCCCAAAGCCCAATTTGCTCGCCAAACAGAAACTTTGCCATCAGCGCCACGGCCAGCGGCTGCGAGTCGATCATTACTGATCCTAATCCGGCTCCTGTGCGAGTCAGTCCTTCTGCCAGAAAGCCTTGAAACAGCGTGCCATCAACTAAGCCAAACAGCCCAATCCACAGCCACGCTAGCCAGCCTCTCGGTTGAGGTCTGCCCATTGCCAAAGCAGCCAGCAAAATCAGTAGACCCGCCGGAAAGACCCGGACTCCTGCCATAAACAGCGGCGTTGTGTGGGAGAGGGTTCCCTTCATTGCCACCATTGCCGTTCCCCAGAGGAAAAAGGGCGCGATTAGCAGCAGGGTTGCGAAAGGTAATCTCGATTCAGTGAGCTTCAGGTGCATGGCGAAGTGGCGTTAGTTTGCATCCGGTCTTTATTGATTCTAGTCAATTATGTAGTTCTGTTAAGGAAAATCATCATTTCTTTGAGGTTGGGGTGCTGATTTATTTGTGCCGTTGATTTGTGCTGTTGATTTGTGCCGTCGATCTGGGGCGCGTCATCCATGAATGGTCAAAAATGGTCAAATAGTCAAATCATGGTCAAACGTTGACGGCATCCGCCGGATCGGGCCCGCCCTCAACAATAGGCTAGGGGCCGTCGCTCTGCCGTCGCTCTGCCATCGTCAGGGTGTTAGCTGGAATGGAGCACAGCCCCTACAACGGCAAAGAAAATAACTGTAACCTGATCGCTCCCTTGTTCAAATCAGGGCTTCTAGCATCCATGCCCGGTAATTACCCGAACTGCGGGTAAAACAATTGAATCGCTATTATATTTTTGCATTGCATGTTGATTAACTCTAGCTTTCATATAGTCGTTCAAGCTAGCTTAGTTCTTCTTTAGCTGCCATTGTCATATTTCGCCGTAAGCAGATCACCAGAAACTTTTCAATTTACATTATTTGTCGTGTTGATCTAGTTAGCCTTGATGATGTTGTTAGCCTTGATGATGTTGCATAATTCACCAACTTAACTGCAAGCAGCTTGACTGAAGCCAGACAGCTAAGAGATTGATTTTGCAGAAACGCACAAAATATTACAAAATATTAAAGACAAGTCCTATTGCTTCATCCCTGTTCTAATGGATAATCCGGCAATCGACCTGCTGCTAGCAGACCTGAAGAGCACAGACGAAACCATCCGAGAGGCGGCTACTCGCGAGCTTTGGCAAATCTGGTTTCATCAAAAAGGAGCCTACGGTCTACAAATCTTGGAACAGAGCCAACTCTTGTTGCAAGGGGGCAAAGTGAATGAAGCAGAAGCGCTGCTCACAGATTTGATTCAGGATCAGCCAGATTTTGCTGAGGCTTGGAACCGTCGAGCGGTGCTGTATTACCTTCAGGGACGCTACCGCAGATCTCTGGCGGATTGTCAGAAAGTGGTGGCGCTCAACCCCATTCATTTTGGCGCGTTGCACGGGATTGGCTTATGCTATGCCGCGTTGGAAGAATATGCGGCGGCGATTCAGGCATTCCGGCAGGCCCTCGAAATTCAGCCACACGCAATTAACAATCAGCGCATGATTTTGGAATGTACGGCCCGATTGAGCTAGATCATCGAATTCAAAACCACACCCTTCATTCAAGGTAGGACTGCTTATGGCAACGGTGTTGATTACGGGCGCATCGCAAGGGTCGGGGAAAGCCACAGCGCTTTTGTTTGCCCAAAAGGGATATGACGTGGTGCTGGCAGCCCGACAGCCCGATCGATTAGAGCAGGCGGCTGAGGCAGTCCGAGGTTTGGGGCGGCAGGCTTTGGCGGTTCCAACGGATGTGGCTGAGGCAAAGTCGGTAGATCATCTAGTCGAGCAGGCATTGGTAAAATTTGGCGCGATCGATGTGCTGGTCAACAATGCCGGGATTTGCCTCACTGGAACGATGGCAGACACCACAGCCGCCGACTGGCAGCAGATTATGAATACCAACTTTTGGGGCTATGTCTACACGATTCAGGCTCTGCTGCCGCAATTTCTGCAACGCGGACAGGGAGCAATCGTGAATGTGGGATCGTTTGGTGGCAAGATGCCTCTGCCGAATATGACGGCTTACTGCGCCAGCAAATATGCCGTAACAGGCTTGACCGATACCCTACGGCTAGAGCTTGCTCCAAAAGGCATCCAGGTTTGCGCCGTTCATCCGGGCGTCATCAACAGCGATTTTCTAGAACGAGCGATGTTTCGCGGCCAAGATGAGCAAGACAGCACCGCCCGCCGTCAGCAGCTTGAATCGACGCTACAAGGGGCGTGGGTCAGCCAGCCGCAAGACATTGCCCAAGCCATTTGGGAGGCGGTGACAAAGCGACGCTCGGAAGTGGTGGTCGGGGCAGTGGCAGTGGCAACCGAAGCCTATCGACTCCTGCCCGGAGCGATGCAGTGGATGCTGAGCCAAGCTGCGAAATAAGCTCAAAAATTAAAGCTCAAAAATTAAGCATCCGCCGCTATCCTGCTTTGCTCGACATGGTATGAATGAAGTCAAAAAGATGGTGAGCCATTTGCAATTTGCTGCATTGTCCAATCGCCACCTTACGCCCTTCGTGGTCAATAAACACCGCCTGATTGTGATCACTGCCGAAGCCGCTATCCATTTGGTCGATGGCGTTGGCAACAATCGCATCTAGCTTCTTGCGTTGCAGTTTCTCCAGAGCCGGGGTGAGGATGTCTCCGGTTTGGGCCGCAAAGCCAATCAACCGCTGATTCGGGCGTCTGAGGTGGCTGAGTTCCGTGACGATATCAGGGGCGGCAGAGAGGGGAAGCTGGTTGGGCAGCAAGCGCTTGGGCAGTTTTTCGGCGCTATATTCGGTGGGGCGCACATCGGCAACGGCGGCCGCCATAATCGTCCAATCGGCTTCGGGCAGGGAATTCACCATCGCTTGCCGCATCTCCGTCGCACTAATCACCGGAATCAACCGCGCACCGGGCAGAGTGTTCAGCAAGCGAGCTTCCATTGGGGCATGAACCAGTGTCACCTTTGCGCCGCGATGTAACGCTGCCTGAGCCAGCGCTGCTCCCATCTTGCCGCTCGAAGGGTTGCCAATAAACCGCACCGGATCAAGGTGTTCTCGGGTACCGCCGGCGCTGATTAACAAATGCTTGCCCACCAAGTCGCGCTTGCCTTGCGTATAGAGCAAAGAGTGCAAGTAAGTCAAAATTTCAGACGGTTCAGCCATGCGTCCTGCCCCCACCCGATCGCAAGCTAAAATGCCCGTTCCAGGATTGACCGAGTGATAGCGCGGGTCGGCTTGCAGAAGTTGCCAGTTGCGCTGCACCGACTGTTGATACCACATTTCTGTATTCATGGCTGGAGCCACCAAAATGGGGCTAGTTGAAGCCAGTACCGTGCTGGTGAGTAAGTTATCGGCTAAACCATGTACCAGCTTTGCCAGCAGGTTTGCGGTGAGAGGGGCAATCAGAATCGTGTTTGCCCATTCTCCGAGTTCGATATGCAGCGGACGATGGTGCGTGGGCTGCCAGAAAGTGTCATCGGTGTAGGCAGGATGACGGCTCAAGGTGGATAACGTCAGCGGCGTGATGAACTGCTGAGCGTGATCGCTGAGCACCACCCGCACCTCAACTCCAAGCTTTGCCAGGGTAGACACCACTTGACACACCTTGTAGGCTGCAATTCCCCCCCCGATTCCGACGAGTACCCGTCTCCCCTGAAGCATAAGCTGTTTAACGAGATCAGCAACGATTGATGAAATTCTAGAACTCTGGCTCTACATTGAACCTACATTGAAATAATGTAACGATTTCAAGTGTCGCATCTTTCCTCAATCCATTTTGGATTATTCATTACGCAGCGAGTTAAGTCTATTCATCTCTTGTGACTTGTGCTAAGTCAAGGCAGGAGGCAGGAGGCAGGCAGAGGTTTTACTGACTTTGAGTGCACAGGCAGGTCAGTTGGCGTTGCTGATTTAGGGGATGACTAGGCGATCCCAATCTCTGGGTACTGGGATGAATGAAGGGTGGCTGGGCTGTCAGGATTAAGCAGTAGAGGCTCTTGCAGATGTGTCCACTGATTTAACATCTTTCTGTTCTGACTGTTCTGAGGGTCTCTGGGGCTTTCTGGGTGGGGGTGGTGCGGCGCGAGGCGAGATATAAAGGCGAGATATAAAAAAGCAGGCAAATGACTGCCTGCTGCGCAAGAACAACCTAGACGAAACACCGATTTAGGCTTCATCGTAAGCTTCTATGTCAAGTAAATAGAGGTATGGCTCTACCAGTTCGGGGCGCTGAAACGCTAGTGCCCGCAGCAAGTGCCAATCCTCTAGCCCTTCAAAGGGGCTTCTGTATTCGTCTTGCTCTAAACGCTGCGCCAAAGCATCCACTTCAGTCGCAGTGATCTTTGCGACATCTTGCTCTGAAAAATGTAGTGTTCTCATGACTGTTCCCCCTTGTGCACCGATCGAGACAAAAGCTCGGCCGTGATCAATTCAACGCTGTTCCATCGCTCGCTTATCCCGTAGAGTCACCGAGATGTCTCTACCCCTATCCTATAGCGGTTCTCCGGGAGAATCAGGAGGGAACACGATTTCTTCTATAAAACTTTGCATCAACTTTAAGACGCTGGGCTGAATTTCATGACCCATATCAAATTCGTGATATTGCACTTTTACACCCAAATTGCTTAACTGTTGTTGGGTTTGTTGAGCGGCGAGCAAGGGCACAACCTGATCAGAGCGACCATGCGCGACCAGAACCGGAGGAGCCGGCTGAAGGATGGCTTCAATCGGCGCGTGAGTATAACCACTTAACACCAGCAGGGCTGCCAACGGCAACTGTAACCCAACTTCTAGCGTCATGGCTCCACCTTGCGAAAAGCCTGCCAGAACGGTGCGAGATAGCGGAACGCCGGTCGTTGCCTCTAGGGAAAGTAACCACTCCCTTAAGCGCTGACGGCTTTCTTGGACTTGGGGCTGCTGCCGAAAGCTAGGCTGACCAAAGAAGGAATAGTCTGCTGGTAGGTCATACCACATGCGTCCGATGGGGGAATGAGGAAAGGGAAACGGCGCATTGGGGAACCCAAAGGCAAATTTTGGTAGGTCTATGTAATTTGCTAAGGCTGCCACATCTTGAGCATTTGCACCCCATCCATGCAGCATGACCAGCAGGGCTTGGGCAGGTGGACGACGAGCCGGATAGGAAATGGCGTCGAGAGACAGAAGATCGCTCCTTATATTTGGGTGAAGATAATTTTTGAACTGCTCTCATCATAGAATTCGGAGGAGCAGAATTCTACTATCCTGAGTAAGGCGATGGTTGATCTCACCGCCCTGCAAAAGATTTAGTGATGGGTAAGCATATGGCTCCTTTAGCGTTGCTCAGTGTATCGGATAAAACTGGATTGGTTGACCTAGCCCGGTGTTTAACTGAGGAATTTGGCTTTGATCTGCTCAGCAGCGGTGGCACGGCTCAGGCACTAAAAGACGCAGGCATTCCGGTGACAAAAGTTTCTGATTACACCGGCTCGCCCGAAATTTTGGGAGGACGGGTAAAAACGCTGCATCCTCGCATCCACGGCGGCATTCTGGCGCGGCAAGACCTTCCGCAGGATTTGGCAGACTTGGAAGCCCATCAAATTCGCCCGATGTCGCTGGTGGTGGTGAATCTCTACCCCTTCGAGCAAACCATCGCCCGACCGGATGTGCGGCTTCCAGAAGCGATTGAACAAATCGACATTGGGGGGCCGGCGATGCTGCGGGCTGCCGCCAAAAACTTTGCCCACCTCACTGTATTGTGCAATCCGAGCCAGTACAGCAGCTATTTGGCAGAACTGCGCCAACAGGGAGCAGCTTCGCTGTCTTTTCGGCAAGCCTGTGCGCTTCGAGCGTTCGAGCATACTGCCACCTATGATCAGGCAATTTCGAGCTATTTGGCGGCGCAAGCATCTGAGCCAGCCTCCGAACCAGCCTCTGAGCAACCGTTCAATGCTACTCCCGCTCTAGAGGTGCTGCCTTCCCGCTTCCAGCTAACCGGAACTGAAGTGCAAACCTTGCGCTATGGCGAGAATCCGCATCAGCCAGCGATGTGGTATCAAACCGGGGTGGCTCCGACGGGCTGGGCAGCGGCGGCCAAACTGCAAGGCAAAGAGCTAAGCTACAACAATTTAGTAGACCTTGAAGCCGCCCGCCGTATCGTGGCAGAATTCACCGAAGCTCCGGCTGCCGTGATCATCAAACATACCAACCCTTGCGGCGCGGCGCTGGGCGACAGTTTGGTCGAGGCATACACGAAAGCTTTCACAGCCGATTCGGTATCAGCCTTTGGCGGCATTGTGGCGCTCAATCAGCCCATTGATCCAGCAACCGCGACTGAATTAACGAAAACCTTTTTGGAGTGTGTGGTTGCGCCTGCCTGCAATCCAGAAGCCGAAGAAATTCTCAAGGCAAAATCGAAGGTGCGCGTCCTGATTCTGCCCGATTTGCTGAGCGGTCCTCAACATCTGGTCAAGCAGGTTGCTGGCGGCTTTTTTGGTGCAAACCGCAGATGATTTGCCTGTTGATCTGGCGAAGTGGCAGGTGGTTACGGATGCCCAACCGACGCCAACCCAAATAGATGAGATGGTGTTTGCTTGGAAGATTTGCAAGCATGTGAAATCGAATGCCATTGTGGTGACAAGCGACCGCACGACGCGCGGAGTCGGGGCTGGACAAATGAACCGAGTCGGGTCAGTGAAAATTGCCTTGGAGCAGGCAGATGCAGCAACCGCAGGAGCCGTTTTAGCGAGTGATGGTTTCTTCCCGTTTGATGACTCGGTGCGAACGGCAGCAGACGCAGGGATTACTGCCATTGTGCAACCAGGAGGCAGCCTCCGAGATCAAGACTCAATCCAAGCGGCGAATGAATTGGGGGTTGTTATGGTGTTGACTGGAGTTCGGCATTTTTTACATTAGTTCATTTTTTACATTAGAACTGCAATTGGAAATGGCGCAGGTGATCGTATTCCTCTTTCATATTCCTCTTCATGCTTATGTCGTCTCAAATGGCTTCTCAAACTGATTCGCAAATCCCATCACAGATAGCTGACCAAATTGCGGTGACGCTGTTGCTGACAGGTGGACAGCAGTATACTGTCTCAATTTCACCGGAAGATTCGCTGCTGCAAGAGCTTTATGAAGCTTTGATTGAAGGCGATGCCAATCCCAACAAACAGCTATTTCAAATTCCGATCAATCAAGGACAGGCGGTGCTAGCGTTTCCCAGCGGGCGGTTGATTGGGCTGATTACAGAGCCACCGTTGATTATTGAACAAGAGCCGCCTGCCGCCGCCGCTCGTCACGATCCGTTAGATTCAGAATATTTGCAAATTGATCAGTTTCTCACAAACGAAGAGCATCAACAGCTATTAGACTATGTGATTGCCAAAGCCGATCAATTTGTGCCAACCAGCACATTCACTGGAGAGGAAAACTATCGTGAGTCGGTTGTTCTCTATTCGTTCCCAGACCACGAGAAATTGATTACCCAACGCATTCAAGCTGTCTTACCGGATGTGTTAGCGCAGTTTGGCATTCCGTTTTTCCAAGCATCCCAAATTGAGGCTCAACTGACTGCCCACAATGACCGCAACTATTACAAAGTTCACAACGACAATGGCAGCCCCGATACCGCAAGCCGTGAACTCACCTATGTTTACTATTTCTATCGGGAACCCAAACCCTTTTCTGGAGGCGAACTTGTGATTTATGACAGCAAAATTCAAAACAACTACTACGTTCAGGCAGACACCTTCAAACAGGTCGAGCCTCGTAACAACAGCATCGTTTTCTTTTTGAGCCGCTACATGCACGAAGTGCTGCCGATTCAGTGTCCTTCCAAAAAGTTCGCTGACAGTCGTTTTACGATCAACGGTTGGGTCAGACGTTAATTTATGAGAGTATTATTAAGAGTATTTGTAAACATATCTGCAAACATATCTACGGAACATTCTCAAACTTAAGCTTTCCCGCGCCCGATTGCCAAAATCTTTTCTGCAACAACGCCTGGAACAGGCATCACCGAAAGTCGATTTCCTGAGCGCACCACCCACAGTTCCTCCGGGCTAAACTGCTGCCGTAAGGTATCCAGTGGGACATAATGAGGAAATGCTTCGACAAATTCAACTTGAACGGTCTGCCAGCGCGGAGAGGTCGGAGTCGATTTTGGATCAAAATACTTGCTGTTTGGATCAAACTGAGCCGGATCATCCATGCCCGATTCCACAATTTGCGTCAACCCCGCAATGCCCGGAGGAACCGTGTTGGAGTGATAAAAAAACGCCAGATCGCCAACCTGCATTTCCCGCAGAAAGTTTCGCGCCTGATAGTTTCGCACCCCATCCCAAATCGTTGTTCGGTCGTTTTTCAAATCTTGCAGGCTATACGCCTCTGGTTCAGATTTCATCAGCCAGTATTTCATTGAATCACCTTCTCGTCATCCTCGCTTCAGTTCTCGCAAACCGCCAACTTTTTCGCGGGCAAGGGGCAAGGAAAACCGGAAAGTGCTGCCTTTGCCGAGTTCGCTAGTGACTTCAATCATGCCGCCATGCAGTTCCACCAGACGACGACAGATCGCCAAGCCAACCCCTGTGCCGCCAGAACTGCGATCCCGCGAGCGGTCGGCTCGCCAAAATCGTTCAAATACGTGGGGCAAATCTTCTGCGGCAATGCCTTCACCCGTATCAATGACAGCAATCCAGGCTCGATCATTTTCAGGATAAACTTTAACCACCACCGAGCCTTTAGACGTGTAGCGCAAAGCATTCCCTACCAGATTCACCATAATTTGCTCGATGCGTTCTGGATCAGCCATAACTCGCGGCATTTCTGGCGGGCAGTCGAGCAGCATTCGGGGGCTGTTTTCGGTCAACAACTGATCGGCAAACCGCTGCACCACTGAGGCAAGCAGGGGGTATAGGTCAAAGGGGCGAGCGTCGATTGGCAAATAGCCTGCTTCCATTTTGGAAAGTTCTTGCAAATCGTTGACCAAACGCTGCATTCGGGTAGCTTCACGGGAAAGCCGCTGATAGATTTCGGGTGTCGGTTCAATTGTGCCATCTGCTAACCCTTCTAGATAGCCCTTCAAAACGGTCAGCGGTGTGCGGAGTTCGTGGGTGAGATCGCCAACCAATTCGCGGCGGCGCTGTTCAATCCCTTCTAAAGTGGCCGCCATGCGGTTAAAGCTGGTTGCTAGCTGATCCACCTCTGGAATTTCGTTGGGCGGCAGTCGCTCTTCTAGATGCCCAGAGGCGAACTTTTTCGTCACTTCCTCCATTTGAATCAATGGCTGCACAATCCGCTTAGAAACCAAATAGCTGAGGCCGCCTGCCGTCGAAGCCCCCACCACCACCGACCAGAACGCGCCCTTACTCCAGGCATCATCAAAACTGCGGATGAGTTGCGTTCTCACCTGCCGGACGCTAAACCCGCCGACCTCGATTTGCTTCAAATAAAAGGCAAAAAAGCGCGGCGAAGAGATTTTGCCAATTGCCAGCAGCGTCAGTAGCCCCACCACCATGACAATGATGTGGGAAAAAAAGAGGCGTGAGCGCAGTCCGACTTTATTAGGATCCATAGGGCTAGGGTTGGCGGCTATAGCGTCCAATCAACTCTGCTTCGGCGAGCACCTGCCCTGCCAACGCTGCCATTATGTCTGGGTAGGCGCTGCCGGGCGGTAAATCTAACACCGTGTCTACAGCATAAAGCTTGAAAGCATAGCGCTGCTCATTTTCTGGCAAACAGGGGCCGCGATATCCATATTGACCAAAATCATTCTTGCCCTGCACCCCTGCCGTTAAAAAAGGCTGAGTTGGAATAGCGGCTGGCAAACTGCGGGTGTCGGGCGGCAAATCATAGAGTACCCAGTGAATCAAAGGCGGCGATGCATCTAAATGGGTCAAAACAAGGGTGAAGCTCTTAGTTTCAGCAGGGGGATTGTCCCAATTGAGGGCAGGCGAACGATCGGCTCCATCACACGTGAATTCACTTGGAATCAGCCCATCTGTGGCAAAGGCAGGGCTGGTTAGCTGCATGGTTTGGGGCGTCTGATTCTCTTGCCCTGTGCGGTTGCCCCGCTCGCAAGCCACCAGCAGTACTCCGACTCCACCCACCATTCCCCCCATCTGCTGCAAAACCCTTCTGCGTCCGATCAAAATAGTCTTAAGATAATTGACTGTGCCAGTATTTTACTCCTGGATGCTCCTTCTGGCATGAATCATAGCGTTTGTTGCAGTGTAAACAAGCATCTCAAACAGAATTAGGATCAATGCCCAGCGTCCGCAACTGTTCTGCTAAGCGCTCCGAACGCTGTCGTTCCTGCTCTACCTGAAGTTGAGCCTGCTGAGCCGCTTCTGCTGGAGTGGGGATCAACTCACTTTCTTGACTCAAATAGCGCAGCTTTTGGTCAACGACGCCTAAATAAAGCTCCAATTCCTGACTCCAAAGCCAGCCCTGATCATTTGGCTCAATCAGGATATAGCGTCCGCCATCGATTCGGTATCCCTGAAACTCTAGTGTCTCCGGCGAAAACCAGAAATACTCCGGCGTGCGAAACCGACTTTCATACAGATTTTTCTTTAGCCCTCGGTCAATCGCTGCGGTAGAGTCTGAAAGCAGTTCGATGATTAAATCAGGATAGTTGCCTTCCTCCTCCCACACCACCCAAGAGCGACGCGGGCGCTTCTCTACATCTTTCACCAAAAAGAAATCTGGCCCTCGAAAATCGCGGTTTTTAAGCTGCTGCCGACTGAAATAAATCGTCAAATTTGCGCCAATAAAAAAATCCTGCCGATCGCGCCAGAGCCATTCTAAGCAGCTAACCAGTAGGGCAAGTTGAGCATAGTGCAGCGAACTTTCCATTTCCGGCTCATCGCTCCATAGTTGAGTCGCATCCGGCATTTGAGCTTCTAGCTCTTGGGCTGTGAGAGACATAGGCTTTTACCAGTTCGTAATTCGTAATTTCGGGGATGTTAGGACGGGTGCAAATATTTCCAAAATTGCTGTCGGTAGCTGATCGATATTCTCTTTTATCGCAATCTTGTTTTGCTGCCGCTCACTCCCCATCTTCCCTCTCTCCCCTATTTTGTCCCACTTCCTAAAATAAACAGCCCAATCATTGTGATGCTATTCCAAAGGCTATGCAGCAGCATGGAGGCGAGCAAGCCCCGCGATTGGGTGTAGACTACGCCCAGCACGATTCCTAAGGTGGCAAGGGGCAACACTTCAGAGAGGCTGAGGTGGGCCAGTGCAAAAACAAAAGCCACTCGCAACAATTGCCCCCCAAACGGGCAGATAGCGAGTCAGAGAGGGCAGCAGAAACCCACGAAACAGCAGTTCTTCAAAAATGGGAGCGGCAACGGCAGCCGTGAGAAAGAAAATCAGCAATGCGACCGGATCGCCTTCTTCCAAAACAATTTGCAACAGCGGATTACTGCCGCCCTGCCCTTGCCAAAACCGTTGGTTGAGCAACGAGACAGCAAACATCAGCGGTAGGGCAATAAAATAGCCGCCTAGCCCCCACAAAAACCAGTTGCGTTTTCCAGTCAGCCGGAACCAGTCAGGCGGCAGGGGTGAGAAGGGTTTGACCGCGCGATACAGCACAAACAGCCCTGTGCCCGACATCAGCAAGTAGTAAGTCAGCGTATAAAAAGCTTTGGCTCGTCCGCCGACGGTCGCCGCTAGCGATACGCTCACGCCGAGTTGGTTCAGAAAACGGCTGCCTAAACCCAAAATGCCGGGAATCGCAATTTGACCTGCAAAAAAGAAGCCGACCACCAGCACCCAAGCGATCACTTCCCAGTTCCAGGGAACCTGCCAGTCCAGCGTTTCGGCGGCTGAAGCGGCAGATCGATTGAGCCAGCGAATTCCTAACCCGATGATCAGGGCAACGCCAATCAAAGCGCCAATTGCAGGCACCGTGCTGACGGCTGCCAGTTTAATGAGGGTTTGCTGCGCAATTTGCTGTTCTTCTGCCTGTAAGGTGATCAAAGAATCAGTCCGCTGCTGAAGCTGATACAGCCGAGACAACCCGACATAGCGAAACCAGCCTTCCAGGTTTTTCTGCAAAAGCTCCTCGGCGTTGGGCAGAATTTGGGCGGGTTCCTGCCAGAGGTTGATCAACACGTCGGCAAGGGCAACGGATGGGTCACTGCTGCCATTGGGAGCCTGCTTTAGCTGCGTCCAGGTTTCTAGCGCGGTGGGCCCGTTGCCTTGCTGAGCTTGCAGTAACCCAATCCGCAGATCCAGTTGATTCAGTAACACCTGCTGCTTCAGCACATCGGCAGAATCTGGGGCGGCCGCATCGAGGGGTGGGGTGGGAGCAATGGGCTTTGCTGTTTCGGTCGGTGGAATGCGCCGATTTTGCGCCTCGCGCTGGCTCTGAGCCTGAAACTTTTGCAAACTTTCGGTTGCTGACTTTCGCACTTCTTCATACTGCTCTAGTGCCGTCTTCAGCGGATTGTCTCCTAAAACTGCTTGGCGAGCCGCCAGCAAATTCGCCTCTTCGGGACGGTCGGCTTTCAACTCTGAGACGTGCAGCAACAAATCAGTTTGGTAAAGCTGAAGCCGATCGGTAATTTGCGGCTCGGTTAAACTGCTCCAGAGCGACAGCCCTAGCAAAGGGACAATGACCAATGTGATCGCAATCAGGAAAAACGTTTGAGTAATGCTGTCATCCCGGTGTTCCTAGTCAATCGTTGGGTGATGGATGCCCTGCTGAGCAATACCTCTTGTTTAGTTTCGCATCATATAGGTTTCGCAACCGGAGAACGACACCGCCCAAAAGTGAATAATTCTAGCGATTCGCCTAGATGCAATTGACAGAGGGGACAGCACGTAGACATGATGAATCAGCCATTCCACAGATTTTTACAATGCAGAGAATGATCAATTTTTGCGCTCACCCATTGCAGGAGGACTGCTGATGGATATCAGCCTCATTGTCTCTAACATTCTGAATCCGCCAGTTTTGTTTTTCTTCCTGGGAATGACTGCCGTTTTTGTCAAGTCTGACCTGGAAATTCCAGCCCCCGTGCCAAAGCTGTTGTCGCTCTATCTGCTGTTTGCAATTGGCTTCAAAGGCGGGGTGGAACTGGTTAAAAGCGGCGTAACGCAAGATGTCGTTCTGACGCTGTTGGCGGCCATGCTGATGGCTTGTCTTGTGCCAATCTACACGTTTTTCATCCTCAAGCTCAGGCTTGATACTTACGATGCAGCGGCAATCGCGGCGACCTATGGCTCGATTAGTGCCGTCACTTTCATCACGGCCAGCGCATTTCTAGACGAGTTGGGCATTGCATTTGATGGCTACATGGTGGCGGCTTTGGCGCTCATGGAATCGCCTGCAATTATCGTCGGGCTAATTTTGGTGAGTTTGTTTACGATCGAGCAAGGCAAGCGAGATTTTTCCTGGCCGGAAGTGCTGCAAGAAGCGTTCTTAAATAGCTCGGTGTTTTTGCTGGTGGGGAGTTTGATCATTGGGGTGCTGACCGGCGAGCATGGCTGGCAAGTGTTAGAGCCATTTACTCAAGGCTTGTTTTATGGAGTGCTGACTTTCTTTTTGCTCGATATGGGCTTGGTTGCCGCTCGCCGGATTAAAGACCTGCAAAAACAGGCATTTTCCTGATCGCGTTTGCCATCTTGATTCCAATTCTGAATGCGGGGGTGGGGTTGGGAATTGCCAGAGTCATTGGCTTAGCCCAGGGTAATGCGCTGCTGTTTTCGGTGCTGTGTGCCAGTGCGTCTTACATCGCAGTGCCAGCCGCCATGCGCATGACCGTGCCAGAAGCCAATCCAAGTTTATATGTTTCCACGGCGCTAGCGGTCACGTTTCCATTCAACATCATTGTCGGCATTCCGCTTTATTTGTACGGCATCAACCTCCTATGGAGATAGTTTTAGAGGAGCTAGTTTTATGCACATTGTTAAAAAGATAGAAATTATTGCCAATTCCAGAGAGTTAGCCAAAATTCTGGAAGCGTTAGAAAAGTCGGGGGTGCATGGTCATGCGGTGATTCGCAATGTGGCCGGCAAGGGGCTGCGCGGCGATGATGCCAACGAAGATCTGGACATGACGATGCTCGATAATGTCTACATTCTGGCGTTTTGTATGCCCGACCAAATTAAGCCCGTCGTTGAAACCATTCGACCAATTCTCAACAAATTTGGCGGCACTTGTTATGTATCTGATGTGATGGAAATTCGCTCAGTGCGCTGTATTGCTTCGCTGTAAGGAGTAACGCGAATGAGTTATCTGATCAATCGGTTGAATCGACGCGCCTTCCTCCGGCTCAGTGTCATGGCTGGCTCTGGCTGGCTAACGATTGGCTGGCTGGGGCAAGCTGCGGCTGAGGCGGCTGAACTCTCCGATTCATCCCTGACGCCCGATGCCGCACTGCAAAAACTGCTGGCAGGCAACCAACGGTTTGTGCAACATCATCCTGAGTATCCTGACCAAACTGAGTCCCGGTTGCTTGAGGTGGCTCAGGCTCAGCATCCCTTTGTGACGATTCTAAGCTGTGCCGATTCGCGCGCCCTGCTGAAATCATCTTCGATCAAGGCATCGGCGACATTTTTGATGTCCGCATCGCTGGCAACATTGTCACTCCCACTTCGCTGGGCAGCATTGAGTATGCGGTCGTTTTGCTGAACACGCCCCTGCTCATGGTGTTGGGGCACGAACGCTGTGGCGCAGTGACCGCCGCCGTTCAACAGAAAGCACTGCCCGGAGAAATTGGCTCCTTTGTTAAAGCAATCCTTCCTGCTGTTGATCGGGTCAAAGCTGAAGCCGGCGATCTGGTCGAAAATGCAGTCGTGGCGAACGTTCGCTATCAAATCGAACAGTTGCAGCAATCCAAGCTCCTCACCGAGCGGCTACAATCCGGGCAACTCAAAATTGTTGGTGGACGCTATGACTTGGATACGGGCGTGGTGACGGTGGTGGCGTAGGAGCAGGTTTGGCAAAAAATCATGCCATTTCGGTGATGGATTGATCGCAAAACCTGACCATACAGAGAATTGGCGTAGGGGCAGGTTTGGCAAAAAATCTCTCCGTCCCAGTGATAGGCTATCTGCAAAACCTGCCCCTACAGAGGATGAATTG